>CAWUUY010000036.1:0-8427 GCA_963924885.1 uncultured Burkholderiales bacterium | reverse complement strand
CCGTCGCCGGCGCGCCGACCAGTCCGGACAACGGCCGCAGGATGTCTTTTGCACCCGAAAACGCGCCGACCATGAACGCCGCGCCCGCCAGCAGGGAAATGACGCCGATACCCTTGCCGAAACGCTGAAACCCAGGCGCGTGCTGCGGCAGCGGATCGATCACCCGCAAATACACCGCGCAGACGATCAGCAACGCCGCCCACGCCAGCATTTGCGCCGCCAGTGGGATCACTGGCGATACCAGGTAAATCGCCACCGCAAGCAGCAACACACCGAAAAATCGCTTCACCGCATCCATCCACGGCCCGGCCTTGGGCAGCAGCGCGCCTGCCGACGCGCCCACCGCCAGCAGCGGCACGCCCATACCCAGCGCCATCGAAAATAAAGCCGCGCCGCCGAGCACGCCGTCGCGGCTTTGGCTGATATACAGCAGCGCGCCGGCCAACGGCGCCGCCACGCACGGCCCGACGATCACCGCCGACAACACACCCATCACGAACACGCCGCCGTATTGGCCGCCGGGCAGGCGGCTGGTGGTTTCCGTCAGCCGCGTTTGCAGGCTCGCTGGCAGTTGCAGTTCGTACAGCCCAAACATCGCCAGTGCGAGGGCCACGAACACCAGCGCAAAGCTGCCCAGCACCCACGGATTTTGCAGCGCCGCCGACAGCATGGCGCCCGACAGCCCGGCGGCCACGCCCGCGACGGCGTAGGTGATCGCCATGCCCAGCACGTACGCCGCCGACAGCATAAAACCGTGCATGCGCGTCACGTGCTGTCCGCGCCCGACGATCATGCCCGACAGAATCGGGATCATCGGCAGCACGCAGGGCGTCAGCGACAGCAGCAGCCCGAAACTAAAAAAGCTCGCGATCAACAGCCAGAACTCGCCATGGAACAACGCGGCGATGCGCGAGTCTTCGGCGGTCGTGGCCGTGGCGGTGGCGGTGGGAGATTTAACGTCCGATTGACCGAGAATACGTGATAGCGGATCGCCGCCCGCCGTCCCGCCCGCCGATGCGACACCGCCGGCGCCTGCGGTCATCGACAATTGTATTTTGCTGTCCATCGGCACGTAACACACGCCGACATCAGCGCATCCCTGCGAGGTGGCGGTCAGCAGGATTTTTCCATCAGCGGCGGATTCCACCGGCACGATGATTTTCAGTTCGCCGCGATGGGTTTGCACCTCGCCGAAGAATTCGTCTTTTTTCAGCGTGCCCTGCGGAATTTGCGCCGCGCCGATCCGCGCGCCCACCGGCTCCGCGGCAAACGCAAACCGCTCGCGATACAGGTAATAACCCTCGGCGATCTGGTAGCGCACTTCGATGGTCGAGGCATCCAGCAAGCGCGCGGAAAAGCGGAAGGCTTTTTCCGGCTCCAGCAGCTCCGGCTGTGCCGCCGACGCCATCGCAGCACAGCACAAAAAATACAATAAAAACATATACTTAGATATATTTCGCATCATGTGCTCTGCGTCGCCGTGTTGACCTCTCCGGCCACCCATTGCAGGTAGCCGGGCAAACCTTGCGCCAGTGGGACTGCAATGATTTCCGGAAGTTCGTCAGGGTGCCAGCGGCGGATCACCGCCTCCAGCGCGGCGTAACGCGCGGCAGTGGTTTTAATCAGCAGCGGGATTTCCTGTGCGCTTTCAACCTTTCCCTGCCAGCGATACACCGACCGGCACGCGCCGAGGATATTGACGCATGCCGCGACTTTTTCATCGATCAGAGCGTTGGCGAGCTGGGTCGCCGCCTGCTGATCCGGCAGCGTCGTCAGTACCAGCAGCACGTCGTCGGGCGGGGTCATACGCTACCTGCCGGGCTGGGCGCGGCAGTACCGTCGATACTCTCGATGCCGCTATGCACGCTCGGATAGCGCAGCGTGAACCGCAGTTCGCGCTTGATGCGCTGATTGGTCAGCCGCCGCGATTCACTCATGAACGACAGCAGGTTCGCGGGTATCACGCGTGCCGCCTCGCTGCGCGCGATGCGCGGCGGACGGTTCAGGCCATGCCGGTCCGCCACCAAATCAAAATACGCGCCCATCTTCTGCGGTACATCATCCACCGCGTTGTAGGCGCGCCCCGGCGACGCATGATGCAGCGCCGCGATCACCAGCCGCGCCAGATCATCGGCGTGAACATGATTAACATAGCTGTCGTCCTCGTCACGCAGTGCCGGCGTGCCGCGCTCCAGCCGCGCCAGCGGCAAACGATCCGCGGCATAAATGCCCGGCACGCGCAGTATCGACACCGGCACGCCCGAACGCGCGCCCCATGCGCGCAAGCGGCGCTCGGCATCCACGCGCCGCCGCGCGCGCGCGGTTTGCGGATGCAAAGGGCGCGTTTCGGGCGCCACCTCGCCGCCGCAATCGCCATACACGCCGCTGGTGCTGATGTAGACGAAGTGCTGTGGTAGAGTGCCGCGATTTCCACTATGTCGGCGATAGCTTTTTCCCAATGCGGCGATCACATGCGCGGTACGCGTGTCGGCCAGTCCTCGCGCTGGCGGCGGCGCGAGATGAACCACGTCATGCGCGATGCCCGCGATGGCGGACAGGGTTTGCGGTTTGTCCAGATCGCCGAGTACCGGTGTCGCGCCCAGCGCGCGCAACGCGGCGCACTGCGCCGGATCGCGCGTGAGCGCGAACACGCGATAACGCGCGCGCACCAGCGGAATCAGGCGCATGCCTACGTCGCCGCAACCGATAATCAGTAACCGTTTCATAGCCAAGACCATTTTACATTATGCCCTGTCAGGTCACGATCAAACCCAGCAACCACCATTACACCGTCAGCGGCGACGAAACCATCCTCGACGGTGCGCTGCGCGAAGGTTTTAACATCGCCTACGGCTGCCGCAACGGCGCCTGCGGCAGTTGCAAAGGCAGGCTCCTCGAAGGCAGCGTCGATTACGGCAGTTACAACAACTCGGCCCTGCTCGACAGCGAAAAGAAAAACGGCTACGCGCTGTTTTGCCAGGCCAAGCCGCTGACGAATGTCACGATCGAATGCCGCGAAATCAGCGCTATCAAGGATATCCAGGTGCGCACCCTGCCGTGCCGCGTGCAAAAACTCGAACGGCTCGCGCCCGACGTGATGATGATCCACCTGCGCCTGCCCGCGAATGAGCGGCTGCAATTTCTCGCCGGGCAATATATCGACATTCTCACCAAAAGCGGCCTGCGCCGCAGCCTCTCAATCGCCAACGCGCCGCACGACGACGACGTGCTGCAGCTGCATCTGCGCAATTACGGCGGCCCGTTCAGCCAATACGTGTTCAATACACTCAAGGAAAAAGACATCCTTAGACTGGAAGGCCCGCTGGGCACGTTTTTCCTGCGCGAAGAAAGCGACAAACCGATGATCCTGCTCGCCAGTGGCACCGGCTTTGCGCCGATCAAAGCCATCATCGAACACGCGATCCACAAAAAAATCCAGCGCCCGATAACGCTCTATTGGGGCTGCCGTGTGCGCGCCGATTTGTACCTGAATGAGCTCGCCGAAAGCTGGGCGCGCGCGCATGGCGTCAAATATATCCCCGTGCTGTCCGACGCGCTGCCCGACGATCACTGGACGGGACGCACCGGCTTCGTGCACCGCGCCGTGATGGAAGACCACCCCGACATGCGCGGCCATCAGGTCTACGCCTGCGGCGCGCCCATCGTCATCGAATCCGCGTTAAGCGATTTCACCGAGCAATGCCAACTGCCGCTGGATGATTTTTTCAGTGATGCGTTTACGCCGTCGGCTTCGGCGCAACCCGTGCTCTGATTAGTCTCACACCATCGCACGGAGCATGCCGCCTTCCACGTTGATGGTCGAGCCGGTGATAAACCCGGCTTGCATTGACGCTAAAAAAGTCACCACGCCGCAGACCTCGGACTGCGCGCCCATGCGTCCCAGGGGTGTCATCTTTTTACGCGCTTCGGTTTGCGCTTCGCTGTACGCGGCGCCGCCACTACGGTGGGACGTATCGATCAGCGCGGGCGCCACGCAGTTGACGGTGACGCCCTTGGAACCGACTTCGTTGGCGAGATGCTTCATGTAGGCGGTGACGCCCGCGCGAAAGACAGTGGAGAGGCTGTGGTGCGGCATTGGCTCTTTTACCGACGCGGAGGTGATCGCAATAATGCGGCCCCAGCCGCGCGCCAGCATCAGCGGCACGACACTGTTTGCAACCTGTATCGCCGCCCACAACTGGTTATGGTAGGCCTCGTGCCAGCGCTGCGCCTCCGACTCATCCAGCGTGGCACGCAGCGGATTCGGCGCGCGCCCGGTATTGAGAATCAGAATATCTGGGCCGCCGAACTCGCTTTGCAGCGTGGCGGTCAGCCGCTCGACGTCGGCGCGCACGAGCATGTCGCCGGGCACGGCCAGCGCCTTGACGCCGTGCGTGCGGGCAATGTCCTGCGCAACGTCCCGCAGCTTGTCGGCGGAGCGGGCAAACAACACGACGTTCACACCTTCCGCGGCCAGCGCGTGCGCGAGGTTGCGGCCCATGCCGGCGCTGGAAGCCGTCACCAGCGCGGTTTTACCTTTGATACCCAAATCCATAACCGTTACACCACTGTAGCTAATCAGTTCTAAACGAGAAAAAACCTCACCGCAGAGGCGCGGAGACGCAGAGAACTCCCGCGGAGAAAAGCTGTTCTCTGCGTTTCCTCTGCGCCTCTGCGGTGAAGATTTTTCAAAGGGGCCGAACCGTTGCGTCCATCGTACAAATGCCGCGATGTCGGCGCGCTCCCAATCACCCGGATACGAATACCTCGTCATCCTCGACGGTAAAGCGGTGAGGCATGTCTTCGGAGGCCCATTCCATGTACGCCATCACCTGATGAAACCGCGGATCACCCGCGTACAGCACTTCCGGGCGGTATTTTTTGTCGATCATCATCGGCAAAAACGAGATGCGCAGCAGGCCGTCCCTGGACACCCGCGCCTTCGCCAGCAGGCTGATGGTGCAAGCCTCGCCGTAGGGCATGAACGGATAGTCCGGGTCGAGATCCGTGTGATTACGCACCGCGCCGTGCGACCACGCCGGTTCGCTCCACGACGGCGCCGCGAACGGCTTGGTCATGGCAAAAACGCCGATGCTGTAGAAGATCGGTTTGCCTTTGTAGACTTCGATGGCTTTCGGGATGTGCGGCGAATGGCTGACGATCATATCCGCGCCGGCGTCGATGGCCGCGTGGGCCACGGCGACCTGATAATCCGCGATCACGCGCGGCAGCCGGATCACCCCGGCGTGAAACGCGAGTATCACCACATCCGCCTGCCGCCGCAGCGCGCGGATATCGTCCAGCAGCATCGCCAGATCATCCGCATGCGGCTCGGTGTGGATACGCACCGGCGAATTCGGGCCGCGCTCCTCGTAGCGCGTCGTCACCCGCATGTTCATCACGCCGGGCTTGGCGACGCCCGCCGTACTGTCGGGCGCGCCCACCGTGGTATACCCGAGGTAACCGACCTTCACGCCATGGCGCTCGATGATCGCCGGCTTGCGCGCCTCGGCAAGATCACGCCCCGCGCCGGTGACCTGAATGCCGCGCGCGTTAAACAGCGCCCGCGTATCGAGCATGGCCTCCGGCCCGCTGTCGTAGCTGTGGTTGTTCGCCATGGTGATGCCGTCGAATAATTCAATGCTGAAAATATCCGCCATTTCCACGGGCTGGCACACCTGCCGCGCCTGCTTGCCAAACACCCCGCGCGTGGAGTAGGTCCGCATGCAATTCACAAAACGAAAATCCGCGTTCGCCAATACCGGGCGCACCAGCGCCGTATAACTCTCGATGGGAAACCCTTCCGCGCGCCCATGCGCCGGGCCGCAATCACCGGCAATCAAGATCGATGAGACTTTCGACACCGCTTGTCCTTTCGTTCGTAACCCTGTTGGCTTCCCCCGACATGCGATCTGCTCATAAGCCACCGGCGGGAGGAAGCCCTGATTAAAATGCCAAGGTCGGAGTATACGGCGGGGCCTTTCGTTATCGCATGGCGAATCCATGGGGTCGAATAATTCGTTCACCTTTCCTTGCGGCGCATTCGTTGTTGATGATTGTCAGTAAGGTAATTTTACATTACTATAATGGGCATTCCGTTAACCGAGGGAGCGCTGCCATGGCCACATTGACCGTCACCGCAAAAGGGCAGGTGACTTTTAGAAAAGACGTGCTGCAACATCTGGGCATCAAGCCGGGAGAAAAAATCGAGCTGGATTTGCTGCCTGATGGCCGGGGCATCCTCAAAGCCGCCCGCCCCGGCGGGTCGATCGACGGGTTCATCGGCTTGCTCGCCGGTCGCACCAAAAAAGTGGCGACGATTGACGAAATCAACGAGGCAGCGGCGCAAGGCTGGGCCGGAAAAAAATGAGGCTTGCCGTCGATACCAACGTCCTTGTTCGTGCTGTCGTGCGCGATGATCCAGTGCAAGCGCGTGCCGCGTCCAAGGCCTTGGCCAATGCCCAATTGATCGCCATCGCGCTGCCGTGCTTGTGTGAGTTGGTGTGGGTGTTGCGCAAGGTGTATGGCTTCCAGCCCGCCGATGCGGCCGCTGCGGTGCGCGCGCTGCATGCCACCGCGAACGTGGCCATGAATCGGCCTGCGGTAGAAGCCGGCTTGTCCGTGCTGGAGGCTGGCGGTGATTTCGCCGATGGCGTTATCGCCTACGAGGGGAACTGGCTCGGCGGGGAAACCTTTGTTTCCTTCGACAAGCAGGCGGTTGCACTACTCAAGGCACAAGGACAGGCCGCGCGTCTTTTGTAATGCGCTTCGCTTATTGACGCCCTACGGTGTGCGGCTTACGCGTTGCGCTACTTTCCGACTTGCCGCTCATCCCGCGCGGCAACAAAACGCAGCAGATGCCGCGCACAGCAATCAGGCTCTATGTTCAGCACGGCATGCGATGGCGTAGGTAAATGCATCATGTGGAGATTGCGAATATGGGCGGTGAGCAGGTCTTCCTGCTCCGAGCTGGTCAGCGGGCCGGCCGTCGGATAGAGACCCAGCACCGGGGCTTCAATCAGCGGCAGCAGTTCGGTTGCGTTGGCGTGCTTCAACAAGCCATACAAGCCGCACAGCACTTCGGCATTCGACTTGCCGATCTCGTTCACATACCAATCGCGCAGCCCATCTGGCGTGCCTGGCGGGAAAAATCCCGGCGCGCCGTAAATCGCCTTCGCCCACGCGGCAGTGCCGAGCGTGCGCAGCGCTTCTTCCCGCGTGGCAAAACCAGCAGAGTACGCCGCGTTCTTGTTTTGATACACGGGGGACGCCACCAGCGTCAACGACCGCACGCGCGCCGCGTGCCGGGCGGCAAGCGCCATGCCGATGATGCCGCCAAATGACTCGCCGCAGTAGTGAACCGCGGTGATATTCAAGTGATTCAGCAGCGACACCATATCCTCCACGTAAGCCTCCAGCGTGTGCCCCGCCGCTGGGGCAAAATCCAGCGGCGACGTCCCATGCCCGCGTAAATCCATGCGCAAAACCTTGTACTGGCGCGCAAGTTGCGGTATCCATCCATACCAAAATCGCGATGAGCGCGCGTAGCCGTGCTGCAACACGATGACGCCAGCGTTCACCCACGGATCGGTGTAATCATCGATCTGGTAACTTAGCGTGGGTTTGCCGGGTCTTAAAAACAATGGCATGGTCAGTTCACCGCCGCGCCGGTGCGCTTGACGATTTTGCCCAGGCTCTCGATCTCCGAGCGAAGGTGCGCGCGAAACTGTTCAGGGCTATCGCCAATGATGACATACCCCAATTCGACAAAGCGCTTGCGCACGTCGGGCTGACTCAATGCCTTGAGCGTGGCCGCATGAACTGTCGCGATCATGGACTGTAATGCTTTGACCGGCAGCACGATGCCGTAACAACTTCCGCTCTCGGCGCCGGGAAAACCGGCTTCGGCCAGTGTCGGCAACGCCGGCAGCAAAGGCAAGCGCTGCGCCGTGGTGACCGCCAGCGCACGCAGTCTGCCGCTGCGCGTATGTTCCAGCGAGGGGGCGACCGGCGCAAATAAGACACTCGTTTCACCTGCAATGATCGACGCGATGGCTTCGCCGCCGCCGCGATACGGCACATGAACAAGGTCGATGCCGGCCAGACCCTTGAACAGTTCGGTCGATAGAAAGGTAGCGCTGCCGCTGCCTGCCGAGGCGTAATTAATCGCCCCCGGCTTCGCCTGCGCGAGTTTTACCAGCTCAGCCACCGATTTGGCAGGCAGCGCGGGGTACACCACCACAATCGACGGCGACGAGGCAAACTGCGTCACCGGCGCGAAATCACGCAAAAGTTCATAGGCAAGATTGCGATACAGACTGGCATTCACCGTTTGCGTGAGACGGATCTGTAAGAGCGTGTAACCGTCGGCAGGCGCGCGCGCGCCGATCTCGGCGCCGGGAAAACCGGCTTCGGCCAGTGTCGGCA
>CAWUUY010000035.1:0-27151 GCA_963924885.1 uncultured Burkholderiales bacterium | reverse complement strand
TGTCCCCTGCGAGTGAATTCCTCGTAGGATGACAAATGTCAACGGCGCAGTTCAAATCGAGACCAGATTAAAACATGAATTATCTATTTTGTTTCAATCAGTTGCTGGCAAACAATCGATCAACGTTGGGACACTACTGATTTTTATTATGTTATTTTAAAAGGCGAAGCCGGTCCACAACCCGCTGTTGCGGGTAAAGCGCAATGCGTTTTGTCCGTCTCTGTGCTTGCCCGCCCGCCGAGATATCTCCGTAGCACTTATGTGCTACACTTCGCAAATAGCGACATCGAACCAGCATCGAACAAGGATAGGCCACCATGTCTACCACCACCATTCGTCTGCCCGAAGACCTGAAAGCGCGCGTTGCGGCGGTTGCTGAACGCACGGGCACGACCGCGCACGGTTTTATTCTGGACGCCATTGCCGAAAAAGCCGCGCTAGAGGAGCGGCGTGCGGAGTTCAATGACGTGGCCGACAAGCGCTATGCGCAATTTATGGAATCGGGCAAATCCATACCCTGGCCTGAAATGAAAGCGTATCTCCTGGCGCGAGCCAAGGGTAAGACAGCAGAGCGCCCGGCTCCCCGGAAAATTTCCCGTTGAAGGTGACGCGCATCGAATTACTGCCTGGCGTTGGGGATGATCTCGATAGTATTTTAGATTTTCTGCACGCGCACGATGTGGAGGGCGCGGCGTCACGCCCGCAAGAAATCATTCAGGCCATGGATGTGCTGGCCCACAATCCGTTGATTGGACGGCCCGCCAGCGATGGTAAACGTGAACTGGTGATCGGGCGGCAGGCTAGCGGTTACGTTGCGTTGTACCGCTACGCCGAAGAAATCAATACGGTGTTCGTGCTGGCGTTGCGCAGTCAGCGTGAAGCAGGGTATCGCGACGGCTGAGATAGACTCGCCGCGTGCGCCTTAGCGCCCCTCCGCGGCAACCGCGTTGAACGCAGACTCAAGCAGGGCATCCGCCAGCGCAAGATTTCCGGTACTGGTGTTTACCCATGCAGCGTCTGCCGAAACAGCGGCCCGCTCCTCCGCCAACATGCGATTCACCTCACTCAACTGCGGCCCGCCGATGCCCTTGCGGCCGAACACCATGTATTCGGCACTGATGACTTCGCGGAAGGCGGCTTCGGTGAGCGGCAGTTCGGTTTGCGTCTGTTCGCGATAAATGCGCCCGGCCTCCGCGTAGGGAATCTCGTTGATCTTGAGTTGGTTGCCGCGCCCGTAGTCGGTGAGCTTGGACGAAAAATGGTGGCCGATGCGAAACGGCACGTCGGCTTTTTGCATCAGTGCGTCGGCGATTTCGGTGGTGGTTGAGTAATCCGCGCGTACTTCAGCCAGCGCGCGCTCCTTGTTGACCACCAGGCCGTTCATCACCTGCCCCAACAGCTTGAACACCTGCAAGGCCCGCGCGCACGGCACCGGATCGTACATGCGGTAATCAAACATGCCGGTGCGGTTGTTGTGCGATATTAAAAACACGGTGTGCATTTCTCCGAGCAAAATACTGCTTTGCGCGCGCAGTTGCTCCAGCGCCGCCGGGTTGCGTTTTTGCGGCATGATGCTGGAAACACCCGTGAGCCCTCCTTCCGCCAGCAAAAACCACGGCATCGGGTCGGCGTACTGCGTGTGCATGTCCTGCGCGAACTGGCCAATCTGCACGGCGGCGATCGACAATGCACTCGCCACGTCGAGCGCGCTGTCCACCGGCGCCAGGTGATTAGCGTCGTAGGCGTTCTCCAGCAGGCCGTCAAAACCCAGCAGCACCGCCAAGCGATTACGGTCAATCGCAAAGCGCGATGTCGCCAGCGCCGCCGCGCCCAGCGGATTGCGATTGATGCGCACATACGCCTGCCGCAGCCGTTCGGTTTCACGCGCCAGCGCAGCCGCCAGCGCATGCAGATAATGCGCGAAGGTGGTGGGCTGCGCCTGCACGCCGTGGGTGTAGGCGGGGATGATGGTTTCGCTATGTTGCGCCGCCAGCGTGAGCGTGGCTTCGCGCGTGGCGATCAGCGCTTCGATCTCCTGCAACAGGCCGTCGCGCAGGTTCATGCGCGCGATGGTCGAGGCGATGTCCTGACGGCTGCGCCCGCTGTGCAGGCGCGACGCATCCGCGCCCACGGCGGCGATCAGGCGCGGCTCGTAATCAAGATAGTCCGCCGAGCGGCGCGGCACGCCGCTTTTGCGTGCGTCGTCAATCACCTGCGCAATGCCCACTGCGATGCGCGCCGCCGTCTCGCGCGGCACGATGCCGCCCTCGGTCAGCATCACAATGCACGCCTTGTTGATCTGATCGAGAAATTCTGGCGAACGTCCGCCGCTGCGAAACGCTTCGTTGATGTCGAGCGCGCCGTGCGGCGCGGTGGTGTCGGTCACTGGGGCGGCGCTATTTTTGCGGGGCGAACCACAGTTTCTTGATCTGCACCTTGCGGAATTTGACGGTGCCCGCGCCGTGTTGCAGCGCGATCGGCCCGATGGCGAACTGCTTGTGGTCGAGCTCGGCGGTCTTGACGCCATTGAGCATAACGACGATTTTGGAATCATTGGCGGTGATGTCAAACGTGTTCCACTGGTTACCGGCCTTGACCTCGGCCAGCACCTTGGCGAAATGCACAATGCCGCCGGTGCCGAACGTTGGATCGGGACGCTGGTCGAAAATATTGGCCTCGTAACAACTCTTGTCGGTAATCACTTTCGAATTCTGACAGCGCATGAAGATGCCGCTGTTGGCGTCGGGGCTGGACCAGAACTCCACGCGCAACTGAAAATTCGTGTACAGCTCCTTGGTCACCAGAAAGCCAGTGTCCTTGCCGCGCTTGTCGGCCTGGATCGCGCCATCGATGGTGGCCCAGTTGGAGTGGCCGACCGCGTCAAAATTTTCCATACCCTTGGCGCCGTCGAGCAAGGTAATCCATCCATCGTCGGATTTGGTGGCGCAACCTGATACGGCGAGTGCAAGCGCGAGTAGTGCCGCGCTTGTAAGCGAAACAAGTTTCATTTTTGATCTCCCTGAGTTGATGGTAACTGGATGGTTACCAAGCTTGCGGATTCTGCGCCGCTGTATGCGGGTGTCAAGGTTTTACTGCAACAACGATCTAAGAAATATCAATAAAAACATGTAGTTATAATTTTTATCGGTGCATTGATGTTACCGGGTCACCGGCACGGCGCCATTCGCCGAGATGATTTTTGCGCCGGCAGCACCTCGAACGAAATCCAGAAACCGGCTAACTACGGCCTGCGGCGGCGCCTTGACCACAAGAAATGAGTCGCGCGTCAGCATGTAGGTTTTGCGTTGCACGTTCTCTGCGGTCGGTACTATGCCTTGCAGAGATGCAGCCTTGATTTGCCCGTTGCTTTGTTCAACCACCGTCATCGTTGTCATGCCTAAGGCGCCCTTGGTTGCGGCAAGCGCCTGTGCCATTTCGCCGGCCTTGGGCATGACCTTTACCGCCTCGGGCATTTGCAACTTGGTCAGGCAGGGTATTTTTTCCCTCACGACCTCCGTATCAACCTCTGAATCTGGCCGTGTCATCGGCACAATGACAAGATCAGCGCCGCCGAGCTGCTTCCAGTTCGTGACTTTGCCCGCGTAGATGTCGCAAATCTGGGCATGGGTCAGCGAGCTGACTGAAACTTCCTCGTTCAGGCCGAACACCACCGCGACTTTGGCAATCTCGTGTACCACCATGCCTTGCTTCTCGATTTGCGCGACGTTAAGCCCGTGACTCGCCATCGCGATATCGATCTTGCCTTCGTTCAGCGCATCTATGCGGGCCTTAGTTCCCAACCCCTTGCCGATATCGATGCTCACCAACGGATTCTGACCCTGGTAAACCTTGACCAGCGCCGCGACCAGCGGCGCGACGCCGGTAGAGCCGTCGATGGAAATTCTGTCGGGGGATTGCGCGTGAGCGGCGACGCTCAACGCCCCCATCAGTACCAAGCCACAAATGACACGTGTCGGTCGAGTTTGCATGACGAGATCCTTTGCGCACATAAAGAAGAACAACCAGGGCCGCCGTCGCGTGTGAGGCTAGGCTCGCTGCGGGTGCAAGTCTCAGTGTATAGCAATCCCCGCCGCCCTAATCACCTTTGCCCACTTGTCCATTTCGCCGCGAAAAAAAGCGTCGAACTGTTCCGGTGTGTTGAGTACCACATCGTTGCCTTCGCGTAGCAAACGCTCGCGTACATCCGGCGCTGAATAGCCGCGCGCGATTTCCTGATTCAGCCTTGTGATGATTTCCTTCGGTGTTGCGCCTTGCACTGCAACGCCGGTCCAAGGGCTGGTGTCAAAGCCGGGGAGTGTTGCGCCCACCGGCGGCACGCCGGGCAGCGCGGGTGTGGGTTTCGCGCCGCTGACCGCGATGGCGCGCAAACGTCCCGCATGGATCAGCGGCAGCGCGGGCAACACGGCACTGAACACCCACGACACGTCGCCGCTTAACAGCGAGGTGATCGACGGCGCGGTGCCCTTGAACGGCACATGGGTCATGCGCACGTTGGCCATCAGCCGCAGAATCTCGCCGCCCAGATGCGTGGAGGTGCCGTTGCCGCCGGAGCCGAAAGCAATGTGATCGGGACGCGCGCGCGCCAGATCAATTAACTCGCGCACGCTGCGCACCGGCAGCGACGGATGCACCACCAGCACGTTGGGCGTAGACACCAGTTGGATCACCGGCGCCAAGTCACGCAGCGTGTCGTAAGGCAACTTCTTCACCAAACTCGGCGCGGTGGCGGTGCTGGTGGAGGTCATCACCAGCGTGTAGCCATCCGGCGCGGATTTGGCCACGAGGTCGGTGCCAATAACGGAGCCACCGCCCGCGCGGTTATCCACGTTGACTTGCTGGCCCCACGCTTCGGTGAGCTTTTGTGCGACCAGCCGCGCGAGGATGTCAGTCGAGCCGCCAGGCGCGAACGGCGCAACGAGGCGGATGGGTTTTACCGGATACGCTTGCGCGTGCGCAGTGCCCGCCAGTAAAAGCAGTGCGCCGGCTGCGGCAATTTTCGTCGCGTTCGCCATCGGACGTGGTTACTTTCCGCGCACTTACTTGCGTAACCCGTACCAGGGATGCGGATTCCCCGGCACTTTCACGCGCAGCGTGTAAACCGACGTATGCGCGCAGCAGAACAGCGTGCGCATATCCGGCCCGCCGAAGGCGAAATTCACCGATTGCTCCGGGAATTTAATCACGCCTACGCGCGTGCCGTCCGGGTTCCACACCGCGATGCCGCCGGGCGCGGTGCAGTACACGCGGCCGAGGTTGTCCACCTTTAATCCATCAGGTATGCCCGGCTCGCTGCCGTTGGCGTCGGCGAATATACCGCGGCCCGTCATGTTGCCCGCGGCATCGAGATCGATACGATGCACGTACTTCGACGAGCGCGTGTTGGCCACGTAGAGCGTGCGCTCGTCGGGCGATAACGCGAGACCGTTCGGATACTCGCAGTTCGCCACCAGTGAAATAGTGCCGTCGGTCGCCACGCGATACACCCCCGCGCCATCCCACAAATTGTTGTCGCCTTCGCGGCCCGGTATCTCGCGCTCGTGATAGGGGCGGCGCTTGTCCGGGTCGGTAAAATAAATGCTGCCGTTCGAGTGGCACACCACGTCGTTGGGGCGGCTGAAACGCCCGCCCTTGTATTTGTCCGCGATGACTTCGACCTTACCATCCGCGCCGGTGCGCGTGACCTTGCGGCCATCGCCCTCGCACACGATCAGCCGCCCCTGCAAATCAAAGGTGGTGCCGTTGCCGCCCTCGGTATTGCGCACCAGTTCCGGCTTTTGTCCGAGCTTGATTTTGTGCAGCCGGTTCGGGCGCAGATCGACGAAATACCAGAAGTCATCGGGGTGCCACAGCGGGCCTTCGGTGAAGGTAAAGCCAGTCGCCTCGCGCACGGCTTCGGTGGTGTCGAGGACTTCGGGCAAATAGTTCGTGGCGGACATGCAGTGCTCCTTGATGGAATGGAAAATACAATGGGGAGCAATAGTTTACGGCCTCATCGTGAAATTTGCACCGTGCCCACTATCTGGCGAGTTATTTCCATCGCCCCCATTTCACCGCCGCCACCGTGGCCATGCCATACACCACCATGGCAAGACCAATGACCGCGAACAAGCCCGAGAGCGTATCCGCCGGCGCGCCACTGGAGTAACGCAGTACCAGCAAACCGCCGATCACCGCGACCAGAAACCGCGCGCTGCCCGCCAGCACTGGCCACAACATTTTGCCCGCGCCCTGCGAGGCGAAATACAAGGCGATGCCGGTGCCGAAAAAGGCGTAACACCATCCGGCGATGCGCAAATAGGCATAGGCCGCCTCCAGCACTGCCGCGTCGTTGCTGAACAGGCCCGCCCACACGCCGGGCCACACCGCCACAATCAGACCGACACTGCCGGTCACACCCGCCGCCAGCGCCGCGCCCGTCCACGCGATGCGCCGCGCGCGCGCG
Organism: uncultured Burkholderiales bacterium; assembly: GCA_963924885.1. Lineage (GTDB taxonomy): Bacteria > Pseudomonadota > Gammaproteobacteria > Burkholderiales > SG8-41 > UBA5216. Next base: position 20,688 of record CAWUUY010000035.1, on the reverse strand, counting down.
ACATCGCCCGCGCCGATGCAGGTGCCCACCATCACCACCAGCGCCGAGCCGATGGCGAACACCACCGGTATTTGCAACAGTTCAAGGCGCACGCCGAGGCCGAAGCCCGCCAGCGCCGCCGTGCCGAAGGTGCCCACCATGCCAGTGACGATCACCGCCGCCGCGATCACCTGCACTGCGTTAAACGACGACAGCAAGCCCACTTTCAGAATGTCCGCGAACAAACGCTTGCTGAACGCGATGCGCGCGCGCCGGATGTTCAGCCCGGCGCGCCCGCCCAGCAGATACGCCGCGAAACACAGCACTCCCGCGCCGAACGAACACACATAGGCGATGCCCGCGCCCGCGATGCCCAGCGCCGGAAACGGTCCCCAGCCCAGCACCAGCGCGCCGCACAGCGGTATTTGCAACAACGCCGCTCCGCCCAGCACCATCGCGGGCACGGTCATGTTGCCGGTGCCGCGCACCACGTTGGCAAGAATATTGCAGAGCCAAACCGTTAGCGCGCCGCCGAACACGATGTTCGAGTACGCCATTGCGTACGCCAGGGCCGCGCCGCTGCCGCCGAGCGCGCGGTACAACGCCGGGCCCGCCAGCGCCATCGTGACGGTGAACAGCAGGCCGAACGCGGCAGCGATCACCGCCGCGTGCCACGCAAGTTGCGCCGCGCGCGCTGCATCGCCCGCGCCCAGCGCGCGCGCAACCGCCGCCGACACGCTGCCGCCCATCGCGCCCGCCGACATCATCTGCATCAATATCAGAATCGGAAACACCAGCGCCACGCCGGCCAGCCCCTCGGCGCCCAGCCTGCCGATAAACCACGCATCGGCAAAACTCACCAGCGCCTGCATCAGCGCGAGCCCCACGTTGGGCGCGGCGAGGGCGATTAGCGTGGGTAGTACCGGCGCACGCAGCAGGCTCGCGCGGCGTCCGCCGGCGTCGGCGGCGGTCATGACGCCCGGGATCGATCAGTATTCAATCAAGCGCAGCCCGATGCCGTGCGTGCTACGGCACGACCGGTAGCGTGGTGACGCCTGCGTTGTCTTGCAGATATTGTTGTTTCAGCTTTTCCACACCGGCGAGATATTCTTCCATACTCGACTGGTTGTCGTTGTAACGACCGGATAACTTTTGGTAGGCAGTGACGTACGCTTGGTCGGTCATGGTCAATCTCCTGATGCACTCACTATACGCGATGTGGGCGAGTGTGTACCGCTGCCGCGCGCAATGCCCGCCGTGTTAGGATTTTGCTTCGCCGCCGTGATGGGTGATGGCGAGTTGCATACCGACATGATTTCGCAGGGAGTAGCCTTTATGCCACAACCACAAGCCGCTTTTTCCATGGGCATCTTGCTCACCGTCTGTATCGGCCACGCGGCGGCGCAACCCGCTTCGACGCGGCCGATTCGCCTGCTGGTGGCGTACCCGCCAGGCGCGGCGACCGATTTTAATTCGCGCGCGGTCGCGGCGAAGATGACCGAGACCCTGAAGCAGCAGGTGATCGTGGATAACCGTTCGGGCGCCAACGGCATTGTCGCGACCTCGGTGCTGGCGAAAGCCGCGCCCGACGGCCACACGGTGATGGTGGTGGATGTGGCGCACGGCGCCAACCCCGCGCTCTACGACAACCTGCCGTACGACACGCTGAAGGACTTCGAGGCCATCGGCATGGTGGCGCGCGTGCCGATGGTGCTGCTGGTGCATCCGGCGCAGCCGTTCAAAAGCGTCAAGGAACTGGTGGCCTACGCCAAATCCAACGCGGGCAAGCTCAACTACGGCTCCGCCGGCGTGGGCAGCGCGATGTTTCTCGCGGCGGAACTGTTCAAGTCGGCCGCCGGCATCGACGTGGTGCAGATCGCCTATAAGGGCGGCGGTCCCGCGCTGATCGAACTGGTAGGCGGCCAACTGCCGATGACGTTTATTTCATTGGTGGCCGGCATGCCGCATGTCAACGCGGGCCGCGCGCGGGCGCTGGGGGTGAGCAGCGCGCAACGCTTTCCGGCGTTTCCGGAATTACCCACCATCGCCGAATCCGGCGTGCCGGGATACGACTTCGCGTTGTGGCAGGCGATGCTGGCGCCCGCCGGCGTGCCGCGCGCAACTCTCGCGAGGCTCAACGGCGAACTGAACAACGCACTGGCCAACCCTGAAGTGAAAGATCGGCTCACGCAAGTGGGCAACGAACTCATCGGCGGCACGCCCGCGCAGGCCACGGCATTTATCCGCGCCGACGTGGAACGCTGGCGCAGAATCATCAAACCCGAGATGCGGATCAACAGATAAATAGAGGTGTCTGTTCAGCGCGGCGTGTGTTTCGCCAAAAATGTCTTGATGCGCGGGCGCGCCGCGGCGAGCGGCTCGCCGGTTTTCCAGTCGAGAATGTAGTCGGCGTGCGGCAGCAGCTTGGCGCACTCATCTGATATGGGCCGCGGATGCGCCTCATCGTTGCCGGCGAGCAGCAGGCAGGGTGTCTTGATGCTGCCGACAAATGCCTGATCGGCACTGTAAACAAATCCCGCGCCGTAGAGATTGCGGTAGTACGCATCCCGCACCGCATCACTGGGCTTATCGGCGAGCGTCGCTGCCCATTCATTAAACCGCGCCGGGCGCGCCGGATTGAACGGCCCGACGCGACCGATCGGCTGTGCGATCACGGCGCTGGCGAAGCGTTGTGGCTGCGCTTTCAGCAGGCTGAAAATAAACGAGCCGCCGATGCATTGGCCGAATAGATGGCAGCGTTCTATTTTCAGATGATCGAGGATCGCCAGATGATCCGCCGTAAAACTGTGCCAGCCGTCCTGCGCGGTGAGCGGCGCGCGCGAACGTCCGCCCGCGTTGCGTTGATCCATCACGATCACGCGGTAATCCGCTGACCACTCGGCGACGGGCTTCACCGGCGCCATCGTGCTGTCCCACACGGCGATGGTGGAGAGCAACCCCGCCGGCGCAAAGGTGAGTATGGGGAAGCCCTTGCCGTGTTCCTCGTAGTAAATGTTGGCGCCGTTGTGTTCTACCGTGGGCATGATGAATTTTTAAAAAATTGTTTAAAAACAGATACTTACACAACATTCCGTTTTTTCAAATCGGCGATCTGTCCGTCCTGATAACCCAACTCGTGCAGGATTTCATCCGTGTGCTCGCCATTCTCCGGCGTGACGCTGCGTATCTCGTTTGGTGTGCGCGACAGCCGCACCGGCTGATTGATAAGCCCGATGTCGCCGAGTTGCGGATGATGGATCGGCGCCGACATCTGGTTGTGCTGCACCTGCGGATCGGCGAACACTTCGTTCATTTTGTATATCGGCCCGCCGGCGACGCCGCCTTCCTCGAAACGCGCCGACCAGTGCGCGCTGGGGTGTTTAATCATCGCGTCCTGCAAATCCTTATTCAGTGCGGCGCGGTTTTTTGAACGCGCCTTGCTGTCAACGTATTCCGGCTTGGTGATGAGATGCTCAAGGCCCAGCGCCTTGCACAAGCGCCCGTACATCTCGTTGCCGCCGGCGGCGATGTTCATGTAGCCGTCGGCGGTTTGAAACACGCCGGTGGGGATCGACGTCGGATGATCGTTGCCGGCCTGCTCCGGCACCTCGTGATCGATGGTCCAGCGCGCCGCCTGAAAATCCAGCAGCGCGATCATCGCGTTGAGCAGCGAGACTTCGACCCACTGGCCCTCGCCGGAAACTTCGCGCTCCAGCAGCGCGGTCAACACGCCCAGCGCGCAATACAAACCTGCCGCCGAATCCGACACCGCGCAGCCCGCGCGCATCGGCCCCTGGCCGGGCTGCCCTGTAATCGCCATCAACCCGCCCATGCCCTGCGTCACTTGGTCAAAGCCGGGGCGCTTGACGTAAGGGCCGTCCTGGCCAAAGCCCGAAATACTCGCGAGCACGATTTTTTTGTTGGTCTTTTTCAGCGACTCGTAATCGATGCCGAGCCGAAACTTCACGTCGGGACGAAAGTTCTCCGCCACCACGTCCGAGCGTTCGACCAGTTGATTAAAAATTTTCAGGCCGTCGGCGTCCTTCATGTTGAGCGTGAAGCCGCGCTTGTTGCGATGCAGATTCTGAAAATCCGCGCCGGTGCGCGAGCCGCCCCACGCCTCGGGCAGATTCAGTCCGGGCGGCGATTCGATCTTGATCACATCCGCACCCCAATCGCCAAGTTGGCGCACACAGGTGGGGCCGGAGCGCACGCGGGTTAAATCGATGACGCGAAAGCGCGCGAGCGGGCCGCGACGCGGAGTGGGGGTATTCATGGTGTCAATCCTCGGAGTAAGAAGCCTAATGGCCAAGTTTCGCACAAAACGCCGACGCGTTGCGTCCCCTATAATGGCGTCGAAGGCAAACCTTGGAGCAAAGGACGGCCACCATGCAAATCGCACCATCGCCGGATGTGATCGGCGCCGAGATTCGGGATATTGATCTTGCGCAGCCGCTGTCCGATGCCGACTTCGCGCGCGTCGAAGCGGCGTTTAACCAGCACGCGGTGATTTGTTTTCCCGCGCAGCAGTTGAACGAACCGCAAATGATCGCGTTCGCGCAGCGCTTTGGCGACGTGGAAAAGATTTTCCTCACCCATTACGCGCATCCACGGTATCCGGAAATCATGTTCGTGTCGAACATCCAGGAAAACGGCCGTGACATCGGGCACGCCGACGCGGGTCGCGTCTGGCACACGGATATGTCGTACACCGCGCGTCCGCCGCGCGCCACCATGCTCTACGCGCTGGAAGTGCCGGTAGAAAACGGCGTGGTGCTGGGCGACACGCTGTTCTCCAGCGCAGCCGACGCGTATGACGCGCTGCCGATGCAAATGCAAAAACGCATCGCGAACCTGCGCGCCATCCATCAGGTCGCAGGTCGCCGCGCGCGCACCGGCACCGGGCAACAGGATCAGGCCTTGCGCAAAGAGCAGCCCGAGGTGGTGCATCCGGTGGTGCGCACGCATCCGTACACCGGGCGCAAGTGTCTCTACGTTAGCAAGGGCGAATGCGAAGGCATCGAAGGCATGCCCAAGGACGAGGCGTTGGCGCTGATCGAGCAATTGGCCGACCACACCATCGACGCGCGCTTTCATCACACGCACCACTGGCGCGTACACGACTTGCTGATGTGGGACAACTGCACCGTGCAGCATCTGGCGTCGCTGGATTACCAGTGGCCGAAGCACCGGCGGCTGATGCATCGCATTACCGTGGATGGCACGGTGCCGGTGTGAGGGATACACCTACTCTGCGGTAGCACCCGCCGCGCGGATCACCCGCGCAAGGTTTTCCACTTCGGCGCGAAAATATTTGTCGAACTCCGCTGGCGTGTTGCCCGCCGCGTCCAGCCCTAGTCCCGCGAGTTGCTGTTTGACTTCCGGCGTGGTGAGCAGCGTTTTGAGCTTGGTATTGAGACGGGTAATGGTCTCGTTGGGCGTGCCCGCCGGCGCGAAAAACCCGTACCAGGTATCAAACTCGGCGCCCTTGATGTCCGCTTCGGCCAGCGTTGGAATATCCGGCACGGTGGGTGCGCGCCGCGCGCTGGTCAGGCCCAGCGCGCGCAGGCGTCGTTCTTTCACAAAAGCAAGCGCGCCGGGTAAGGCGGCCACCATCGCCTGCGTTTCGCCCGCGATCAACGCGGTAAGCGCGGGCGCGGTACCTTTGTAAGGCACATGCACCATCTGCGTGCCGGTGGCGAGCTTGAACACTTCCGCCGCCAGATACGCTGCCGACCCCGAGCCTGACGACGCATAGGCGATTTGGTTCGGGCGCGCCCTGGCCAGCGCGACAAAATCCCGCGCGTTAGTGGCGGGCAGCGAGGGGTGCACCACCAGAATATTGGGCGTGACAGCGGCCAGTATGATCGGCGCAAAATCGCGCAGCGTGTTGTAAGGCAGCTTTTTGTAGAGCGTGTGATTGGCCGCCAGCGCGTTGATCGCCAGCAGCAGCGTGTGTCCATCGGGTGCTGCTTTCGCTACGGCATCGGCGCCGATCACGGTGCCTGCGCCGGGCCGGTTCTCCACCACAAACTGCTGGCTGAACGTATCGGTGAGCCGGCGCGCCAGCGCGCGCCCCAGAATATCCGTGTCGCCGCCGGGCGGAACGCCGACGATGATACGCACGGGTTTGGCGGGATAGGTCTGTGCGTGGGCGCTGCTGGCCGCCAGCGCCCATAGCACTACCGACCATTGCGGGATGGCGCGCATCATGGCGGCTTGCCGCGTTGCAGTGCTACGGCAAGCGCTGCTTCAATTTCTCGTTTGACGGGTGCATCCGGCTTGAGGATGACGTGGGCCTTGGCGTCGCCGGTGTTGCGCGTGATCGCGCCGCTCATCATCACGCGCTTGTCGGTGTGCGCGGCCTTGTCCGCAATGGCGGCGTCCAGCAGTCCGCCGAGTGATCGATAGTCAGCGTCGCTCAGTGTCACCGTCCGCGCCACGCCGCCGGAATAGACGCCGCTGGAACTGTTTTCTTTTTTCACCAGCACATAGTGCAGCTCGCGCGGCGTCATGCGGTACACATTCGCCGAGCCGTCGCCGTAGACATAATCCCATGCGTGTGCCGCGTTGCTGGCCAGTAGCGCGGCCATCATGATGACACAGCGAAGCAGAGGTGTGATCGTCATGGTTTCTTCGGCAGCAACGAGCGCACGCGCGCGATTTCGCCCACAATAAATTTGCTGAACTCCTCCGGGCTGCTGGTGCGCGTCACCAGCCCCATGTCGATCAGGCGTTTGCGGATGTCGGGCGCGTCGAGCGCCTTGCCGATTTCGGCATTCAGCCGCAGCACCACCGCGCGCGGCGTGCCGGCGGGCGCGAGCATGCCGCCCCAGCTGGAGAAATCGTAGCCGGGCAGGCCGGACTCGGCCACCGTCGGCAAATCGGGGAACGAGGGATTCCTTTGCGGCGTGCTTACCGCCAGCGCGCGCATGAGGCCGCCGCGTATGTGCGGCGCGGAAGCCGCGAGCGGATCGAACATGAACGTAATGCGATTGGCGATGATGTCCGGGTGCGCCGGCGTGCTGCCCTTGTATTGCACGCCGGTCATGCCAGGAATACCGCCGACCATTTGCGCCATCAGCAGGGTGGCCAGTTCGTGCGGGCTGCCGCTGCCGCTGGCGCCATAGGTGATCTTGGCGGGGTTCGCTTTGGCGAATTTCAGCAGCTCCGGCATCGACTTGAATAGCGATTGTCCGCTCACCACCAGCACATAAGGCGTCGCGTGGGTCATGGTGATCGGCGCGAAATCCTTGATCGTGTCGTAAGGCAGATCAGGCACATTGACCGCATTGATCGCCATATTGGCCGCCACCTGCAACAGCGTGTAGCCATCCGGCTCGGCCTTCGCCACGATGTGCGTGCCGATGACTTGCGAGGCACCGGTGCGGTTGTCGATCACCACTTGTTTGCCCAGCGCCTGCGTGAGTTTGTCGCCGATCAGGCGCGCCACGATATCGCTGGGGCCGCCGGTGGGCGAAGGCACGATCACGCGGATGTTTTTGACGGGGTACGATTGGCTCTTCGCGGTGACCGGCAAAACGATGCAGGCGAGTGACGCGGCGGCGATCAACAGGTAACGCATGCGCTTGCTCCTCTTCTCGTTAAGGTTTCTTCGGCAACAGCGCGCCCCAGCGTTTGATTTCCGCTTGCAGAAACTTGGCGAATTCCTCGGGGGTGCTTGATTGGCTGACCAGGCCCATGTCGCTAAAGCGTTTGGCGAGATCAGGATTCGCCAGCGCCGCGCGGATTTCCGCGTTCAGTTTCAGCACCACTGCGCGCGGCGTGCCGGCGGGCGCGAACACGCCGCCCCAACTGGCGAAATCGTAGCCCGGCACACCGGCCTCAGTGGCCGTGGGCACGTCCGGAAACGACGGGTTGCGTTGCGCGGTGGTCACCGCCAGCGCGCGCAGCAGGCCGGCGCGGATGTGCGGCGCGCCGGCGGCGAGCGGATCGATCATGTACGAAATGCGGTTCGCAATCAGGTCGGGGTGCGCGGCGGAACTGCCTTTGTAGGGCACTTCCGTCATGCCCGGGAGCCCGCCCGCCGCCTGCGCGAACAGCAGCGTCGCCAATTGCTGCGGGCTGCCCAGCCCGGTAGTGCCGTAGGTGACCTTGCCGGTATTGCTTTTGATGAATTTTAGCAGCTCGTTCAACGTTTTGATCTGCGACTGACCGCTCACCGCGAACACATACGGCGTGAGATGCGTCAACGACACCGCGGTGAAATCCTTCACCGGATCAAACGGCAGATCCGACATCAGTATCTGCACCGTCGCCATGTTGGCCGCTGCCTGCAACAGCGTGTAGCCATCCGGCTCGGCCTTTGCCACCAGCGCGGCGCCGAGTGTATTGGATGCGCCGGGGCGGTTATCGATCACCACCGGCTTGCCGAGCGATGCCCCCAGCCGCTCGCCGAGCAGGCGCGCCACGATATCGCTGGGGCCGCCGGTGGTCACCGGCACGATCAGGCGGATGCTCTTGTTGGGGTACGCCGTTTGGCCGAGTGCGGCGTGCGGCGCCAGCGTAATAGCGATGGATGCGGCGATCAGCAGGCGATGCATGAGACTTCCCCCTTGGTGTGTTTGTCGCCAGCATACAGCCGAACCTCTGGCGTCACAATGCGATGCAGCGTCGCTTCAATCGAGCCGGATGCCACCGGTCTTGACGACTTTCGTCCACTTGGCGATATCGCTTGCGATCCTGCGGGCAAATGCTTCCGGTGTCGAGTGCGCCGCGTCAAGATCATAAGTGCGCAATCGTTTTTGCACGTCGGGCTGTTTGAGTATGCGCGCCGTCTCCTGATTCAACGCCATGATGATACGTCGGGGCGTACCCGCGGGCGCGCCGAGGCCATACCAAAAGTCCGCTGAGTAACCGGGTACCACCTCGGTGATCGCTGGTACCTCGGGCATGTCGCGCGAGCGCTGTTCACCGGTGACGGCCAGCAGACGCAACTTGCCCGTGCTCACGTGCGGTAGCAGCCCCGCGCCCGGTGCGATATAAAACTGTATCTGCCCGCCGAGCAGATCGGCGATGGCAGCGCCGATGCCCTTGTACGGCACATGCACGAGTTGGGTGTGGGTCATCTGTCGCAGCAGTTCGGTGGCCAGGTGCGTGGCGCTGCCAGCGCCACCCGAACCGTAGTTGAGCGCGCCGGGTTTCGCGCGCGCAAATTCGATGAACTCCTTCATGCCGGCGGCCTTGACCGACGGATGCACGGCGAGAAACATCGGCCCGTCGGCCATCAGCGCGATCGGCGCGATATCCCGGACCGGATCGTAGGGCAGCTTGTACAGCGCCGCGCTGGCGGCAAACGCGGACGACATCATGAGCAGGGTATGGCCATCGGGGTTGGCGCGCGCGGCAATCGCAATGCCCAGCGTTGCGCCCGCGCCGGGACGGTTATCCACGATGAACTGCTCGCCGAATTTTTCTGTCAGGCGCGCCGAGATCATGCGCGCGACGATATCGACACTGCCGCCGGGCGCAAGTGGCACGATGATGCGCACCGGTTTCTCCGGCCATGGCAAGGGCTGCGCGGGTTGCGCCCGCGCCGTTACGGCAGTCATGACCCATCCGAAAAACAGCAGCGCGGTTCCGAATCTCACTTGCCTACCCTCCCCGGAAGACGAGGCAATGATCTTGCGCCCGCCTCGCGAAACGAGTCAAGCGCGTGGAGGCGCGCAGTTTTTGCGCGGGCTGGCGGCTAATGCGACAATGACTAGCACGAAATTCCAAACGTAAAAGCCAAGGAGGGCAGCATGCAGACCAAGGAACTCGGCATCGCCGTTGTCGGCTCCGGCAGAATCGGATCGCTGCGGGCGCAGATGGCGGCGGGGCATCCCGCAGTGAAGTTTCTCGCGGTATCCGATCTAAACGCCGATCGAGCCGCGCAGTTGGCGAAGAAGACCGGCGCGGATTTTTCGTCGGGCGACAACGAAAAGGTGATCGCGCATCCGCAGGTCAACGCGGTGATCGTCTCCACCAGCGAACACCAGCATCTTGAGCCGGTGATGCAGGCGCTCGAACTGGGCAAGCCGGTGCTGGTGGAAAAGCCCATCGCGTTAACCCTCGAAGACGCCGACAAGATCATCGCCAAGTCGGAGCAGACCGGGACGCCGCTTTTCGTGGGTTACGCGCAGCGTTTCAAGCGGCGTTATCTGTCGGCGAAAGATCAGATACTCGAAGGCCGGATCGGCGACATCACCGCGCTGACCGGGCGCGCCTGCAATACCCGAGCGCAAGGCATCGAAATCCTCAAACGCTCCGTCGATGCCACGCCAGTGGTCGATGTGTTGACGTATTGGGTGGATGTCGCGGGGTGGTTTCTCGAGGGCATACGTCCGCGGGAGGTAACCGCGCGCGGACACGGCACGGTGTTTCGCGCGGCGGGGTTTGATGTCAACGACGCCACCTTTGCGCTCATCACCTATGACACGGGCGCGGTGGTGAGTCTTGGTGTGTACTTCGCGCTGCCGGCCCATGCGCCGCAGTTGGGCATGGGCGTGCGCATGGAAGTTTACGGATCGGAAGGCGCGTTGATCCTCAACGATGACCACACCGACGAACTGCTGATTACCAACAAGGGTATCCCGCACGCCTATATTCCCGGCCTGCAATTTCAGACGGCGTTTCTTTCCTCGTCAACGCCCGGCAACTGGCATCTGGGCGACTATTGGGGGCCGGTGGCGGATGAGTCGCGCGTGTGGTTGGATCACTTGTCGCGCAACCGCCCATGCCCGATGGCCACGGCGCGCGAGGCGCGCCAAACGCTGGAAATCACGTTGGCCATCGAGGAATCCGCGCGCACCGGCAAGGCGGTCAGGCTGGCGTACTAACCCGCGCTTTTGTGGCCTGCGGTTGTTGCGATTGCGTCAGTGGCTTCTCCGCCGCCGCATTCGCGCCCGCGATGCGTCCAAACACGATGCACTCCGCGAGATTGCCGCCGCCCTGATAGACAAACTGAAACGCCGAATTGATTTCTCCCGCCGCGTAGAGCCGCGGAATCGGCTTGTCGTCCCAATCGAGGACTTCGCGTCGCGCGTTGGAGCGCAGGCCGCCCTTGGTGTTGGGGCCGCCCGGATACAGCGGTATCGCAAAGTACGGCGGCTTGTTCACCGTGCCCATGGTCTTGGGTTCGGCGTTAAAATCCGGATCGTTGCCCGCCGCGCAATACTGGTTCCAAGTTTCCACCTGCGCTTCCAGCGCCTTGGCATCCATCAGTTCGCGGTTGTCGGGGTGGGCCTGAATTTTTGCGGCCAGCTCGGCGATGGTGGCGCCTTGTAAAATCCAGCCGTTGTTCAAGGCGTTCTGATTGCCCTTGTCCCAGTCAATGTCGTTGTAGGCAGCCGCGGCCGAACTCACCAGCGCGCCGCTGTTCATCAGCGTGGTATCAAAAATCATCCACGACGGAATGCGCGGGTAGGTCAGCGTGATGGTGTCGAACTGCAACGCTTCCTTGAAAAAAATATAGCGGCTGGGATCCTTGGTGATGCGGCGTTCGGCGGCGTAGCGCCGCCCCAGATTATCGACCACGATTTCATTGGGCTTGCCCACGCTGGACGTGTTCAACCCGATTTTCAGACCGTGGCGCCGCTCCGGTATCGCGCAGATGACGCGCCCCGCGACGCTGCCGACCTTGGACAACGCCGCGCCGACTTTCATCGCCATGCGGATGCCGTCGCCGGTGTTGGCGGGCGAGCCGTAGAACGCCCAGCCTTCCTTGCCGGGGCCGTCGAGAAACGCCTTGCGCATCCGGGCGTTGTACTCGTAGCCACCGCTGGTGATGATGACCGCGCGGCGCGCGTGATAGGCGACGCGTGCGCCGTCGCGCTCGGCCACTACGCCGGTGACCGCGCCGTCATCATCGACAATCAAACTCTGTGCGGCAGTGTCGTAATGCACCGGAATTTTGCGCGACTGCACGCCGGTGAGCAAACAGGTGTGAAACGCTTCGCCGGATTCTTTTTGCGATTTGGGTGCGTTCGCGGTATTGCCGGTGGCGCCTGCTTCATAGGCCTCGCCGATGTAGGTGCTGCGTAGGCAGGCGTACTGCGCGCGATCCGCGCCGGGGAAATCCTCGAACGCCGCGCCCAGGCTTCTGAACGTCTTGAACTGCGGATCGAGTCCGCGCATGAAGGTCTCGTTCTGCGGCGCGTAAGTGGCCCACGCATGCGCGAGGTCATCGGAAAACTCTGGCTGTTCGCCTTCGAGTTTGTAGGGCAGATTTTCGCCACTGAACATGGCCTTGGCGTAGGCTTTGATCGACTCGAAATCGCCGTCGGGGCTGGGGCTGTGGAAGCCGCCGCCGCTCATGCGCGAATTGGAGTAGTGCTTGTTTTCAGGCTGCTTTTCGAGCAGCACGGTGGTAACGCCGGCATCGTGCGCGGTGATCGCTGCGCAGGCGCCGGCGGCGCCGAAGCCGATGATGATGATATCGGCGTGGTGTTCGAGGGTGGATTTTGCGGTCATGGATGAATTCGAGAGGATCAACCCCGCGTCGTCATTCCCGCCTGCACGGGAATGACGCGGAGTGGTTATTGGGTTTGTGAAGAGCAGCCAATATCTTATCGCGAAAAGCACGGCGCGCCTCACATACCGCCGCCGCGCAAGTTCGCATTGCGATACCATTGCGCCTCGGTAAAAAAACCCATCAAGGAATCACATGTTCAAGATCAAGACACACACCCTTGCCCTCGTACTCACGGTAGTGATCGGCGCACTCACCGCGGCCACCGCGCTGGCCGCGGATAGTTACCCGAACCGTCCGGTGCGCATCATCACCCCGGCGGCGCCCGGCGGCACCACGGACTTTCTGGCGCGCCTGCTGGCCGGGCGCCTGACGGAAGTCTGGAAGCAGCAGGCGATCGTGGACAACCGCGCCAGCGCATCGGGTGTCAACGCCGCAGAAATCACCAAGAATTCCGCGCCCGACGGCTACACCTTGTTTCTGGTGTATCACCAGCACACGATCAACGCGGCCATCATGCCTAAGCTGCCGTACCACGCGGTAAACGATTTCACGCCGATCTCGCAAATGACCGAGGCGGCGCTATTGCTGATCGTCAACCCGTCGCATCCGGCCAAGACGGTAAAGGAGTTTATCGATTGGAGCAAAACCACCAAGGAGCCGATCAACTTCGGCTCGGCGGGCATCGGCAGCGGCGGCCACATGGGCGGCGAGTTGTACAAAATGATGACCGGCATCCAAGCGCAACACATTCCGTACAAGGGCACCGGGCCGGCGATCATCGATCTCATCGGCGGCCAGTATCACTTTAACTTTGCGGGCCTTGCCGGCGCGCTGGTGCAGACGCGCGCGGGCAAGCTGCGCGGCATCGCCGTGACCTCGCCCAAACGTCTGAAGGCGCTGCCGGAAATTCCCGCCATGACGGAAGTGCTGCCGGGGTTTGAGGTGGTCGGTTGGTACGGCGTGATGGCGCCCGCCAATCTGCCCAAACCCATACTCGCCAAGATACACGGCGAGGTCGCCGCTTACGTGAAATCGCCGGAGTTTATGAAACGCGCCAGCACCGATGGCGCGGAAGCCGTGACCAACGAACCGGAAACCTTTCGCCAGTTCATGCTGGCCGATGTCAAAAAATGGGCCGAGGTAGCCAAGCGCAGCGGGGCGAAATTTAATTAAGGAGTTTAACCGTGCAACAACGCACTCTGGGCAACTCCGGTCTTAAGGTGTCACTCGTAGGGCTGGGTTGCAATAATTTTGGCGGCGACCGCATAGCTCTGGAAGCGTCGCGCAAGGTCATCCACAAGGCGCTTGATCTCGGTATCACCCTGATCGACACCGCGGACACCTACGGCAATCGCGGCGAATCCGAAACCATCCTTGGCGAGTGCCTGGGCGCGCGGCGCAAGGACATCGTGCTCGCCACCAAGTGCGGGCTGCCGATGGACGACGCGGGCACGTTAAAGGGCGCGTCGCGCCGCTACATCCTATCCGCGGTCGAAGCGAGTCTGCGGCGACTCAAAACCGACTGGATCGATCTCTTCATCATCCATCGCCCCGATCCGCAAACGCCGATTGAAGAAACCCTGCGCGCGTTGGATGACCTGGTGCGCGCCGGCAAGCTGCGCTATACCGGTTGCTCCACCTTCGCCGCGTGGCAGGTGGTCGAAGCGCAGTGGACAGCGCGGCATCACAACCTAAATCACTTTGTGTGCTGTCAGGATCAATACAACCTGTTCAAGCGGGGGTTAGAGCAAGACTTGCAACCCGTGATGCAGAACTACGGGCTGGGTTTGATCCCGCACACGCCGCTGGCGGCGGGCTTGCTCACCGGCAAATACCAGCGCAATACACCCATGCCCGCGGGCGCGCGCATGACTAAAGAAAAACGCCAGGCCGAGCGCTGGCTCAACAACGCCAATTGGGAAATGGTGGAACGCTTTGACGTATTTTGCAAGGCGCGCGGCCACACACTGCTGGAGCTGGCGATGAGCTGGCTCGCGTCACGGCCGGTGGTATCCAGCATCATCGCGGGCGCGACATCGCCGGAGCAACTGGAACTGAATGCGCGCGCGGTGGACTGGAAATTGAGCGCGGCGGATTTGGCGGAGATTGATACGCTGACGAAGTAATGCGCGCGGACCGATAGGATTATGGTTGCGCCCAGTTTTCCAGCAGCAGCCCCGGCACCTTTTCAAATTCGCGCATATTGTTGGTGACCAGCGTCATGCCGTTGCCGCGCGCATGGGCGGCGATGTGCAGATCGTTGACGCCGATGGGCTGGCCGATTTTTTCGAGTGACGCACGGATGTTGCCGTAATGCCAAGCGGCCTTGTCGTCATAGGGCAGCACCGCCAGCCGGCTGACAAAATCTTCGACCACGGCGGTGTTTTGCGCGACATCGCTGCTTTTCTCCGCGCCGTGAACTAGCTCGGCCAGTGTGATGGCGGAGATTGCCATGCGGACATGATGCCTGTTGAACACTTCCAGCGCCGGGTGCGGGCGCTGCTTAATCACGTAAACGACGATATTCGTATCGAGCAGATATTTCAGCATGGGCGCGTTCGCTTGGGCACACTAAAGGCTTTCGCGTTCGGTCTGCGTCTGGCTGGCGCGCTCCGCCATGAAATCCGCAGTGGCGGGTTTGCCACCCAGAAAAAAGCTGTCCCACGCAGACGCGGCGGGCGCGATAATCCGCTCATGACCCGCGACGCGGACTTCCACTTTTTTCACGGAATCAGGAAAGCGCATCTCAGCGGGCAGGCGCACGGCTTGGGTGCGGTTGTTGTTGAACACAGTGCTGATGGCCATGATGAACTCCTGCGGTGTGTGCTATATACATTGACTATATACATCGCGGATGGCAGTGTCAATGTGAGCGGAGGTTCACTAAATAATGTTTAAAAACAAATATTTATATTATTTTTGCTAATGGTATGACCTCTGGCCTCCGCCTAGTAGCCCTAGTCTGCGCCGCCCAAGTGCTGGTGCAACTCGGCGCGTATTTTTGGCCGGCGCTACTGCCGGGCATGATGCCGTTGTGGGACCTCACCAATAGCGAAGCGGGCTGGATCACGGCAGCGTTTTATGGCGCGTATCTTTTGGCGGTGCCGATACTGGTGACGCTCACCGATCGCATCGATGCGCGCTGGGTGTATTTGTTTGGTGTCGCCTGCACGATCACCGCGCATCTGTTGTTTGGCCTGATGGCGGAAGGTTTCTGGTCGGCGCTCGCGTTGCGCGGGCTGGCGGGCATCGGCTGGGCGGGCACCTACATGACGGGCCTCAAACTCCTCTCCGATCAAGTGGATAAAAATCTCATGTCGCGCGCAACGGCGGGGCATGCGGCGAGTATCGGCATCTCCGGCGGCGCGTCGTTTGCGTGCGCCGATATGCTCGAGGGCGCGTTCGGCTGGCAGTCGGCGTTTATCGTCGCCGCCGCCACCGCGATCATGGCGTGGCTGATCGTGGCGCTGCTGGTGCCGCGCCGCGTGACGCCGCTGCCGCGCGCGGCGGACGGGCAGGCGCTGTTTGATTTCAGGCCGGTGTTTCGCAACCGCTCGGCAATGGCGTATGCGACTGCGTATTGCATCCACACGCTGGAGATGAACGCGCTACGCGGCTGGGGTGTCGCGTTTCTGGCGTATGTGGCGACGAGCACGCAAAGCACCGCGCTGTTCTCGCCTACCACCGTGCTCACCACGCTCGCCGTCATCGGCACCTTCGCCAGCGTGTTCGGCAACGAAGCGGCCATCCGCTGGGGCCGCGTGAAGCTCATCACGCTGGCGATGCTGGCGTCCGTTGCGGTGAGCACGAGCCTTGGTTTTGTCGGCACGCTGTCGTACACGCTGTCGGTGGTGCTGTTGCTGATCTACGGTTTTGTAGTGTGGCTGGATTCGTCATCGCTGACGGCGGGTGCCGCAGGCACGGCGGAGCCCTCACGGCGTGGCGCGACACTCGCGGTGCATTCGATGCTGGGCTACAGCGGCGGTTTCATCGGCCCGCTGATGATCGGCTACACACTGGACGCCGCGGGCGGCATGTCACGCGTGGCGTGGGGTGTGTCGTTCGGATTAATCGCCGTGCTGATGCTGCTGGCGCTGGTGATGTTCAGGCTGATGCGCCCGCGCGAACTGAGCGGGGATCGTGGAGAAAGTTCCTGAGTGCGGAAACCAGGCCCGTAGCGTGTGCCGTGCGCACGACAAAGCCACGTGGTGACTCGCAACGTTCTGCATCACCAGTCTATCGCTGTGCGCTCGCTTGCGTTGTCGTGCGCATGGCGCACGCTAAGGATTTTGCATCCATGCGCATTCAGTCGAGCCGCAAACCAATCTGCTTGATGATTTTTTGCCAGCGGGCGGTGTCGCCGGTCAGAAATTCGGCGAACTGCTCCGGCGTGTGTGGCGCAAACTCGCCGCCCAGATTGTTTACCAGCCAAGTGTTGGTTTGCGGCGCACTGATGAATCGCGCGATCTCCGTATTGAGTTTGTTGATGACGGGCGCGGGAGTACCCGCGGGTGCGAACAGGCCCGTCCACAAGCTTGCCTCGATGTTGATGCCTGACTCCAGCAGCGTCGGCACATCGGGTATGGCGGGCGAGCGTTTGGCGCTGGTGACGGCCAGCCCGCGCAACTTGCCCTGCTTCACGAACGGGCCAGGATCCAGAATATTCAGCACCGAGAACCCGACCTCGCCCGACGCCAGCGCGAGCAAGGCGGGCGCGGAGCCTTTGTAATCCACCGTAACGGTCTTGATGCCGGCGGCGGCGTTAAACATTTCCGCGCCCATGTGCGCGGCGCTGCCTTTGCCTACGGTGGCGTAGGTGACTTCGTCGGGGCGGCGGCGCGCGAGTGCCACCAGTTCCTTCACGCTTTTAACCGGCAGTGTGGTGCTTGATACGATATACAAGCCGCTGATCGCGCAGCGAATGATCGGCGCGAACGCGGATGCCGCGTCGTAACTCAGCTTGCGATACAAAAACCCGGCGGTGTAGGTGCTGCTCGAATGCATGATCAGTGTGTAGCCATCCGCCGCGCTTTTGGCGACGAACGCGCCGCCGATAGTGCCGGTGGCGCCGGGGCGATTTTCCACCAGAAAATTCTGCCCGTAGGTTTCAGCGAGCCGTTGCGCCACCAGCCGCGCCAGCACATCGGTGGAGCCGCCCGCCGGAAACGGCACAATGGTGCGCACCACCTTGGCGGGATATTCCTGCGCCACCGCGCTCATCGCCAGCGGCGATAGCTGCGCCGCGAGCATCAACCACGCGCCACCGCGGCATATCAAAGCAGGCTTGCTGACTTTGGACATCATCGTTGTCTCCGATCTACTGAAGCTTGATATTCAGCCGCTTTACCTGCTGCTCGAGCGCGGCGTACTCGCGTACCATCGATGCGCGCAGTTCCTCTGGTGTCATGCGTTCGGCGGGCTGACTGCCGTCGGCCGCAAGCCGCTGCACCATCTGCGGCGTATGCATGCCCTCGTTCACCACACGATGAATTGTCGCGGTCAATGGGCGCGGTGTTCCCGCCGGGGCATACAGTGCGTAGCGATTGGTGATGGTGAAACCGGGATAACCCTGCTCCGCCACCGTCGGCAGTTCCGGCAACGCGGCTATGCGCGCCGTGCCCAGCGTTGCCAGGCCGCGCAGCTTGCCGGTTCTGATTGCGCCGCTGGCTGCAATGGCGCTGGCGGCAGCCAGATGAATTTCGCCGCCCATCGCACCGACGATGGCCGGCGCGCTGCCCTTGTAAGGCACAAAAAGCAGTTTCGCGCCGGAGAGCTGCGCCCACCATTCCATGCCCAGATGAATCGTGCCGCCCACACCCGCGCCGCCTGAGTAGCTGACGGGTTGTGTGGCTGAAAACGCCACCAGTTCCTTCATCGACTTGGCTGGCATGGTTGGACCGGCGAGCAGGATGTACGGTTGCGTGGAGGTGGCGACAACGGGATCAAACGCCTTGAGCACGTCGAAAGGCACGCGCTTCATCACGCCTTGAAGCAGCACGGTTTCGCCCTGACTGAGCAGCGTGTAACCATCGGGCGCGGAGCGGGCGACCAGTTCCGTGGCGATCACGCCGCCACCGCCCGAGCGGTTGTCGATCACCGCGTTCTGGCCCAGACGATCGCTCAACATCTGGCCGGCGATGCGCGCCATCGCGTCGCCGCCCGCGCCGGGCGCCACCGCCACGATAATACGGATCGGGCGGCTCGGATAACCGCCCGGTTTATCAGACGCGGCCTGTGCCAACACCGCGCCGTGGCACGCCAGCAAGGCGGGCGCGAGCCAGCAGGTCAACTTTCCGGGGAATTGCACGGATACACCCCCTGCGAAAATGAACGCGATATTTTGCGTTGAGGCGGGCAATGCTACACTGCCGCGCCGGATTTCCAAACACACAAGAGAACACACCCATGACCACCCGCCCCCTGCCGCTGAACGGCTACAAAGTACTCGACCTCACCGCCCACCGCGCCGGCCCCACCGCCGTGCGCCAGCTCGCCGATTGGGGCGCCGATGTCATCAAAATCGAAGAACCCGGCGGCCCTGACGTTGACGCCACAGGCAGCCGCCGCAACGGCCCGGATTTTCAGAACCTGCACCGCAACAAGCGCAGCATGACGCTGAATCTGAAATCAGCCGAAGGCAAAAAAATATTCTTCGACCTGGCCAAAGACGCCGACGTAGTGGTGGAAAACTTCCGCTCCACCGTCAAACACAAACTCGGCGTTGATTACGAGTCGATCAAAAAGATCAACCCGCGCATTGTCTACGGCAGCATCTCCGGCTTTGGTCAGGACGGCCCGTACGAAGGCCGCCCGGGCGTGGACCAGATTGCACAAGGCATGGGCGGGCTGATGTCGATCACCGGCCACGCCGGCGGTGGCCCGGTGCGCGTGGGCATTGCCATTAACGACACCTCATCCGGCCTGCTGCTCGCCAACGGCATCGTGCTCGCGCTGCTCGATCGCGCGCGTACCGGCCTAGGCCAGTGGGTCTACACCTCGCTGATCGAAGCGCAGATTTACATGCTCGATTTTCAGGCGGCGCGTTACCTCATCAAAGGCGATGTCCCTGGCCAAGAAGGCAATAACCACCCCACCGGCACCGGCACCGGCATGTTCCAGACCTCCGACGGCTACATCAACATTGCCGCCGCCGGCGATAAAGTTTGGACACGCTTTTGCGAGGCAGCGGGCCTGGCCGACACACTGACCGACCCCCAATTCAACACCCCGGCGGCGCGCTCGCAAAACCGCACCGCGTTGAACCAGCGCATCATTGAAGTCGTGCGCAAACAAAGCAACGCCTACTGGTTGGCCGCGATGGAAAAGGCAGCAGTGCCGTGCGGCCCGATCAATACCATCGACAAAGTGTTCGCTGATCCGCAGGTTAAACACCTCGGCATCGCCACGCCCATCGATCACCCGAAATACGGCAAACAAACCGTCGTCGGCCAACCGATACACATGAGCAGCTACCCGCAGCCGGAAAAGTTGAAACACACCCCCGATTGCGGCGAGCACACGGATGAAGTGTTGAAGAGCTTGGGTTACGATCAGGTGGCGATCGCCGGGCTGCGGGCGAAGGGGGCGGTGTAGGGCGCCTGTATTTTTGCTCGACGGTGGCCGGCGTTGTGGCTGCTGATGGCGGGCTGGTTTGCTGCATACCAAAGTACCAGAGGAGTCGTCATGCGCGTTGCCATAATCATTTGCGGATGGATACTGTCTTTGCCTGTGCAAACGGCATATGCCCAGACTTATCCCGCCAAGCCCATCCGCTTTGTCGTGCCGGTGGTGGCGGGCGGCTCGAATGATGTTCTTGGCCGGCTGATCGGCGAACGGCTGCGTGAGCGCTGGGGGCAGCCCGTGGTGGTTGAAAACCGCGCCGGCGCCGGCCAGATGATCGGCTCGGATGTCGTGGCCAAAGCCGCGCCCGACGGTTACACGCTCCTCATCCCCACGGGCACCTACACCACCAGCGCCGCGCTGCAGCCCAAGCTGCCGTTCGATCCGATCAACGACCTGACCGGCCTTGCGATGATCGGCGAGGGGCCGTTCATGGTGACGGTGCATCCCTCGCTGCCCGTGAAAAACATCCGCGAGCTGATCGCGCTCGCCAAAGCCAAACCCGGCGAAATCAACTACGGCACCGCCGGCGCCGGCAGCAACATCCATTTCGCCACTGAGGTGATGGCGGCCATGGCCGGTATCAAACTCACGCACGTGCCGTATAAAAGCGC
>CAWUUY010000034.1:0-4479 GCA_963924885.1 uncultured Burkholderiales bacterium | reverse complement strand
GTCGCCGGTGGTAAGGCGTTGGTAATCCGTCTCGGGCGACTCCGTGCCGAATGCGATCAGATGCATGCCGGTGTAGCGGCGCATCGCGGTGCGCAGCGCTTCTGCATTCGGCGTGTTGTGCGTGGGCGTGAGGAACTCCATATAGCCAGTACGTAGCATTACGCATCGATTGCCGGTGCCGGCGGGCACGAGCGGCGCATCTGGGGAAACGCGGTGCGATTGCGCCGAGAACGGTGTTAACGAGAACCCCAGCTTCAGCAGTTCGGCGCTGGCCTTTTCGATTTCCGGCAGGAAGTGAGAAGTGTGATCTATGTCACATTCCGCGGTGGATTTTTCATCAAGTGGCGTGTATGCGGACATTTGAACGATTTAATGTTTACGAATAGGCAAGTTGCCTAATGCGTTAAGTGGTGAACAATTTGTAAAATGTGTGAAGCGGCCATCGTAACTGATGCACGGTGCGTTATGGTAGTCATCAGCTTATCAACAAGTTTTCCAGGAAAGTAATTAATGAAAATCGCACTGTTAGAACAACGCCCGCCTGATGCGGAATTGCTGACCGACTGGCTACTCGCGACCAGCCACGAAGTGGTGATACATGAGTCCCCTGACGCGTTTGCCCGCGCGGTGGCGCACGACCGTTTCGATTTGTTGATTATCAGCCCACGCATGAACAGCGCCGATGTATTGCCGCGCGTCAGTGGTCATGTGGTGAATCCCACGCCGGTGTTGCAGCTGATCTCACGCAATAGCGAAAAGGACATGGTTTCCGCGCTCAAGGCGGGAGCGGATGATTGCATTGTCACGCCACCGCGGCGCGAGGAGTTTTTTGCGCGCATAGAGGCCCTTGTGCGCCGGGTATCGCACGTCGCGCGCAAGCGGCCCCAGATATTAACCTTCGGCAACATATCCATAGACCTGAAAAACCGTTTGCTTCTCAATCGTGGCGAACGCGTAGCACTGAAGCCCAAGAGTTACGATCTGGCCGTGGCCATGTTTACCAGCGTAGGGCAACTGTTGTCGCGCGGCTTTTTGGTGGAACGTATTTGGGGACGCAGCAGCAGTATCAGCACGCGCACGTTGGACACCCACGTCAGCCGTCTTCGCTCCGACTTGGGACTTACGCCATAAAACGGCTGGCTTTTGCAATCGGTGTATCAGCACGGCTATCGGCTGGAGCAGGTGGACTTGGACCTGGACGCCACGCAGGCAGCGGTCGCGAGCAAGCAAAACGCCGCCACGGAGATTGGGGCTTGTCAGTAGCCCAGCGCGCGATCCACAATATTCCTGAGTTTCTTGCCCGCGAGAAACCGTTCGAAATTCTCAAACCAGAAGTCGAGCAGGTGTTCGATGTAACGCGGATCGTCGCAACTGATGTGCGGCAGTATCACCAGGTTCTTTGTCGTCCAGTACGGCGAATCCGGCGGCAGCGGTTCCTGATCGAACACGTCCAGCACCGCACCGCATAATTCTCCTTTTTCCAGCCTTTCACGCAGCACCACATAATCGACGATCGGCGAACGGCCGATGTTGACGAAGCCCGCACCGGGTTTCAGCAGGTCGATACGTTCGCGGCTGATTAGCCCGCGTGTTTCGGCGGTGAGCGGCGCGGTGACAATCACAAAATCGGCCTTGGGCAGCACGCTGTCGATGCGTTTGGACGACACTACCCGATCCGCGGGCTTGGCGGCCTTGCCGCTGCGCGTGACGGCGATCACGGTGAGGCCCAGTTTTTTGGCGGCGCGGCCCGCGCCTTGGCCCAGATCGCCAAAGCCCACCACCACCACGGGTTTACCGGTAATCGGCGTGGTGAATATCGGCTTCCAGACGTGATCGTGTTGATGTTTGATGACTTCGGGCAGGCGCGATTGCAGAATCAGCAGCGCCATCAGACACGCTTCTTCGGCCTTGTCGCCATGCGCGCCGGTGTTGTTGGTCAACGTGATGTCTTGCGGCAGCCACGTCATCGGCATCAGGCCATCGACGCCGGCGCTGGTGGCCTGGATCCACTTTAACTTAGGCGCGCGATCGCGTAAGTCCTCCTTTGGCGGCGCAGAGTTAATCATGAAGTCGGCGCTTTTCAGCGCCTCGCCGAGGATTTCGCCGTCGTGGCCGACGGTAACGCGCAGTTTTTTCGCCAGCACGCGATGGCGTTTGACGGCGGCGGCCCAATCGGCCTCGTGCAGTTGAAAGATGCTCGGGCGCTTGCGGTTTGATTCGAGGTGCAGGTGGTAGGTATTTGTTTTTATTGCCATTTTTGTCTCGTTGGATTAGGCCTTGCCGGGCACTTTGGCGGCATGTGCCGAGCCGCGCACGCACAAGCGCCCGCGCGGGTCTTGCCAGAGTTTTTCATCGGTGTGAAGTTTGCCTAGCGCGCGCGCAACCGCTTGAAACGTATGTGTGTTGAAACGCTCAGCGACGGCGGAGTAATACAGCGGCTCTTTCTCGATCACTTTGAGTATCGCATCGCTCAGTGCGTTGATGCTGGCATCGGCCATGTCGTCTTCTGCGGGTGCGGGGTCGGATTTGCCGCCAGCGTAATCGGCGATTTTCGCCTTGTCCGCGTAGGCGTAGGCGATGCGCTCGAAACGCTCGCGCGGGATGCCTTCGCCGATGGTGGCGTCAATGCCGACCTTCGCGCCGGTGGGCACCACGCCGTGCGGCATTACGGCGAGGCTGGGGTCCAAGGGCTTGGCGCGCGCTCCGGGGATAATCATCACGTCGCGGTCGCCCTGCACGCGCGTGGCAATGGCCCATTCCACATCCATCGCGTTAAAGACGTCGATATCGTCATCGACCACCACCACGTGTTTCAAATCGAGCACCGACAGCGCGGCGAGCAGGGCGTTCTTACCTTCGCCTGCCTGCTTTTTGATCGAAATCACCGCGTGCCAGAAGGCGCAGCCGCCGAGCGTCACGTTGATGTCTTTCACCTGCACGCCGGCGTTTTTCAACGCGGCGCGGATTGCGGCGTAGCGCGTAGGCGCGGCCAGCCAGGTGTTTTCCCACGGCATGTGCAGAGCGTAATAAATCGGATCGCGGCGCATAGTCACCGCCTTGATGCGCACCACGGGGTTCCAGTGCAGCCCGCCCATCAGCCGGGTGAATTCACCGAAGCGGCCTTCGGGGTTGGTCCAGCCCGTCGGCAGAATTTCGCCTTCGAGCACCATCTCGGCATCGGCCACGCAGGGCAGGTCAATGGTTTCGCACTGGGCGAGTTCTACTGGCACGCCGCGGATGCCGCCGGTGATGCCCATTTCATCCACGCCAATCGGCGCACGGAAATTCGCCCCCATGATTTCCATCGGATGCGTGCCGATGGAAATCGAAATCGGGCACACGCGCCCGGCTTCAAACGCGCGCTGCGCATACATGCGCATATTGTTGGGCGTGACAATGTCAATCCCGGTGAGATTTTTTTCCTTCACCATAAAGCGGTAGCAGCCGGAATTCAAGCCGTACTCCGGGTCGCTCGCCATCACCACCCCGGCGGTAATCATCGGCCCGCCGTCGTAGATCGACGACATCGGCACCGGCAGTTTGAAGAGATCGACCTCATCGCCCTTCATGAGGACCTGCTTGTGCGCTGGCGTTTCAATGTAACGCGGTGAAATCGGGTTATCGATGCCGTGACGCAGCCGTTGCTCGATCTCGCCATAATCGGTGCAGCCCATCGACAGGATTGCGCGCTCGCGCGTGCGGATGATGCCCGACACCACCGGCATGCTGTAGCCGATGACGTTATGGAAAAACAGCGCCTTGTCGGATTGATCCACTAGTGTCGCGATGTGGCGGATATCGACCGGCTGCTGGATGTCGATCATGTGTCCACCACCGCGCAGGCGGTCGAGGAACTGGCGGAAATTCTCTGCTAAGGGTTTCATAAAATACTCAATAAAAACAGATATTTACGTTATTTCGGCTTGGGCGGAGGTGGCGGCGCGGTGTAGTAGGTGCCGCGCCCGCTGGCCACCAGCGCGCCTTCGCTGTCGTAAACGTAAGCCTCGGCGGTGGAATACTGACCGCCGCTGCGCACGATCTTTGCCTTGGCGATTAGATCGCCAGGCATAGCGGCCTTGTGATAATCGACGCGAATATCGATGGTCGGCACCGGGCGGCCCAGCTTCGCGGCAATCGCGTAGTCGGCGGCCACGTCGATGATCGCGGCGAGGATGCCGCCGTGCGTGTAGCGCCGATCCGGGTTGACCACCCATTCTTCGCGCCAGGTGGCTTTGAGTTCCAGGCCGCTGTCGTCCATCTTCAAAACTTTAAAGCCGAGCCAGCGATTGAACGGGCCGACAGCGAGACGTTGTTCCAGCGATTCTATCGTGAAGGGGGCTTCAGCCATGTTAGGTATCCTCGGCGACGATGCGCCGCAGTTGTTGTTGATCGACTTTATTGGTGCCGGCCAGCGGCAGTTGGTCCAGAAAAAACACGCGGCGCGGGTGCTGATACGCCGGGCCGTGCGCGAGCGCGAAT
>CAWUUY010000033.1:0-10627 GCA_963924885.1 uncultured Burkholderiales bacterium | reverse complement strand
GGATTGCGTCCACGGCAGGCGCAGGCGTTTCGCGGCATGTTTCTGCCGCGCGGCGCGCAGCCGGTGGCTGCGGGCGGCGGCTTGTCGGCAAGCGACGCCGCTTGGTTGTCCGCGCAATCACTGGAGCTCGCGGTGATACGCCCAGAGCAAGTACTGAAACGCCTGTACAAGGCGCTGAACCGGAAGGACGATGACGACGTCAGCAGCAGTGGCGACGGGAGCAGCAGCAGTAGCGATAACAACACTGGCGGGGGTTTTGCCGGTGCGGGTGGCGCCAGTGCCGGCGCCGGCAGCAGTGTTACCTACGACGACAGTTCATTTGCCCATGAAGCCGGTGATGGTGAAAGCGACAGCGACGGCTTTGGCTGATACGCCGGCAGCGCATCATGCCGCGCGCACGCGCATCGCGGCGCGCGTTGTGGGCGAACCCAGTCAGCCGCCCGCGCTGCATGTTGATTACGATTGCCAACCCGCGCCGGGCGCAGACGATTGGCGGCGCATGCTGCGTGACGGGCAACTCGCGCAGACGCAAGGCCTGTTCGCGCTGGCGCATGAAGAAGCCGACGGCACGGTCACGCTGGCGCGCGACGCCATCGGCGAGCGCAGCCTTTATTACGCGGTGTTGCCGGGCGGGCGCATCATCTATGCATCGCGCTTGCAGGACATAATGGCGTCGGGACACGTCGCGCGTGAACTCGATACCACCAGTGTCGCCACCTATTTGTCGTGGTCGTATCTGCCGGGCCGCGAAACGCTGGTGCGCGGCGTTTACAAAGTCATGCCGGGCGAAGTGGTGCGCTTCAAGAACGGCAGTCTCACGCGTAGCGCGTGGTGGTCGCTGCCCGGCGAGCCGGATATCTGGCGCGATGAATCGGCGTTGTGCGGTGAATTGCGCGAGCGCCTTGAGGCCGCCGTGCAGCGCCGCTTGCCCGCTGGCCAAGCCGTGGGCGCGACGCTTTCCGGCGGCATCGACTCCAGCCTGGTGGTGGCCTTGGCGGCGCGGCTGCACGATGCGCCGGTGATCGCGTATTCCGTGTCGTTCGGCGACGAGTATCGCAACGAGCTGCCGTTCAGCGCCAGGGTGGCGCGGCACTGCGGCGTCGAGCAGCGCATCGTCGAATTGACGCCGCGCATCGTGGTGGACGAACTCGACCGCACCATCGCCATGCTCGGCGACCCCATCGGCGATCCGCTCACCGTGCCCAAAGCCGTGTTGTTTCGCGAGGTGGCGGGCGACACCGGCGTGGTGCTCAACGGCGAAGGCGGTGGCCCATGCTTCGGCGGGCCGAAGAACACGCCGATGGTGCTGGCTGAGCTGTTCGGCGAACTGTATTCCGATGAAAGCCGCCAGCGTACGCATCGCGCGGCGAGCTACCTGCGCGCGCATCAAAAGTGCTACGACGACCTCGGCGCCATGCTCGCCCCGGACGTGCGCGAGTCGATGGCGCCACACTCGTTGGAGGATTGGGTAACGCCGTATCTGGAAGACCCGCGCTGGAAAAGTTTTGTCGGGTGCTTGATGTCGATCAACCTGCTGTGCAAGGGCGCGCACCATATCCTCGGCAAGGTCGATGCGCTGAGCGGGCCGTTGGCGGGCATACACACACGAAGGGGCGTCAAAATCTGGCTGCTGATTACGCTGGAGGCGTGGTTGCGCAGGGTGTTGAAAGCTTGGGGCGGCAACGCCATAACGGGTAGGCGTGCGAGAATAGCCCCATGCGCAGACTCCTGTTATTTACCGCATGTTTCTTGCCCGGCATGGGCGCACTGGCACAGACGCCAGGCAATTACCCCATCAAACCCATCCGCTTCATCGTCGGCTTTCCGCCGAGCGGCACCAACGATTTTCTGGCGCGCGCGGTGGCGCCGAAGATGGCGGAGTTTCTCGGCCAGCAAGTCATCGTCGATAACCGCGGCGGCGCCAGCACCATGATCGCCACCGAGTTGGTGGCGCGCGCCGCGCCCGACGGCTACACCATTCTGCAAAACGCACCGGCGCATTCGACCAATCCGACGCTGGCCAAACCCAATTACGATTCGATCCGCGATTTTGCGTTTATCTCGCTAGTGGCGGAATCGCAGAATTTGCTGGTGTTGCACACCTCCATCCCGGCGAAAACCGTCAAGGAATTCATCGCCTTCGCCAAGCAGCGCCCCGGCGACATCAACTACGGCTCGTCCGGTGCTGGCAGTACGCCACATCTGTCGGCGGAGTTGTTTCAGTACATGACCGGCGTGAAATTCGTGCATGTGCCGTACAAAGGCAGCGGCGCGGGCATGGTGGCGCTGCTCTCCGGCGAAATCTCCATGTACTTCGCCAACATCCCGACGGCAATCCAGCACGTGCGCAACGGGCGGCTACGGCCTGTTGCGCTGTCGGGCACGCGGCGCAATAAGGCGGTGCCGGGAATACCGACGCTGAGCGAATCCGGCCTTGCGGATTTTGACGTGACCTCGTGGTTTGGCATTGCTGCGCCCGCGAAAACCCCGCGCGCGATTGTCGATCAATTGAACAGCGCCATCGTGCGCACGGTCAACGCGCCCGATCTGCGCGCGCGCTTTCTTGATCAAGGCGCGGAGCCGGTGGGCAACACGCCGGAGCAATACACCGCGTTTATCGAACGCGAGATTGCGAAGTGGGCGAAAGTGATTAAGGCGGCGGGAATCAAGGGCGGGTAAACGAAAGTTCGATTAGCCACAGATGAACACAGATACACACAGATATCCCCCCCGCGTCATTCTCGCCTGCGCGGGAATGACAGATGGTCTTTGATGGAATAACCAAGGAGCATTTTTAATGAAAGCGTTGTTCAGCTCAGCATTTGTTTTCGTGGCGATCACAGCATCCGTGCATGCCCAAACCTATCCCGCCAAAGCCGTACGCCTGATCGTAGGCTTCCCAGCCGGCGGCACCTCCGACATCATGGCGCGCCTGACCGGGCAAAAACTCTCTGAAGCCTGGGGGCAAACCTTCATCATCGACAATCGCCCTGGCGCGGGCGGCAACATCGGTACTGAACTGGTAGCGAAGGCCGCGCCCGACGGCTACACCTTGTTGGTGTCGCCCGGCAGCACGCTCACCAGTAACCCGGCGGTGTACAGCAAAGTGCCGTTCGACACCGTGCGTGATTTCGCGCCCATCAGCATGATCGCCGGCGTGCCCAATGCACTGGTGGTGCATCCCTCGTTGCCGGTGAAAAACGTCAAGGAACTCATCGCGCTGGCGAAAGCCAGTCCCGGCCAGCTCGCCTATGCCTCCACCGGCGCAGGCCAATCCACGCATCTGTCGGCGGAACTGCTCAAGACCTCCGCAGGCATCAACATGGTTCACGTGCCGTATAAAGGCAGCGCGCCCGCGCTGACTGATATCGTCGCAGGGCAAGTGTCGGTGATGTTCGACAACCTGCCCTCGGTGCTGCCGTTCATTAAATCGGGCCGCTTGAAACCGCTGGCGGTGTCGAGCGCCGCGCGTTCGCGTGCCTTGCCCGACATTCCCACCGTCGCCGAATCCGCGCTGCCGGGTTTTGATGTCACCGTGTGGTTCGCGGTGCTGGCGCCCGCCGCCACGCCGCGCGATATCGTCAGTCGCTTGAACAGCGAAATCGTCAAAGCCATCAACACGCCCGACATGCGCCAGCGCCTCGCGCAACAGGGCGCCGATCCGATAGGCAACACCCCCGACGAATTCGCCGCCATCATCAAGCGCGACCTCGCCAAGTGGGCCAAGGTGGTGAAAGACGCGAACATCAAGCTGGATTAATCGCACCGGAGGACATATGAAAATATTTTTTAAAAACAAATACTTATTGTTAGTTGCCTTGTTGCCCGGTATGGCGGCGGCACAACCCGCATTGACCAACTTTCCCGCCAAACCCATCCGCATCATCGTCGCTTACACTCCCGCGGGCGCGACCGACATCCTCGCGCGCACCGTCGGGCAAAAGATGAGCGAGGCGTTTGGCCAGCCGGTGATCGTCGATAACCGTCCGGGGGCCAACGGCAACATCGGCACCGATGTCGCCGCGAAAGCCACACCCGACGGCCACACGCTCCTGATGGTGACCGCGGGCTCGCACGGCATCAACCCCAGCCTATATCGCAAGCTGCCGTGGGACGCGATGAAAGATTTCACGCCGGTGAGCCTGACGGCGATGGTGCCCAACATCATGGTGGTCAACAACAGCGTGCCGGCGAAAAGCGTCAAGGAATTCATCGCGTATCTCAAGGCGCACCCCAACAAATTCAACTACGGCTCGCCCGGCAACGGCAGCACCGCGCACCTTTCGCAAGAGTTGTTCAAAACCATGACCGGCACCAGCATGCAGCACATCCCCTACAAAGGCAGCGCGGGCGTACTGGCAGACGTGATCGGCGGGCAAATCATCGTCACCATCGACAACATGCCGCCGTATCTGCCGCAGGTGAAGGCAGGCAAACTGCGCGCACTCGCGGTCAGCACCGCCAAGCGTTCACCCGCCATGCCCGACTTGCCTACAATCAGCGAAGCCAGCGTGCCGGGCTACAACACCAGCGCGTGGTTCGGGTTGGTGGCGCCGGCCGGCACCCCAAAAACGGCCGTCGATAAACTCGCCACCGAGCAACAGCGCATTTTGAAATTGGCGGACGTGAATGAGCGGTTGTCGATGCTGGGCGCGGAACCGGTGGGTGATCGGCCGGAGCAGTTTGCTGCGCATATCAAGGCGGAGATTGCGAAGTGGGCTAAGGTGATTAAGGATGCGAATGTAGAACTCCAGTAAGCCGCAGCCGCAGCCGCAGCCGCACCGCGCCGTCGCTTTCCACACAACAAAAATGCCCGACAAAGAAGCCACCGCCCGCATCAAAATCAACAAGCTGCTTGAAGCCGCCGGGTGGCGCTTTTTCGCCGAGGGCGACAAAGCCGCGAACATCCGCCTTGAGCCGAGCGTCAGCATCAACACTACCGATCTTGACGCGCTCGGCGAAAATTTTGAGAAAACCACCAAAGGTTTCATCGACTTTTTATTGCTCGACGCGCGAGGCTTTCCGTTCATTATTCTCGAAGCCAAAGCGGAGGATAAGAATCCGCTTGTGGGCAAAGAGCAGGCGCGCAGATACGCCAAGTCGCAGAACTGCCGCTTCGTCGTGCTCTCAAACGGCAACTTGCATTATTTCTGGGACTTGGAGCGCGGCAACCCGTACATTATCACCACGTTTCCGACGCCGGAATCCGTCACCGGTTATCAACGGGTTACACCCAACCCGCAGCGGTTAATCGACGAGCAAGTTAAGGACGACTACATCGTTCTAACCCAACGCCCGAATTACCCATCCGAGGCGGCGTGGCGCAATGAAGCGGAACGCCCCGGCTATATCCAAAGCAACAAGCTGCGATTTCTGCGCCCGTATCAATTGCGCGCGGTTCAGGCGTTGCAACACGCAGTCAAAGACGGCAAGGATCGCTTCCTGTTCGAAATGGCCACCGGAACAGGCAAAACGCTCACCGCTGCCGCCGTGATCAAGCTGTTTCTGCGTTCGGGCAATGCCTCGCGCGTGCTGTTTCTGGTGGATCGCCTCGAACTCGAAGACCAGGCCACCAAAGCTTTTATCGCCGTGCTCTCGGCGGATTTCAAAACGGTGATCTACAAAGAAAGCCGCGATGAATGGCGGCACGCAGAAATCGTTGTTACCACGGTTCAGGCGCTGCTGTTCAACAACAAATACCAGCGGCTGTTTTCGCCGACCGATTTTGACCTGGTGATTTCCGACGAGGCGCACCGTTCCATTGGCGGTAACGCGCGCGCCGTGTTCGATTATTTCGTCGGCTACAAGTTGGGGCTGACGGCCACGCCGCGTGACTATCTGAAACGATTCGACAAGAAAAACCCCTCCACGCGCGATCCGCGTGAAGCCGAACGCCGTTTGCTGCTCGATACCTACCGCACCTTCGGTTGCGAGAACAGCCAGCCCACGTTCCGCTATTCGCTGCTTGATGGCGTGAAGGAGGGCTACCTTATCAGCCCCACGGTGGTAGATGCGCGCACCGAGATTACCACGGAGTTGTTGTCCGAAGAAGGATTCGTCGTCAACTACACCGACGACAGCGGCGACGATCAGGAAGAAGCCTACAAACAAAGCGAGTTCGAGAAGCGCTTTTTCTCCGATGCGACTAACCAGTTGTTTTGTAGAACATTTTTGGAAAACGCCCTGCGCGATCCTGTCAGTGGCGAGATCGGCAAATCCATCATCTTCGCCGTCAGCCAGCACCACGCCGCGAAGCTGGCGCAGATTTTCAACGTGATGGCCGACCGTATGTTTCCCGGTAAGTATCAATCCGATTTCGCGGTGCAGGTGACTTCGCAGATTCCGGGCGCCCAGCAGTTCACGATTAACTTTACCAACAACAACCTGCTCGGCTCGGCTAAGTTTGTGCCCGCCTATAAAACCAGCAAGGCGCGGGCGTGCGTCACCGTGGGCATGATGACCACCGGCTACGATTGCCCGGACATACTCAACCTTGGCATGTTCCGCCCGATTTTTTCGCCGACAGATTTCATCCAGATCAAGGGACGAGGCACGCGCAAGCATGATTTACACGAGGAGCTTTTTGATGAAAGCCTGAAAGCGGACGTCGCGCACCCGCACAAAATGGCGTTCAAGTTGTTTGATTTTTTTGCCAACTGCAAATACTTCGAGGAAGAATTCAACTACGACGAAGTATTGAAGCTGCCCAAGCCCAAAAGCAAAGGGGGCGGTGGCGCCATCGTAGATCCGCCGGCGGTGCTCGACAGCTATGAGCACCTCGGCGGCGACATCATCGCGTCGATGAAGGTCGAGCAAATCAGTGCCGAAGGCATGCGAATCGACCGCATGTTCTTCGAGCAATTCGAAGACGCCGTGCGCGACAACACCATCATCGCCACTGCAATTGAGGCAGGGCAGTGGGATCAGGTCATCGACTACGTAAACCGCGAGGTCTTTGATAAGCCCACCGAATATTACAATCTCGACAAGCTGCGCAAAGCCGCCGCCGTGGATCGCCGTTTGACGCTACGCGAGATTCTGGAAAAAACTTCGGCTTGATCCCGCGCTTCAAATCCAGGGATGAGTTGCTGGAGGAGGAATTCTGCAAATTCGTCGCCGACTACAAACCCGATGTAGCCGCGGCGATACCGGCGATCAAGAATTATTTCAAGGCGTATGTCACCAGCAATCAGGTACGGCATATCATCGAGAGCAAGCACTTTCAGGATCTCGCGACGAATCCGCGCTTCAATAATCATGACTTTCGCGCAGTGCCGCCAAAATACCGCGCCATCATCCCCGAATACATCAAGGACTACGTGTCCCTGAACCAGTTTGCGCCTTAAATCAATAATCCAATCCCATGATCAAAACCAAAAGAAGCGCCATCGAGGTTCAAGGCACCGCCATTGCCATTGTTTCAAGCAGCGATCACGACTTCATATCGCTTACCGACATGGCGAAAAAGTTTGGTGATGACTCGCTGATCTATAACTAGATGCGCAATCGCAATACCCTCGAACTCATCGGCATCTGGGAGCAAATCCATAATCCGGAGTTTAAAGGTCTCGAATTCGAGACCTTTAGAAAACAAGCCGGCCTCAACAGTTTCTCTCTGACGCCCAGGAAGTGGATCGATGCCACGGGCGCCATTGGATTTCAATCGCGAGCCGGACGTTACGGTGGCGGAACCTACGCCCACAAAGACATCGCCTTTGAGTTCGGTTCCTGGCTCAGCCCGGAGTTCAAGCTCTACCTCATCAAGGAATTCCAGCGTCTCAAGGACGAGGAGAGCGACCGGCTCAAGCTTGGGTGGAATCTTCAGCGCACGCTATCCAAGATCAACTACCGCATCCACACCGATGCCATCCGCGAGATGCTCATCCCGCCCGCCATCAATAAATCGCAGGCATCGCTGGTCTATGCCAGCGAAGCAGACGTGCTCAATGTCGCCCTCTTCGGCCAGACCGCCAAGCAATGGCGTGATGCCCATCCCGATGCCGAGGGCAACATCCGCGACCACGCCCCGCTGGAGCAACTGGTCGTCCTGACAAATCTGGAAAGTCTCAATTCCGTCCTCATTCGTCAGGGCCTGCCCCAGTCTGAGCGCCTGCACAAGCTGAACGAAATTGCCATCTCCCAGATGCGCACCCTCCTGGCCGACAACAACATCAAACGACTGAAATAATGCTCGACACCGACACCAAGCGCCGCATCGACACCGCCCGCGATATTCTCGTCGGCAAGGTTCCCGACCCGAAATCGCAGGTCGAACAGATCACCATCGCGCCCATCTACAAATTCATGGACGACATGGATGCGGAGAGCGAGGAGTTCGGCGGCAAGCGCAAGTTCTTCACCGGCGACTATGCGCGCTACGGTTGGGCGAAGCTGATGAGTCCCAGCCTCGGCGGCCATGAAATGCTGGGGCCGTACGGCGAGGGCATCGCCAAAATGCCGGAGAACCCCGGCATCCCGCTGCTGTTCCGCGACATCTTCAAAAACGCCTATCTGCCGTATCGCGATCCGGAAACGCTCAAGGCCTTCCTCAAGATCATCAACGAATTCACCTACGATCACAGCGAGCGCCTCGGCGATGCGTTTGAGTATCTGCTCTCGGTGCTGGGTTCGCAGGGCGATGCCGGGCAGTTCCGCACTCCGCGCCACATCATTGATTTCATGGTGGAAATTGTCGATTCGAAAAAGACCGACAGCGTGCTTGATCCGGCCTGCGGCACCGCCGGATTTTTGATTTCGGCCTACAAGCACATCCTCAAATTCAACACCGATGCCAAGGGTAACAGCAAACTCACGCCCGACGAAAAAGGCCGCCTAGCGCAAAACTTCAAGGGCTATGACATCTCGCCCGACATGCTGCGCCTGTCGCTGGTGAATCTGTACCTGCACGGCTTCACCGACCCGCATATTTACGAATACGATACGCTCACCTCCGAGGAACGCTGGAACGAATACGCCGATGTGATCCTCGCCAACCCGCCGTTCATGTCGCCCAAGGGCGGCATCAAACCGCACAAGCGTTTTCGATTCAAGCCAAGCGCAGCGAAGTGCTGTTCGTCGATTACATGGCCGAGCATCTAACGCCCAATGGTCGCGCCGGCATCATCGTGCCCGAAGGCATCATCTTCCAGAGCCAGACCGCGTACAAGGAGTTGCGCAAAATGCTGGTGGATAACGCGCTGGTGGCGGTGGTGTCGCTGCCAGCGGGTTGCTTCAACCCGTATTCCGGCGTGAAAACCTCCATCCTGATACTTGATAAATCGCTGGCCAAGCAGTGCAACACCATCGCTTTCTTCAATGTTGAGAACGACGGTTTTGGTCTTGGCGCGCAGCGTCGTGCCATTGAGAAAAATGATCTGCCGCAGGTCAAGGCTGAACTCAATGCTTATCTTCAAGCGCTGTGCAGCAAACAACCTACTGCCGATTTACAGCCGACCTGCGGGCTGATCGTAACGAAGGCGAAGATTGCCGCGAATGGAGACTACAACCTGAGCGGGGAGCGGTACCGGCAAGGTGCCGCGAGCAATCATTCTTTCCCGCTTGTTTTTCTTGGAGATACCAGCTTGTTCCGGGTGGAAAGTGGAGGCACGCCAAAGTCCGATGTTGAAGAATACTGGGGTGGCGGAATTCCTTGGGCTACGCTGGTTGATCTTCCCGCGACGGATTTCATCACTCAAATCACCGAGACAAAGCGGACGATTTCCGAAAAGGGGCTGCGCGAATCTTCAGCGAAGATGATTCCCGCCGACTCGGTTGTCGTTTCGACCCGCGCAACTATTGGGCGCATAGCCATCAATCGAGCCCCTATCGCCACAAATCAGGGCTTCAAGAACATCGTTATTGCCGATTCGGCTCGTGCAGTGCCGGAGTTTGTTGCGCTCGCGCTGACAAAGCTCGTGCCAACAATGCAGGCGTGGGCGACAGGGGGAACGTTCGCAGAGATTTCCAAAACCAAATTCTGCGAACTCCAAATACCTTTGCCACCGCTGGAGGTGCAGAAGGAAATCGTGGCGGAGATCGAGGGCTACCAGAAAGTCATCAACGGCGCCCGCGCCGTCCTCGATCACTACCGCCCCCACATCCCGGTCCACCCCGACTGGCCGATAGTGGAACTTGGTGAAATCACGAAACCGGAATACGGGTTTACTGAGAAAGCTGCCGAGAAAGGCGACGCCCGTTTCGTTCGCATAACTGATATTTCCGAGGATGGAACACTTCGAGCGGAAGATCCAAAGTTCATCACACTGACAAAAGATGCGAGGGAGTCACTGCTCGCGAACAGCGACATCCTCGTCGCCAGGACCGGCGCGACCTACGGCAAGACCATGATTTTCGAGGAAGACTATCCCGCTGTTTTTGCGTCATATCTCATTCGGCTTCGTTTCCCAAGAAATCGCGTTCAACCGCGTTACTACTGGGTTTTCGCTCAGAGTGACCTGTATTGGAATCAAGCAAGCGCGCTCATGACTGGCGGAGGCCAACCGCAGTTCAACGGAAATGCTTTGAAGCAGATCAAAATTCCCCTCCCACCCCTCGCCACCCAGCAAGCCATCGTCGCCGAGATCGAAGCCGAGCAGCGGCTGGTCGCCGCTAACCGCGAACTGATCGC
>CAWUUY010000032.1:0-23845 GCA_963924885.1 uncultured Burkholderiales bacterium | reverse complement strand
CAGCAACCGCAACTTATTTTTCAGTGCAAATTTTTTACCCCCCCCGGTTTTGTCGACGGTGTTCGGCGCGAAAGAAATTTTCCCCCACATTGCGTTCAGTTGTTCGTCGGTTTGCCCTCGCAGTTCGTCCGTCATGGGCTGCGCCGGAGTGTCGGCATGGATTTCCACGTCGGCACGGCGCAGTCCGGGGTATAGCAGGCAGACAGCGTCTTTGAGCAATGTATTGATGTGATCGAAGGTTGCGTCGTCCCGGCCGTTCCAACGGGTTCAATCAAACGTGGTGACCTGATGCATGCGGAGAAAGCGCCTTGCAATGTAAGAGCCGCGGGTTAACCAGAAGGGCCGGGACTCGTACGTGAACAGGTGGCGCGTGAAGTATTCCCAGTGGCGTTCAGGCACATAGCTCGCATCGACCAGATAGGTGTTGCCTGCTTGGTTGATCACCCACTCGCTAACCCGACGATCTGCCCTTGTGCCCGGCATTGCGAATTCGGGCGCTTGCATACGAATTTGGTCCCGATCGTCGTCGGCCAGCGGTTTTCGCTCCAGTCTTATGGATACCTATTTTCAGATGTAGTTACATATGTAGTATACTGTGCAGATGAATTTCGCGTGGGACGAGAAGAAAGCGGCCTCGAATCTGCGCAAGCATGGTGTGAGTTTTCAAGATGCCGCCGAAGTGTTCCTTGACCCGCTGCGCATCGAAACACTTGATGGCCGGGATGCCCACGGCGAAGATCGCTGGAAAACCGTGGGTTTGGTTGAACCTGCATTGCTGGCCGTGGTGTATACCGTGCGCGGCGAAGACGGCGAGACCATTCGTTTGATTTCAGCGAGAAAGGCAGATGCCCATGAACGCGAGCAATACCGTGAAATTTAAACTGGACCCGAAGAAGCCCAAGCCAACCAGTGCCGCGCGGCGTAAGCGCTTGACGGCGGTGGCGGCTATGCCGGACGCCGCGATTGATTACAGCGATATTCCCAAGCAAGTGGGCACCGTGCAATGGACCCAGCCAGGCGCCTTGGTGCCATCGGAAAACAAACAGCAGATCACCCTGCGCGTGGACGCCGATGTGTTGAGCTTTTTCAAGGCGACCGGCAAACGTTATCAGAGCCGCATCAACGCCGCCTTGCGGGAGTATGTGAAAGCGCACGTCAAGTCGGTGTAGTTTTTCCGCGGCGCCGACTTTACTTGCATCTCGCCGGAATAAAACACTTCGTCCAAGCTTTGGGCGAGCAGTAGGGATCAGCGTTCGCGGGCGAATGGCTGATGATATACACTATAATAATTGTATATCTAAGCAGGGGTGTGCCATGCAAGTTTCCAAATGGGGTAATAGCCTGGCGGTGCGGTTGCCTGCCGCCGTGGTCGACGCGCTCGCACTCAAGGAGGGCGATCAGGTTGAGCTTCAAGTCGCGGGCAAGCGGGCTTTCCAGGTAGCGAAAGCGCCTGACACGCGCGAGGTATTGGCGCGGCTGCGCAAGTTCCGTGGCCGTTTACCCGCGACATTCAAATTCGACCGGCTCGAAGCCAATGAGCGTTCCTGACCCACTACACACTTTTTTCGATACCAGCGTTCTGTTTTACCTGTTGTCGGATGATGCCCGCAAGGCGGATCGTGTTGAGCAGTTGCTTGCGCAACGCGGCATTATCAGTTTGCAGGTGTTGAACGAATTCGCCGCCGTCGCGATGCGTAAGCTGCGGTTGCCGTTCGCCGAGATTCGGGAAATCCTCGATACCGTGCGTGCCGTTTGTGCCGTGGAACCCGTCACGGCCGCAACGCACGATCGCGGCATGACGGTGTGCGAGCTGTACAAGTTCTCGTTGTATGACTCGATGCTGGTTGCGTCAGCGTTGATCGCAGGCGCCAAGGTGCTGTATTCGGAGGATTTGCAGCACGGTCAGGTGCTGGATCGGCAGTTGCGTGTGGTGAATCCGTTTCTCGCGCGCTGACTATCGGCAGCAATCTACAGCGGAAGCTTCCCCTCCAACACCGTTTCCTTCGCAATCCGCTTCAAATCCGCGATGGTATCTTCCGGCAACTGCAAGCCCTCGCGCCGAAATTTCGCGTCGCTGTTGTTCTCCATCTCGCCCGGATAAAACACTTCGTCAAAGCCCTTGGCGAGCGGCACGGATTTGATTTCGTGGGTGAAGGCCTGCATGCGTGCGTGAAACTGTTCGAGCGGTTGGAACTTGCTGATATCCATCGCAATCATCAAATGCCCGCAGTTGCTTATTTCCGCGGTTTTGTAGGGGCTGTGCACCGCTGACAAAAACCCGCTGCCGGTCAACACGCCGGACATCATGTCCACCATCGCGGCGATGGCGTATCCTTTGTGTTCGGCCATCGGCAGGATGATGCCGTCGATGGCTTCTTGCGGATCGGTGGTGGGTGCACCTTCGCTGCTGATCGCCCAGCCCAATGGGATCGGCAGGTTTTTGTTGCGCGCGAGATAGATTTTGCCGCGTGCCACGCCGGTGGCGGCCATGTCCACCACGAACGGTGCGCGTTTGCCTTCGGCATCCACCGGGGCGGCAACCGAAAACGGATTGGTGCCGATGATTTTTTTGCGCCCGCCCCACGGTGCCATCGCCGGGCCGCCGTTGCTGGTGAGCATCGCCACGCAGCCCGCCGCCGCCACGCGCCGGGTGTAATACATGCAGGTGCCGAAGTGATTGGAGTTGCGCACCGCCACCGCGCCCATGCCGTGCAGCTTAGCGCGCTTGATCGCTTCGTTGGTCGCTAGCAGGGTCGCCACATGGCCGACGCCATCATGCGCATCGATCACCGCGATAGCGCCGGCGTCCACCACGAGCTCCGGCGTGGTGACGGGCTTCATCACGCCGTTGCGGATGCGGTCGAGATACCAGCCGAGCCGCAGCACGCCGTGCGATTGATGGCCCCACAAATCGGCTTGCACCAGTGTGTCGGCAATGAGGCGCGCGTCGGCTTCAGGGACGCCGGCGCTGGCGTACACGGCGGTGGCGAAATCGATCAATGCGCCCGCGTCGATACGGTTTTGTAACATATTGTTTTTATTGACTATTTATATAAGTGACGCGACGTGTTTGGCGAACGCCTGCGTGCCCAGTTTGCCGCCGATATCCGGCGTGCGGGTTTCGGGTTTTTGCAGTGCGCTGTTGATGGCGGCATCGATGGCTTTGGCGGCGTCGTCGAATTCTGCGCGCTTGTGGCGGATGCTCAGCCAGTCGAGCAGCATCGCGGCCGACAAAATCAGTGAGGTCGGATTGGCTTTGTCCTGTCCTGCGATATCGGGCGCGGAGCCGTGCTGGGCTTGCGCGCAGCAGGCATCATCACCAGCCATGGTGGAGGCCGCGAGGCCTAAGCCGCCGGAAATCTCGGACGCCTCATCCGACAAAATATCGCCAAACATATTGCCGGTGACGATGCAGTCGAAGCGATCTGGGTGGCACACCAGCAGCGCCGCCATGGCATCGACGATTTTTTCGTCGAGTTCCACGTCCGGGTATTCCTTGGCGACCTTGCGCACTTCGCGCAGAAACAAGCCGTCGGAGATATGAAACACATTCGCCTTATGCACAGCGGTGACTTTTTTGCGGCGTTTGCGCGCCCAGTCAAACGCTACTCGCGTGATGCGTTCGCACTGGCGCGCTGTGACTTTGCGCACGGCGATGGCCATGTCTTCGGTGGGCATGAACTCGCCCTTGCCCATGAACATGTTGCGGTCGCTGTAAAAACCTTCGGTGCATTCACGGAAAATCAC
The DNA here is from genome assembly GCA_963924885.1 of uncultured Burkholderiales bacterium. Taxonomy (GTDB): domain Bacteria; phylum Pseudomonadota; class Gammaproteobacteria; order Burkholderiales; family SG8-41; genus UBA5216. The sequence continues at coordinate 20,098 of CAWUUY010000032.1, read as the reverse complement.
CAGATCAATCGGCTTGCCGGTGAGGCCCACGCCCATGCGCGAAATCGCCGGGCGGATGTTGGCGAACAAATCGAGCTTGGTGCGAAACTCGCCCGACGGATTGATACCGCCTTTTTCGCGCGACGGATAAATCAGATGATCCACCGGGCCGAGGATGATGCCGGGGGCGCTGCGGGCGGCTTCCATTACGTCGTCGGGCAAGGTAGAGCCTTTGCTTTTCAGGGTGACGAGGCCGATGTCGCGTTGATCCCATTCGAGACCGAGTTTGAATTTGGCATTGGCGCGGTCGAGCACAGTGAGTGTGGCTTGCGTGATTTCGGGGCCGATACCGTCGCCGGGGAGTACGAGAATCTTCATGGGGGTTCCTGGTTACCTTGTTAAAATTGCCTCGACACGATAAACAATGCGCGAGTAACAATCAATCGGACAGCGAAATAAAGCAAGGCATGCAACGCAAACGGAGTGGAAATGTTATTAGGCTGCATAGCCGACGATTTCACCGGCGCCACCGATCTCGCCAATAACTTCGTGCGCGGTGGCCTGCGCACGGTGCAGACCGTGGGCGTGCCGCGCGAGCCTTTGCGTGACGAGGTTGACGCCGTGGTGGTGGCGCTGAAGTCGCGCACCATTCCGGCGGCGGAGGCGGTGGCGCAATCGCTGGCCGCGTTACGGTGGTTGCAACACCAGGGTTGCAAACAGATTTATTTCAAGGTTTGCTCCACCTTTGATTCCACCCCGGCGGGCAATATCGGCCCGGTTACCGAGGCGCTGATGCGAGCGCTGGATTGCGATTTCACTATTGCGTGCCCGGCGTTTCCGGAAGCGGGTCGCACGATCTACAAGGGCCATTTGTTCGTGGGCGACGTGCCGCTGAATGAATCGGGCATGCGCGATCATCCGCTGACGCCGATGCGTGACGCGAATCTGGTGCGCGTGTTGCAGGCGCAGATGCACGGCAAGGTCGGGCTGATCGATTACACGGATGTCGCGCGCGGGCCGGAGGTGATACGCGCGCGCATCAACGCGCTGAAAGCCACCGGTGTGAAAGCAGCGATAGTGGATGCGCTCAGTAACGAGGATTTGTTGCGGCTGGGACGGGCGGTGCGGGACATGCCGCTGGTGACCGCCGGTTCCGGTGTGGCGATTGGCCTGCCGCAGAATTTTGTGCTGCCGGGCGCGGCGGCGTATACCTTGCCGCGCGTCAACGGGTTGCGCGCGATTATTTCCGGCAGTTGCTCGGTGGCGACTAACGCGCAGGTGGCGCATTTCATCAAGTCCGGTGGTGCTGCGCGCGCGCTTGATCCGTTGAAACTGGCGGTGGATGCTGCTGAAATAGAACGGGCATTGGCATGGGCGCGGCCGTTGTTGCAGGCAGGCGCGGTGCTGCTGTATTCCACAACTGCGCCGGCTGCGGTGCAGGCGATACAATCACAACTCGGCGCAGACAGGGCAGGCCGGTTGATTGAAAACGCGCTCGCGACAATTGCCAGAGGGCTGGTAGATGCGGGTGTCGATCAACTGGTCGTCGCGGGTGGTGAAACGTCCGGCGCGGTGGTGCAGGTGTTGGGTATCGAGGCGCTGCGCATCGGCGCGCAAATCGACCCCGGCGTGCCGTGGACCATGAGCCTGGGCGAGCGCCCAATAGCGCTGGCGCTTAAATCCGGCAACTTCGGCGACGACGATTTTTTTGTGAAAGCCTTTCGGGTGCTGCAATGAACGAAAACGAGATACGTGAACAGATGGCCGAGTTGGGCAAGTCACTCTACGAACGCGGTCTGGCGCACGGCAGCGCCGGCAATATCAGCGTGAAGCTGGCGGATGGCTATTTGCTGACGCCCACGAATTCGTGTCTAGGTCGTCTTGACCCGGCAAAAATTTCGCGGCTCGATGGCAACGGCAAATTGATAAGCGGCGATGCGCCGTCGAAAGAAGCCTTTCTGCATCTGGGCATGTATCACGAACGCCCATCCAGCGCGGCGGTGGTGCATCTGCACAGCCTGCACGCGGTGGCGGTGTCGTGCCTCGATGGATTAAATCCTAACAACGTGTTTCCGCCGATCACGGCCTATGCGGTGATGCAGGTGGGTCGGCTCGCGCTGGCGCCGTATTTCGCGCCGGGGGATAGCGCGCTGGCCGACGCGGTGCGCAAGCTCGCGGGTAAGCATCACGCGATTTTGCTGGCGAATCACGGCCCGGTTGTGGCGGGCACGTCGCTCACTGCCGCCGTGTACGCCATCGAGGAACTGGAGCAAACCGCCCAGTTAATGTTGCTGCTGCAAGGCCACGCCACGCGTCTCCTCACGCCGGAACAAATCGCCGATCTGAATCGCCGATTTCCGACCTGAGTCAAGAAATCGGCGGGGCAGGGGTGTGTAAAATTCGTGTAGTTCTATAACCACTGCGAACCCTTCAGCCATGTCCCTAGCCCCCTTTCACCTCGCTTTTCCCGTCAACGATCTCGCCGAGGCGCGCGCGTTTTACGGCGGCCTGCTCGGCTGCGCCGAAGGCCGTTCTGACGGCGACTGGATCGACTTTAATTTTTTCGGCCATCAGATCGTCACCTACCGCGCGCCGCACGCCACGGGCAAGGCCGCGACCTCGGGCGTGGATGGCGACGCCGTGCCGATACGGCATTTTGGTCTGGTGCTACCGATGCTGGATTGGGAGGCGCTGCGCGACCGGCTGGTGAAGGCGGGTACAAAATTCCTGATCGAGCCTGACGTGCGTTTCGTCGGAACCATCGGCGAACAATCGAGCCTGTTTTTCCTTGACCCCAGTGGTAACGCACTGGAGTTCAAGGCGTTTAAAGACCCCTCTAAGCTGTTCGCCAAGGGGTAGGTTGCCGTGACGGGGTTAACGCCCTACACTGCGCGGTGTTTGACTAAAATCAAAGAACAGAGGAGATTAAATGTTGTTTAAAAACAAGTGGTTAGGTTTTATTCTCGGTGCGTTGATCGCGTTGCCGGCGGCGGCGCAAGACAAACTCAACATCTTCATTGCCACGGGCCCGACGACGGGGGTGTATTACCCGATGGGTGGCGGCTTGGCTGATTTGCTGACCAAGTATGTGCCGACGCTGAACGCGACTGCCGGTACCACGGCGGGATCGGTGGCGAATCTGCAACTCATGGCTAACAAAAAAGCCGACGTGGCATTTTCGATGGCGGATGCCGGATGGGACGCCTACAAAGGCCAGCACAAATTCACCGGCAGCGCAGTGCCGTTGCGCGCGCTGATGGTGCTGTACCCCAACCGCATGCATGTGGTGACGGTGGAAGGTTCGGGCATCAACAAGTTTTCAGACCTTAAGGGCAAGCGTGTATCCACCGGTGCGGTGAACAGCGCCACCGAAGTGATGGCGCTGCGCATGACCGAGGCGCACGGTATGACCTTCAAGGATTTCACGCAGGAGCGTCTTGATCCGGGCAAGTCGGCGGACGCAATCAAGGATAAAAAGCTCGATGCCTTCTTCTGGGTGGGCGGCGTGCCGACGGCGGCGGTGACGGAACTGGCCGCCTCGCCCGGCATGAAGATCAAGTTGATCGATCATGATGAAGGCGTGGCACCCATGAACAAGATTTATGGGCCGCTGTATGTGCGCGACACCATACCCGCCAAGACCTATCCCGGTCAGGATCAGGCTGCCCGCATCGCTACCGTGTGGAACGTGCTGCTGGCGCGTGCTGATATCCCGGATCAGGTGGCCTACGACATCGTGAAAACGTTGTTCGAGCGCAAAACCGAAATGGAGCGCGTGCATCCCGAAGCACGCAATTTCGATATGAAGTATCAGGCCAATGCCGCATCGGTGGTGCCGTTTCATCCGGGTGCGATCAAATATTTGGCCGAAAAAGGCGTGAAGGTTCAGTAAGTCTACGTAAGCCAACCGCACGCGACGCCGCAAACCCCGCTCTCGTATCGAGGCGGGGTTTTTTGTATCCTGCAACACCCAAGAAAAAGCCAACATGCGCACGCCTGAAACAAAAGCGGCTGTCGTCAGCGACGAGGCCCTGAAAAAAGCCGAGCAATTCATCGAGGCCGAAGAAGGCGCTAGCAACCGCTTGACTGGCTGGCTGGGAACGATGGTGGCGATACTCGCCATCGCGATGTCGGTGTTTCATTTGTACGCCGCGATGAGCATCATGCCCACGCACATACTACGCGGCATCCACGTGGCGTTCATGCTGTTTCTGGTGTTTTTGCTGTTCCCGATAGCAAAGAAATACCGTAATCGCGTGTGGTGGTGGGATTGGCTGCTGGCGATATTGTCGTTGTATGTGATGGGGCACATGCTGTTCGGTGGCGATGGTTTTCTGGAGCGCAGCACCATGCCCAGCACACTCGACACCTTTTGCGGCGTGGCCTTGATGCTGCTGATTCTGGAGGCGGTGCGCCGTTGCTCCGGCTGGATCATGCCGTTTGTGGTGCTGCTGTTTTTGGTTTACGCGTTCGTTGGCGCAAAACTGCCGCCGCCGTGGACGCATCAGGGCATGGATCTGGCGCGCATCGTCGGTCACATGTACATGACGCTCGAAGGCATATTCGGCACCGCCATCGATGTGTCGTCCACGCTGATTATTCTGTTCACCATCTACGGCGCGTTTTTGCAGTATTCCAACGCCGGCAAGTTTTATATCGACTTTTCGTTCGCGGCGATGGGCGGCAAGCCCGCCGGCGCGGGACGCACCATCGTGTTGTCGTCGTTTCTATTGGGCGGACCGTCCGGCAGTGGTGTCGCAACGACGGTGACGCTAGGTTCAGTGGCGTACCCGATGCTGGTGAAGGCGGGTTACGGCAAGGATGCCGCGGGCGGTTTGCTGGCGGCGGGCGGCCTGGGTGCGATTATTTCGCCGCCGGTGCTGGGCGCGGCGGCGTTTTTGATCGCCGAGTTTCTGCGCGTGACCTATCTCGAAGTGCTGTTGATGGCGACGATACCGACGTTGCTGTTTTATTTTGCTTTGTTTTTGATGGTCGAAATCGACGCACGCAAGTTTGGTATGAAGCAGGTGGAAATCGACAAAGCCGATACCGTATGGAATCTGACCAAGCGCTTTGGTTTTCACTTTCTGTCGCTAATCGCCATTATTGCGTTCATGCTTTGGGGGTTCTCGCCGCTGGCATCGGTGTTCTACGCGACGCTGGTGGCATTTCTTGTCAGCTTCCTGCACCCGACCTGCGCGCTGATTTCGTATGAGGTGTTCACGCGCAAGGCACCGCTGGTCAATGGGCTGTGGAACTCGGGCCTGCGCAAGGCGATGGAAGGCGGCTCGGTCGGCGTGCTCAACGTGGCGGCCACCTGCGCGGCGGCGGGGCTGATCGTCGGCGTGGTCACTCTCACGGGTTTGGGGCTGAAGTTCAGTTCCATCGTGCTGGCGTATGCCGACTCGTGGAGTCAAGGTATCATCAGCGGACTGACGATGCTGGGTGTTACGCCCACGCCCGCCTTGCTGCACGACGTGAAACTGCTGCTGACAGCGGTGTTCACCTCGCTGATCGTGTGGATCATCGGCCTCGCGGTGCCGGTCACCGCGAGCTACATCATTTGCGCAGTGATCGCCGCGCCCGCGCTGATAGCCTTGGACGTGCCGCCCTTTGCCGCGCACATGTTCATTTTTTACTACGCGGTGTTGTCGGAGGTGTCACCGCCCACCGCGCTGTCGCCGTTCGCGGCCGCGGCGATTACCGGTGGCGATCCCTACAAAACGACGCTGCAATCATGGAAATACACCATGCCCGCGTTCCTGGTGCCGTTCATGTTCGTGCTCGATCCGGCGGGGCTGGGCTTGTTGCTGATGGGATCGTTCAAGGCGCTGGCGCAAGCGTCCGTCGTCGATATCGCGACAGTGAGTGTGACGGCGATAATCGGCATCGCCGCGCTGGCGGCGGGTGTGCAGGGCTGGATGTTCAAGCAGACCACGCGGCCGGAGCGCTGGTTGCTGATTATCTCGGGCCTGGCGCTGGTGTATCCTAAAGCCATGTTCGACGTGATTGGTGTCGCTCTGTTCGTCGTGGCGATCGTGCTGCAAAAGCTGCGTAAAGGCGTTGCGCAGCCTGCCGCCGGGTGATGCCGTGTCGCTTGAGTTATTTCAGGCGAAAATCGCAACACCCTTTGCGGTGCTCGGCATACGCACGGCGGGCGAGTTGCTGACCGATATCGAATATTTGCCGCGCGGCGTGGCGACACTGGCGCCGCTGAACAAATTGGCTGAACGCGTGTGCCGGCAGATCGAGCGTTATGTGGATGATCCACACTATCGATTTAATCTGCCCTTCGACTATCGCGGCACCGATTTTCAGTGCCTGGTGTGGCGTGAGATATCCAAAATTTCTGTAGGAAAAACAAATACTTACAAGGGGGTGGCGCAGCGGCTGCGCAGCGCGCCGCGTCCGGTGGGCGGGGCCTGCGGCAGAAACCGCTTGCCGCTTTTGATCCCGTGCCACCGCGTGCTCGCGTCGAACGGCATCGGCGGTTTCACGCACGCGCGCGGCGGCGATCCGATCACCATCAAGCGCTGGTTGCTCAGGCATGAAGGCGTCCGACTCCCCGCTGATTGACGAGTTTTGTGACGCGCTATGGCTGGAGGACGGCCTGTCGCGCAACACGCTCGATGCCTATCGTCGCGATCTTGCGCAGTTCACCCTGTGGCTTGAACCGCGCGGCAAGGCGTTGTTGGCGGCGGATCACGGTGATGTGCAGGCCTATCTTGCCGCGCAATTCCACAAAAAAATTCGCGCATCCAGCGCGGCGCGTTTGCTGTCGAGCTTCAAGCGATTGTTCCGCTGGCTGCAACGGCAGAATCGCATCACGGTCGATCCGACGCTGAACATCGACACACCCAAGCTGCCGCGCAGCCTGCCGAAAACCTTGACCGAAGCCGATGTCGAAAAGCTGCTCAACGCCCCCGATATCAACACCCCGCGCGGCGAGCGCGACAAAGCGATGTTCGAGATGCTCTACGCCAGTGGTCTGCGCGTATCGGAGCTGGTGACGTTAAAGCTGCAGCAAGTGAGTCAGGACATGGGCGTGGTGCGCGTGCTCGGCAAAGGTTCCAAGGAGCGGCTGGTGCCGTTGGGCGAGGAATCGCTGGAGTGGGTGAAGCGCTATGTCGCGGCGGCGCGCCTGGCGCTGTTGGCGGGCAAGGCGACCGACGATCTCTTTGTCACCAGCCGCGGCAGCGCCATGACGCGCCAGTCGTTCTGGCAGATCATTAAGCGTTACGCGCTGGACGCAGGGCTGAACACGAACATCTCGCCGCATGTGGTGCGCCATGCCTTCGCCACGCACCTGCTAAATCACGGCGCTGATTTGCGCGTGGTGCAGTTGCTGCTGGGGCACTCGGATATTTCCACCACGCAGATTTACACGCACGTTGCGCGGGAACGGTTAAAGCAGTTGCATGCTAAACATCATCCGCGAGGCTGATGTTTAGCTACGCGTGCCGCGCTCGATGGTGACCCCCAGTCGCTTCACATGCTTAAGGGCCGCCAGCTTGGCAACACTAACTTTCACCCACGGCGCCTTGAATTCGCCGATGATGATTTGCGCGATATTTTCGGCGAGTTTTTCCGCCAGCGGAAAGTGCGTGTCGCGTGTCAGCGCCTCGATGCGTGCGACGACTTTGGAATAGTCGATGGTGTCGTCTATCGAGTTGGTTTGCGCAGCGCGAGAGTCCGGCAGCCCGATGTCGAGATCGAATTGCACGGCTTGCGGCGCGACTTTTTCCCACGCGTAGATGCCGAGTTTGACGCTCAAGCGCAGTTCGTGAATGAAGATGGTGTCCATGCGTGTCGGTGGTGATTGGGCTAAAATCAACCGTGATTCTATTGGAAATGACAGGGCCACGGTAATATGAACACAGTACTTCTGGCGGTCGCGGCCTATCTCATCGGCTCGATTTCGTTTGCCGTGATCGTCAGCCGTGCGTTTGGTTTGCCGGACCCGCGTACCTATGGTTCGGGCAATCCCGGCGCCACCAATGTGCTGCGCTCCGGACGCAAGTCGGCGGCGGTGATTACGCTGCTGGGCGATGCGCTAAAGGGTTGGCTGCCGTTGTGGCTGGCCGCACGTTTTGCAACGCCGGGCGATGCCGAGCTGACCATGGCGCTGGCCGCCGCGCTGGCGGTGATTGGCCATATGTACCCGGTATTTCATCGGTTCGAGGGCGGCAAGGGCGTGGCGACGGCGCTGGGCGTGTTGTTCGGCTTTCACGTGTATATCGCGCTGGGCGCGGCGGGCACGTGGGTCATCATGGCGCTGTTTTTTCGCATGTCGTCGCTGGCCTCGATTACCGCGGCAGCGTTCGCGCCGTTCGCGGCGTGGATGTTCTACGGCTTCGCACATCCGTTTTTCGCCAGCGTGATGGTGGTAGCGGTGTTATTGATTTACCGCCATCAGGCGAACATCAAAAAAATCGTCGCCGGCACGGAAAGCAAGCTCGGCCAGAAGGCCAAAACCACTACCAACACTTAAGCCGGACGTAGTTCGTCGAGATCCCAGCGCGGACGCACGGTGAACGCATGGCTGCCAGCACTCTTGTCATTCCCCGCAGCCAGCCGCAACGCCCCTGCTAGCGCAATCATCGCGCCGTTATCAGTACACAATTCCAGCGGGGGATAAAACACGCGGCATCCTTGTTGCGTAGCCTGCCGGGTGAGCCGTTCGCGCAGCAGCTTGTTGGCGCCCACGCCGCCCGCGACGACCAGTTGCGACAATCCCGTTTCTTCCAGCGCGCGGAGCGATTTTGCCGTCAGCACGTCCACGGCGGCGGCCTGAAACTCCGCCGCGAGATCGGCCTTGTCCGTATCCGTGAGCGTTTTGCCGCGCACGGCGGTGAGCACGGCGGTTTTTAGTCCGCTAAAACTGAAATTAAAGTTGCCGCTGGCGATCATGGGCCGCGGCAATTTGAAGCGTCCCGCCACGCCGTGTTCGGCCAGCGCGGCGATTTTGGGCCCGCCGGGATAGCTGAGTCCGAGCAGTTGGGCGGTTTTGTCGAAGGCTTCGCCAGCGGCGTCGTCCACGGTTTCGCCGAGCAGGGTGTAACGGCCAACCCCGGCCACCTGCATCAATTGCGTATGCCCGCCCGATACCAGTAGCGCCACAAACGGAAACGTCGGCGCGGGCTGGGCCAGCAGCGGCGACAGCAGATGGCCTTCGAGGTGATGTATGCCGATGGCGGGAATACCCAGTGAGTACGCCAGTCCGTGCGCGATGCTGGCGCCCACTAACAATGCCCCGGCCAGCCCCGGCCCCTGCGTATAGGCGATGGCGTTCAAATCCGCGAGGGTTTTGCCCGTGTCGGCGAGTAATTCGCGGGTGAGCGGCAGCACGCGGCGGATATGGTCGCGGGATGCTAGTTCCGGCACCACCCCGCCATAATCGGCGTGCATGGCCATCTGGGTGTGCAGTTTATGGCCGAGCAATCCCATGCCGCTGTCGTACAGCGCCACGCCGGATTCGTCGCAGGATGTCTCAATTCCTAGTATTAACAATGACTTAGCGCCTAATAGTGCGTGACGAGGGTAGATGCCGGCCGACGTTCAGAGTACTTCAAATATGGCCAAGCGCTTGATATAATACGAGACTTTTCTCCAGCCAAGAATTATTTACCGAAGCAATAACCGAAGGGATTCAGGTACGCTGATGACTACTGTTCGCATCAAGGAAAACGAGCCTTTTGAAGTCGCGCTGCGCCGCTTTAAGCGCACCGTTGAGAAAACCGGTCTGCTGACCGATCTGCGCGCCCGTGAGTTCTATGAAAAGCCCACGTGGGAGCGCAAGCGCAAGCTCGCCGCCGCCGTGAAGCGCACGCACAAGCGCCTGCGCTCGCAAACGCTGCCGCCGAAGATGTACTAAGCGTACCAAGCCGTTTTACCGTACCTTGTAAAAGGGTGAGGGCTGGTTCCTTCGCCCTTTTTGCTTTTGAGGAATCACTATGCCGCTCAGAGAACAAATCACCAATGATATGAAGGACGCGATGCGCGCGGGCGATGCCCGCAAGCGCGACGCCATTCGTTTGCTGACCGCCGCACTGAAGCAAAAAGAAGTGGATGAGCGCAAGGAGTTGGCCGATGCGGACGTGGTGGCGATCATCGACAAAATGATCAAGCAGCGCCGCGACTCCATCACGCAGTTTGAAAAAGGAGGACGGCAGGATCTGGCCGACACCGAGAAATACGAGTTGGGCGTATTGCAGGTGTACATGCCGCAGGCGCTGTCGGAATCCGAAATCGGCGACATCGTGGCGGCATCGATAGCCGAAAGCGGCGCCAAGGGGCCGGCGGATATGGGCAAGGTGATGGCGGTGTTGAAACCGAAGCTCGCCGGACGCGCGGACATGTCCAAAGTGTCCGGCCTGGTCAAAGCCAGGCTGACCGGCTGATTTATATAAGCATCTGTTTTTAAACGGATTTATTTTCTCTGCGCGCCGGGCCTTCGGCGCGATTGAATCAAGGCGGCTACGCTGCCCGAGTCGTCGTTATACTCACGTCTCGCCATGATTCCACAGTCGTTCATCCAGGATTTGCTGCATCGCGTCGATATCGTCGACGTGATTGATCGCCACGTGAAGCTGAAAAAAGCCGGCGCGAATATGGTGGCGTGCTGCCCGTTTCACTCCGAAAAATCGCCGTCATTTACCGTCAGCCAGACCAAGCAGTTCTATCACTGTTTTGGCTGCGGCGCACATGGCACCGCGGTCGGATTTCTGATCGAATATTCCGGGCTGGGTTTTGTCGATGCCGTCAAAGAGCTTGCGCAAAGCGTGGGCATGACGGTGCCCGAAGAACGCAGCGATCAACCGCGGCGGCCACGAACCGAGAGCGAAGACGGCGAAGACCTGTTTGAGATCATGCTTACCGCCGCGCAGTTTTTTCGCAACGCGCTGAAAGATGCACCGCAGGCAATTGAGTATCTTAAAAAGCGCGGCCTGTCGGGTGACATCGCGAAAAAATTCGGCGTGGGGTATGCGCCGGAGGGCTGGCAGAATCTGGAGCGCGCTTTCCCGAATTACCAATCGAGAGCACTGACCACGGTGGGGCTGGTCAAGCAAAACGACGAAGGCCGGCGCTACGATATTTTTCGTGATCGCATCATGTTCCCGATTGTCGATGTGCGCGGCAACGTCATCGGATTCGGCGGTCGCGTGCTGGATACCGGCGAACCCAAGTATCTGAATTCTCCCGAGACGCCGCTGTTTGAAAAAGGCCGCGAGTTGTATGGCCTGTATCAGGCGCGGCGCGCCGTTCGTGACGCGGGCCGCGTGATCGTGGTCGAAGGTTATATGGACGTGGTGGCGCTAGCGCAGCACGGCGTCGAATACGCGGTGGCGACGCTGGGCACGGCCACTACGCCCATGCATGTGCAAAAGCTGCTGCGCCAGACCGATGAAATCGTCTACTGTTTTGACGGCGACAATGCGGGTCGCCGCGCGGCGTGGCGCGCGCTGGAAAATAGTCTGGGCCAGTTGGCCGACGGCAAGGAAGTGCGCTTCTTGTTTTTGCCGCAGGGCGACGACCCGGATTCCTATGTGCGGCAACACGGCAAGGAAACCTTCGAAAAATTCCTGGACGACGCGATTCCGCTGTCGAAATTCCTGCTGAACGAATTGTCGTCGCGCGTGGATCGCAATACACACGAGGGCCGCGCGAAGCTGTTGCAGGAAGCCAAGCCGCTGGTGAAGCAGATTGCCGCGCCGATGTTGTCGCTGATGTTGCGCAAGCAACTGGCCGAGGTGACCGGCATCACACAGCAGGAACTCGACAGCGAGTTTCAGATCAAAGCGGCGCCGATGGCCGCGCCGGCCCGCAGAACAGCGCCGGCGCGCGCATCGAAGGTGCGGCACGCGCTGGAATTGCTGGTGGTGGATCCCGCGCTAAAACGGTTGGCGGATCGCACGCGGCTCGTTGCCGCGGGTATGACGGACACCGAGCCACTCGAATTGCGCGCGCTGGATACGTTGCTCGAAACGCTGAACACGCAGCCCCATATCAGCAGCGTCGGCGAGTTTTTTCGCGATACGGAATTCGGCGCCTTGTTTGAATCGGTGGAAGCGGGCGGATTGCGCTGGCAGGAACTGGGATTTAGCGCCGAAGAGCTGCAAGCGGAGTTTGAGGGGGCATGGCAGGGATTGCTCAAGGAACTGGGTTTGGCCGCGCAAGCGGCAAAGTCGCGTGACACGCGCTGGAGCGCCGAAGATGTTGAGAATATTCGCGTTTTAAAACAAGTAGATACGGCAGCAAGAGTGAAGTAAGGTGAAGTGAGTGCATAGTGAGTACGCACTCGCTTTCAGGTATAATCATCGGTTTTCTCAACGCAGCCCGTTCCGACCCCTATTCGCGGAATACACGATATGGCCAAGCCCAAGAAAGCGTCCAAAGTGAAGTCACATGCCACAGCCAAATCGGCGGTCCCGCGCGCGGTTGCGCATAAATCCGCCAAGGCCAAATCGGCTGCGCGGCCAAAATCCGTAGTGAAAGCCGCCAAGCTCAAGCGTCCGGCGGCCAAGCCGGCGGCTAAGAAGCCCGTCGCCAAGGTCAAGCTCGCGAAGACGAAGAAACCGCTTAAGGTTGCCAAGGCACCTAGCTTACCTAAGGTAACTAAGGTAACTAAGGTAACTAAGGTACCTAAGGTACCCATGGCAATCAAGGCCGCCAAAGCAGCGAAGGTCGCGGAAAAACCACGCACTGCGGGCAAGGTCAAGCCGCTGTCGGCCAAGGATCAGCGGCTTGCCAAGCTGAAGGCCGTCGCGGAACAGATGGCGAAGTCCAAGGGCAAGGCGGCTGAGAAAGCGCCCGTTGCCGCAACGCCCATAGCCGCGCCCGTCGTTCTACCTGTCGGCAAGGACGCACGAAAAAAACCCACCCGCGGTCTGACCGCGAAAGAAAAGGCGCTAGTGAAGGAATTTGAGCGCCGTGAATTGTCTCCGGCTGACACCGAAGCACGCCGTAATCGCCTGAAAAATCTGGTGATGCTGGGCAAGGAGCGCAGCTACCTTACCTATGCCGAAATCAACGACCATCTTCCCGATGAAATGCTCGACGCCGAGCAGCTCGAAATTATCATCGGCATGATCAACGACATGGGCATTCAAGTGTACGACACCGCGCCCGATGCCGAAACACTGCTGATCAATGATGCCGCACCGCCCGTCGCCGATGAAGAAGCCGCCGCCGAAGCCGAGGCCGCGCTGTCGACGGTGGACTCGGAGTTTGGCCGCACCACCGACCCGGTGCGCATGTACATGCGCGAGATGGGATCGGTGGAGCTGCTGACGCGCGAGGGCGAAATCGAAATTGCCAAGCGTATCGAAGATGGCCTGAAACACATGGTGCAGGCGATTTCGGCCTGCCCGACCACCATCGCGGAAATACTCGCGCTCGCTGAACGCGTCGAAAAAGACGAAATCCGCGCCGACGAAGTGGTGGATGGCCTGATTGATCCGAATGCCCCGGTCGAGCAGGCCATGCAGCAGGCCCAGCCCGAGGAAGATGACGAGGCCGACGACGAGATCACCAGCGACGACGAGGCAGACGAGGAGGAAGACGAGGAAGCGAAGGCTGCGGTACAAATCGCCGACCTGCTGCGCCTGAAGGAAGAATCGCTCAAGCGCTTCGTTTTGATCCGCAACCACTACGGTCGCATGATGAAGGCGCTCGCGCGCAATGGCCCGCGCAGCCCGGCGTACCTGGAATCGCGCGAGGATATCTCGAACGAGCTGATGAACATCCGCTTCTGCGCCAAGCAGATTGAGGCGCTGTGCGACTCGGTGCGCCGGCTGGTGGAGGAGATTCGCCGCCATGAGCGCAGCGTGCTGGATTTGTGCGTGAACAAAGCCAATATGCCGCGCTCGCATTTCATCAAGGAATTCCCGGGCAAGGAAGTGACTCTGCGCTGGATCAAGGGTGAAATCGACGGCGGGCATCCCTGGAGCACGGTGCTGGCGCGCTTTGAGCCGCACGTGGTCGAGCAACAGCAGAAGCTGCTGGATATTCAAACCCGCGTGGGTTTGCCGATCAAGGACATCAAGGAAATCAGCCGCCAGATGAACAACGGCGAGGCAAAGGCCCGCCGTGCCAAGCGTGAAATGACCGAGGCCAACCTGCGGCTGGTGATCTCGATCGCCAAAAAATACACTAACCGCGGTTTGCAATTCCTCGATTTGATCCAGGAAGGCAACATCGGCCTGATGAAGGCGGTAGACAAGTTTGAATATCGTCGCGGCTACAAGTTCTCGACCTATGCAACGTGGTGGATCCGCCAGGCGATCACGCGCTCCATCGCGGATCAGGCGCGCACCATCCGTATTCCGGTGCACATGATAGAGACCATCAACAAGATGAACCGCATCTCGCGGCAAATTTTGCAGGAGACCGGCTCGGAGCCCGACCCGGCCACGCTCGCCGACAAGATGGAAATGCCGGAAGAGAAAATCCGCAAGTTACTTAAGATTTCCAAAGAGCCGATTTCGATGGAGACGCCGATTGGCGACGACGACGATTCGCATCTGGGCGATTTCATCGAGGATCAATCGACCGTGGCGCCCAACGACGCGGCGGTTTTTGCCAGCCTGCGCGGCGTGACCAAAGACGTGCTCGACACCCTGACGCCGCGCGAAGCTAAGGTGCTGCGCATGCGTTTCGGCATTGAAATGAACACCGATCACACGCTGGAAGAAGTCGGCAAGCAGTTCGATGTCACGCGCGAGCGCATTCGCCAGATCGAAGCCAAGGCGCTGCGCAAACTGCGTCATCCGTCGCGTTCGGAGCGGCTGCGCAGCTTTCTCGATAACGAAGGCTGATTTTCACGACGATGGTCAAAGCCCTCTTCTGCAACCGGAAGAGGGCTTTTTTGTGTACGATATCGTTTGGTGATCGAAGGAGCGTTCGATGTCAACACGACATGCACTGGCGGCATAAGGTGTGACATTTGATCCGCGGCGGCGGCGCTTGCTGGAAGGCGCCGCGGCCATGGGCGCGGCGTCTCTGTTCCCGGCCTTATCGTTTGCACAATCGGCGCTGCAGGGTTTGCCGCGCCACGCGCTGGTCATCGGCAACAGCCGGTATCAAGGCAGTCCGCTCGACAACCCGGCCAACGACGCCAAGGCGATCACGGGCGAACTCAAGGCCGCGGGCTTCGGGTCAACCTGCTGCTCGATACGGGCCGTGACGCGATGGTCAACGCCATTGAGTCCTACGGCAAGCTACTCGCCTCGCGCAATGCGGTGGGTCTGTTTTATTTCGCCGGGCACGGCGCGCAATTGGCGTGGCGCAATTATCTGGTGCCGGTGGATGCGGTGATCAAGTCGATGGACGACGTGCCGGTGCGCGCGGTGGAACTCAACACGTTGCTGCAAGGGCTTACCCGAGCCAAAAATCCGATGATCGTGATTGTGCTCGACGCCTGCCGTGAAAACCCGTTTGGCAAGGGGCTGCCGACCGAGCAAAAAGGGTTAAGCCAATTCGACGCGCCGCTGGGATCATTGCTGGCGTATGCCACCTCACCCGGCAACGTGGCAAGCGTCGGCAGCGGCAGCAACGGTCTTTACACCGAATATCTGCTGCGCGAACTCAAAACTTCGGAAGCCAAGATCGAAGACGTGTTCAAACGCGTGCGGCTGGCGGTACGGCGTCGTTCGAACGGCGAGCAAATACCGTGGAAAAGCACCTCGCTGGAAGAGGATTTTTATTTTCATTCGCCGAAAGTCATCAGCGAAATTAGCGATGAAGAAGCGACCCGCAGATTTGAACAAGAACTGGCGATCTGGGAGCGTATCAAAGCCGCTGCCGAGCCGGGGCCGCTCGAAGACTATCTGCGGCGGTATCCGAGCGGGATTTTTTCGGAGGTGGCTCAGTTGCGGCTGGACCAAGTACTGGCAAAGGCAGGCGAACGAAAAATCGACTTCGCGTCGAGCAATGAGAACCCGTTTTCAAAAGGCACGTTGCGTGTCGATACAGGCGTACAGGTGGGTGACCGCTTCAATACCGGGTACTCGACGCGGATAACCAGTCAAATTTGCACCTACACACTGTTTGCCAGCCAGGTCACCGATACCGAAGTCTTCTATGGCAAGGGCGGATTCGTCACGGACTTGATCGGGAATTTCATCAAATTCGCGGACGGCAGAGTATTCACTGGTGCGCAATATTTTATTCCCGATTACAGTCTCGGCAAACGCTAGACCTCGCGTCATCGCGTTACCAGCCCGAAAGGCGAGCAGTACGATACCGTTTATGAATTCAAGGTAGCGGCTCGTGAAAGTAAGACCGTCCCCGCCGGAACCTTCGATGCGTTTCGCATCGAAGGTTCCGGATGGACGAGAGGGCAATCCGAAGCCACTATTCAACTGCGGCCGCGCTATTGGGTGGCCACCGTAGTACGGCGTTACATTAAAGGATTTTTTTGGCAACGCACTTCGAGGGGCACCATCTTGGAAAGCAAGATTGTTCAGTTGACCTCGTCCACACAGCGGTAGCGCCCAGTCTACGGCTGTGCGGGTGGTGCGATATCAATCTGTTTTGCCGTGCGGGTGACCTCGCGTATCTCGTCGCGCCGCTTAAGCCACCACGCATAAGTGCGCGGCAACAAATCGTGATAATTGGCTAGGCCCAGTTCACGCGCGGCATGCACCGTCCAGTACGGGTTCCACAAAAACTCGCGCGCGATGCCGATCAAATCTGCATCGCCGTCCTGCAAAATCTGTTCAGCTTGTTTCGCCTCGGTAATCATCCCCACCGCGAGGGTTTTGATCGCCACCTCGGCGCGCACGCGTCTGGAAAAAGGCAAATGGTAACCGGGTGCACGCGGCACCAGCGTCGCCGATCCCGCGCCGCCGATACCGCCGGAGGAAGGCGTGACGACTTCAACGCCACGCGCCTTGGCCGCGCGCGTGACGTGTACTGTGTCTTCAAGTGTCCATGCGTCGCCGCTGCCATCGACGGCGGATAGCCGCAAAAACACGGGCTTACCCTTCGGCCAAACGGCGCGTATGGCTTCAACGATACCCATGCAAAACCGCATGCGGTTGTCGAGGCTGCCGCCGTACGCATCGGTGCGCTTATTCACCAGTGGCGACAGAAATTGGTGGATCAAATAACCGTGTGCGCCGTGAATTTCAACAATGTCGTAGCCCGCATCCGCGGAGCGCAGCGCAGCCTCGCGCCAATTCGCGACCACTTCGGAAATCTCTGACAGCGATAGCTCATGCGGCTTGGTCGCCGTGGCGCCGGGCGCGACTTCGCTCGATGAAATCGTGGTCCACGGCGTTTCGCCGCGCGCGGCATCATCCAAGGTAAGCGGGCGGTAGCCATCCCAGGGCGGGCGGCCCGAACCTTTGCGTCCGCCATGGCCGAGTTGGATACCGGGCACCGCGCCATGCTGGCGTATGAAGTCATTGATGCGGCGGTACTGCGCTAGATGTTTATCATCGTAGATGCCCGCACAGTGATAAGACTTGCGCCCGCGATCTTCGACCGCGGTTTCTTCGCAAAATATCAGGCCCGCGCCGCCCATCGCAAACTGCCCCAGATGCACGAGGTGATAGTCGCTGGGGCCGGCATCACGCTCAGAGGCGTACTGGCACATCGGTGACACCACCACTCGATTGCGTAACGTAACGCCGCCGAGTTGCAGCGGCGAAAAAAGCAGCGGGATGGCGTTGGATTCCGTCATGTGTGCGAGGGGTTAACAGCGTTATTTTATCGGAACGCCCGAAGCGCGTGAGGCGCTGTGCGTTTTGTCAGTGCCATAGTAAAATACTCGCTCTTCGGGCCCTTAGCTTAGTTGGTTAGAGCAGCGGACTCATAATACAAATTAGCCCAAAAATTACCGCTCGCAAGCCGAAGAATCGGAACAAGTTTCCAGCCGGCTTCCGACCCGCACGGCCCCAACCGAACCTATGCCGAACCAATTTTCGGTTAGCGGCAACAGGCGGAAGGGTAACGCGAATGAAAACATCGAGTTACTCCAAATTTTACCGAACAAGAACCGAACAGGACCCTTGCAGGCCTCCGGGTTGGCAGCTGAGAGCGTAGCCGAGGGGGAGGGTGGGGAGGCGCATCTCGAAGTTGTACAGAGGTTGCGCGAGGTGGGCCCGAGGTGACGCGCGGGGAGCTGGCGACCAGGGTGGTCATCACGGCATCGTAGCGGGCACGCAGCGGGCAAGCTGGCGGAAACGGCTCAGCACTACAATGGCTGCTTTGAGGCGGAATGGGGGCCCCAAGCAAGTGTCGCTGAACGGCCAGGAGGCGAAGTTACAATCGTCCAGGTTGCGGCCCGAAAGCCGACGCTTGAGCAGTGCTTAATCTTGTCCGTCCCTTTTCTTCAACCGCCAAAGTGACTTAAATAGCACCCCCCTGAAAAAGGCGTCGAAAATGCTATCAAGAACATTCAACGCGTTTTTTGATTCGGAAAAATCCAGCGGAATTATCTTGATTCTCTGCACTGTCATTTCAATTGCCATTGCAAATTCACCGGTAGGTAAAACATATTTGGATTTCTGGCACACTAATGTTGCCGGTCTTAGCCTCGAACACTGGATTAATGATGCGCTGATGGCGATATTTTTTCTGCTCATTGGGCTTGAACTCGAAAGAGAGATATATGTTGGCGAATTATCGAGCTTCAAGAATGCTCTGCTGCCGATATTTGCAGCTGTTGGCGGAATGGTTGTTCCCTCGCTGATTCATTTTTCCCTTAATGCAGGCACGCCTACGCAAAACGGTATGGGCATTCCGATGGCAACCGATATCGCGTTTGCCTTGGGCGTTCTGGCAATACTTGGCAACCGTGTTCCTGCGCCGCTGAAGGTATTTGTTGTAGCTTTCGCCGTGATCGACGACTTGGGCGCGATAGTCATTATCGCAGCCTTCTACACGGCACATCTTTCAGTTGGATATCTTGGGGGTGCAGTGGCAGTCTGGATACTGCTCTTGACTCTGAATCGTATCTTCCGGATCATGCATCTCATGCCCTACCTGCTAGGGGGTGCAGTGATGTGGTTTCTCATGCTGAAGTCGGGCGTGCATGCGACCGTCGCTGGCGTAATGCTGGCCTTTGCAATTCCATTTTCCGCGAAAGACGACGACCAGGATTCACCTTCGCACAAACTTGAGCACAGGTTGCATAAGCCAGTGGCTTTTATCATTTTGCCGATTTTTGCATTGGCAAATACTGGTATCGTGATTCAAGCTGACTGGTTTCAGCAACTGGCCAGTGCGAACAGCATCGGCATTACGGCGGGATTGATTGCGGGAAAACCCCTCGGCGTGATGATGTTTTGTTTCCTAGCAGTTGCCATCGGAATATGCCGCTTGCCGCCCGACACGCAATGGGCACACATTTTCGGCGCCGGGCTGTTGGGTGGCATCGGTTTTACGATGTCGATATTTATTACCAATCTAGCTTTTTCATCCGATCCGGCAATCATAACCGCCTCAAAAATCGCGATATTGCTGGCTTCACTCGCAGCAGCCTTATTAGGTTTTCTGTGGTTACGGTTTTGCGGCAAGGTTGCCACGTAAACAAACGTTGCCACGCTAACGACGTTGGGCACGCTGCGCTTTGCTCCCACCCTCAATTATTGTTCGACTGGACAACCCAATAGCAGACTGCCGCCTATGCCTGCTTAATGATCGATACCCACGACGTCGTCAGCCTCAAATTCATCCGGCACAGTGCCATCCCCAGGACCTGTGACCATTGCGGCCATACTGTCGCTCTTCTTCACGAAGTATTCCGCACTAATTGGATCATAAAAACGCTGGCCCACGGCAACGTCGCAAAATTTGATGCGGTAACGGGAAGGGTGATCGGTCATAAGTAAGTCATACGGAATGTAAAAGCAACAGGGTAACTGCTTTGGGCCATAACTTCGTCAATTGCGAAGGGCTGTGGATACCAAGCACATCGTAGTTCCGCTTTGTATCGATGGCAAATGCCCGCGAGATACGCGCCAGGGGCACCCTATGCCGCCCTCGGCAGTGCCATACCGACCACCGGACTTTTAGTATACCGATCCCAAAACCGCAGCATCCCACCCCGAGGCGCTGCATTGATGCCCCGCTAAGCCCAAGAAAATATACAAGAAAACCGGTAGAATCTCGC
>CAWUUY010000031.1:0-11202 GCA_963924885.1 uncultured Burkholderiales bacterium | reverse complement strand
CGACCTGCGTCACGTCGATGTTTTGTTCCAGCCGGAACCGCTCCATCGCCAGGTGTCCCGCCGAGCCGATACCAGAAATGCCCCAGATCAGTTTGCCTGGACTGGCTTTCGCATAATCGACCATCTCCTTCAGCGTGCGCGGCGCGAAGCCGGGCCGCGCGGCGAGCAGGCTGGCCACATCCGCGATTTTGGTGATCGGCGCGAAATCCGTTGCCGGATCAAACGGAATTTTCATCAGATTGCCAGTGACCGTCATCACCGACACCGCGCCCACCAGCAGCGTGTAGCCGTCGGGCGCCGCGCGCGCCACGGTTTCACCCGCCAGCACGCCGCCCGCGCCGCCGCGGTTTTCATAGACGATGGATTGACCGAGCCGGTCACTGAGTTTTTGCACAAAGGGGCGGCAGACCACATCCGCGCCGCCGCCAGTGGCGAACGGAATCAGCAGGCGTATCGGTTTGCTGGGATACGCCGGGGTTTGCGCGAGTGCGGCAAACGACAAATGGAGTGACAGCAGTCCCGCCAGTGCAATCGACAATGCCTTCATGGTTACGTCCTCGATGGATGGCTGAAAATTTTGCTGGTGTAGTATACGTCGCAGATTCTATTAGACGTTTTACATCGAGCACGCGCATGACACCCGACGAAGCCGCATCGTTTTACAACCTGCCGCTGGAGCAACGCAACATCGGCCGTTTTCTGCGGCTGCGCGCGGCGCGGGACGGCGACCGGCCCTATCTTACGTTCACCGTGACGTCCGGTGTCACGTCCAGCGCGCGCACATACACATTTGCCGAGACCGAAAAGCGCTGCCGCGATCTGGCGCGCGGGCTGGCGCGGCGCGGCATCCGCGAGGGCAGCCGGGTAATTTTGTTGCTGCCCAACTGCGCCGAGTTCGTGTTCGCCTGGTATGCGTGCAGCCTGCTCGGCGCGGCGATTGTGCCGCTGAATACCAGCCTCAAGGGGTTCTTGCTGGAAGCGCAGATCGAGGATGCGCAAGCCAATGCCGTGATCGTCAAGGACGAATTGCTGCCCGCGCTGGAGAGCCTGCGCGCGGATTGCAAGGGCAAGCTGCCGTGGCTGGCGGTGGCGGGCGACATGAGAGGTGCGCGAAACATAGTCGATGCAGCCGCGATCGTTCCCTTTGACGAACTCTATGTCGCCGAGGGCGCAGACCCGGAAGTTGCCGCGGACTATCGCCGCATCCAGATGATTTCATACACCTCTGGCACCACTGGGCCATCCAAGGGCGTGATGCTGCCCGACGCACTGACGTTCACTTCGGCGGGCACGTTCATGCACCTGTCCGGCATGAAGCGCGACGACGTGCTGTATACGCCGTTGCCGTTATTTCATGGATTGTCGAGCCGCATGTGCGCGCTGCCCGCACTGGTGCTGGGCGCGCACGCGGTGATCGACGAACGTTTCAGTGCCTCGCGCTACTGGGAGCGCGCCGCGCAATGCAAGGCCTCGCTGGCTTACGTGGTGCATGCCCTCGTGCCGCTGCTGCAGGCGCAGCCGCCCGGCGCCTTTGACCGCGCGCACCGCGTGCGGGCGATTTTCAATGCCGCGCATGATCTTGAGTTCGAGGCGCGTTTTGGCGTGCGCACGCTGGAAGCCTTTGCGATGACGGAAACGAGCTACCTGCTGTACACGTCCCATACGACCGACGCGCAACGCACGTTCGGCTCCACCGGGCGCGCGCACGAGGATTGGGACATAGCACTGGTCGATGACCAGGACGTGCCGGTGCCGGAGGGTCAACCCGGCGAACTGGTGGCGCGCCCGCGCAAGCCGTACCTGATGATGCAGGGCTATTTTAACCAGCCGCAGGCGACACTAGCCGCATGGCGTAACCTGTGGTTTCACACCGGCGACATTCTGCGGCGCGACGCGGACGGCAACTATTTCTACATCGACCGCAAGAAAGAGCGTATCCGCCGGCGCGGCGAAAACGTGTCGTCGTCGGAAGTTGAGCGCGGCGTGGCGGCGCATCCGGCGATTGCCGAGTGCGTGGTGATCGCGCATCCGGCGGCGAACGGCGAAGACGATATCCGGCTGGTGGCGGTGCGCAAGGCGGGCACGACGGTCGCGCCCGGCGAGTTGTTCGCGTGGCTGCACGAGCGTCTACCCAAATTCATGTTGCCGCGCTATATCGAATTCGTGGATGCCTTGCCGCGCACGGGCACCGATAAGGTGGAAAAGCGCGTGCTGGCGCAGCAGGGGCCGGGCGCGGATGCATGGGATGCAGATGCATCAATCGCAATGAACGAGGGTGGAAAATGAAGGCCGTGGTCTGCACTGCGCTCACCGGCGCGGCGTCCCTCAAGGTGATGGATTGGCCATCGCGCCGGCCTGATGCCGGTGAAATTCGTGTCGCCATCCACGCCGCCGGTGTGAATTTTGGTGACCTGCTGGTGACCACCGGACGCTATCAGGTGAAGCTCGCGCCGCCGTTCGTGCTGGGCACCGAAGGCGCGGGCATCGTGGTCGAATGCGGCGCGGGCGTCACGCGGCTCACGGAAGGCGACCGCGTACTAGTGCAGAACAACGACGTGCGCGGGTGCTTCGCTGACGAGGTAACGCTTCCCGCGGCCAGAGCGGTGCGCGTGCCCGCGGGCATCGGCCTAGCCGATATCGGCGGTTTTCCGCTGAACTTCGGCACCAGCTATTACGCGCTGGCATATCGAGCGGGCCTGCAAACGGGGGAAGTGCTGGCGGTGCATGGCGCATCCGGCGGCGTGGGGCTGGCGGCGGTCAAGCTCGGCAAAATGATGGGCGCGACACTGATCGCCACCGGCGGCGACGACGACAAGCTGCGCGCGGTGCGGGCCGAAGGCGCGGATTTCACCGTCAACTATCGCAC
Organism: uncultured Burkholderiales bacterium; assembly: GCA_963924885.1. Classification (GTDB taxonomy): domain Bacteria; phylum Pseudomonadota; class Gammaproteobacteria; order Burkholderiales; family SG8-41; genus UBA5216. The sequence goes on along the minus strand of CAWUUY010000031.1, from coordinate 8,336 downwards.
CGAGCCCCTCGCTGAGCGCATACGCGAACTGACCAACGGGCGCGGCGCGGATGTGTCGTATGACCCCGTGGGCGGCGACGTGTTCGACGCGGCGCTGCGCTCCACCGCCGTCGACGGCCGTTTGCTGGTGGTGGGATTCGCGGGCGGGCGTATCCCTGCCGCGCCAGCCAACAAAATACTGTTTGGCGGCCTGTCGGTGGTGGGCGCGCCGTACGGCGGCTTCACCCAACGCAATCCCGAACGCTGGGCCGAGCTGATGGCGGGCTTGCTGGACAAAGTGCGCGCGGGCGAACTCAAACCGCTGATCCACCGCCGGTTTGGCTTTGACGAGGCGGCCGAGGCGCTGCGCATGGTGGAAGAGCGCAAGGTGATCGGCAAATGTCTTCTGGTGAGCGGGCGCGGGTTGGCTGGTGAATGAATCGTAGAAGTTTGGAATTTGTCTGACAAACGGTGTCAGAACATGCGCGCGACGGCGGGATTGTTCCGATCCGCAATAGGCATCCGCTGCGACTAGCATCAGAGTCTGGTACTTGACCGTAGCGGTCGTTGGGGTTCTGAGCTACTAAGGCGTCGAGCCAAAATAACTGGAACGAAATGTAACGATCTAAGCCAATTCTCTGAATAGAAATTATTTGAAAGTATCGCAGCACGTACAACTAATATCTTCTCGCTTCCTAACGGCTGCAATGTGCGCAGTAGCGGCCCCTCAAAGGTCGATCTGAAATTCAGAATTTCTGCTGCAGGCGGCTGGTTTTCCGCAGATATATGGCTTAAGCGACCGATCAAGCGGATCTGGCCGACAACGTCAAAGTCGGAGAGCGGGTAGTGGCCATCAGATCGCCGTACGGTTTCGAGAACAGCGCGACCTCGGCCATCGTGAGTGCCAAGGCATGTTACCGCCGATTAGAATTTGATCGGGGGGGTCTACGACGAGTTGGACAATGATTTTGATTCACGCCACCATGTATCAATCATGACATGAACCGCCACATGCTGGCTGCTACACCCGAATCGAATATTTGCGGAGTACAATGCGAGTGACCACGCCGAGCTTACGCTTGTTGTTTGCATAGAATCACTTTTCCGTGACTTGCTCCGGAGCAGCGGGCATGGCGCGTGCTATCGGTTGCCGCATGTCGCATTACGCGGATTGCAGCTCCGCGTCACGCGCTAATGCACTCGATTTGCGCGACTTGCATTCGCCTGATTCATTGCTGTAGGAGACGCCCATGCACGCTCAGACAGGCACAGTACTGATACTCAACGCACCATGGCGGTGCCCAATCAAAGTTCAAAGTTTTTCCGGTTAAGCAATAATTCCTGTAAGCTAGAATACAAGTGATGCGATTGAATCCGTCCAAGAGATCACTGATGCTGCGCGTCCTCTGTGCCGTGTTGGAATGTTTCGTCGTATTTTGCTTCGGCCCTGCGCGGGCGGCAACGCCAGCGTGGAAGCCCGAGAAAGCCGTGGAATTCATCGTGCCTGCCAGCCCCGGTGGTGGACAGGACCGCATTTTTCGCAGCGTGCAGAAGATCATTCAGGACAGCGGTGCCGTCGGCACGCCGATGAGCATGGTCAACAAGGCCGGTGGTGGCGGTAATTTCGCCTACGCCTATCTCACGCAGTTCCCGGGTGATCCGCATTACCTGGCGATTGCCACGGCAACCTTCGTTACCAATCATCTGCTCGGAGTGAGTGCGCTGGGTTACAACGACTTTACGCCACTGTGCATATTGTCGGGCGAATATATCGGCTTTGCGGTGAATGCCGACGGTCCGATCAAAAGCGGACGCGATCTACTGGCGCGTTTGCGCAAAAGCCCTGAGTCGGTCAGTTTCGCCTTCGGCACCAGCCGCGGGAATAGCAACCACATCGCGGCATCGAAAATCATGCGTGCAGCAGGTGGCGATTTGAGCAAGCTCAAAGTCGTGATCTACAAATCATCCATCGATGCCACTACCGCCCTTATGGGCGGACACGTGGATGTGGTGGTCACGCCCACCTCTACGTTCGTGCCCGTGCTGGCTACCGGCAAGATCCGCATCATCGCCATCGCCGCACCCCAGCGTGTGCCGGATCGTTTTTCCAATGTGCCGACGTGGAAGGAAGAGGGTGCCAACGTTAATGTATCGAGCTTCCGCATGCTGCTAGGTGCAAAGGGCCTGGCCCCAGCACACGTCGCGTATTGGGATAGTGTGCTCGCGCGCGTAGCGAAATCGGAGGCGTGGAAAAAAGAAGTCGACGACAACGAGTGGGACAACATCTATTTACCCAGCGCGGAAACGCGAAAATATCTGGATGCGCAGCAAGCGCAGTACCGCGCGGCACTGGTTGATGTAGGGCTGATCAAATAGCTGTAGAGGGCGGCAGTTTATTTTATAAACTAGTCAATAAAGTCATATAGTTATAATCACTGCTGTCCAAGATACGTGAAACAAGTTGAGTTGTTACCTATGAAGAAAGTGGTTTCGGACTGACTTTTCAAGATCGTGCCTCTGTGTGCTGTCCAAGATTAAACGAGTGCCAATGATGCTTGGGGATGGTCCTCAAGCTCATCCTTCCTGCCAGCCAGCAAAGTTTGCCGGATTCTGGATTCTGGAATGCCCGCTCCGCATTGGATAGCGGGCGCTAAAACTCTCATCGATCAAGCATCACCAACGTCTCATCACGCTGCATTGCTGCCTTTGAAGCAAAAAAACTGACGGCTCTTATGGGTCGGTAACGGAAGTTACCGTTTTCGCTAAGCAGTCGCTCAGACTAGTCGGACCAGGTTTTTGGCGGCACATGATCGAACGTCGGCAATGCGAAGCACAGCCGCCCCTCAAGACACCAACATCCAACGTCGGCAATAGCCGAATAGCTGTCGAGACTGCCAGTCCGTTCCTCGGATTAGCCGGTCACTGCTGGTCTCATGACGAGGTGACTGGAGTTTGCAATTTTGGCATCCACTGCCGCAAAAACTGACGTAGCGATTTAGACCCTGAGTTGACGATGGCAAAGGTCGACTATTCTGCAATTTAATCGAACTCGGCGCATTCAAAATCATATAAGACACGACGACATAATCGTGTCTACCCTCTTTGATTTTGAATTCCAGCGCAGCGCTTCGCCAGGCGCGCAGGGTGTGAAAGCGGGTATGTGGGGCCAATTGGCAGCCGTTGCTGAAAAGCACGAACTTTGGTGCTGAAAAAGCGGACAATAGCGGCTCAATTGTTATGGACGCCATCTCACATTCCCATGGAAATTAAGGTCAACTTTCTCGACAAGCTTCGTCTTGAAGCCAGGTTCGATGACTTCACGGTGGTGGCCGATCAACCTATCCGCTATAAGGGCGATGGCTCGGCGCCTGGCCCGTTCGATTACTTTCTGGCTTCATCGGCGCAGTGTGCAGCTTACTTTGTGAAGTTGTACTGCGTTACGCGCAATATTCCGACCGATAACATCCGCCTGTCGCAGAATAATATTGTCGACCCGGACAATCGCTACAAGCAGATTTTCAAGATACGGATCGAATTGCCGGCGGATATCTCCGCCAAAGACCGCCAGGGCATTTTGCGCTCCATCGACCGTTGCACAGTGAAAAAGGTGGTGCAGGCCGGGCCCGAATTTGTGATTGAAGAGGTGGAAAATCTGGATGCCGATGCCCAGGCCTTGCTGCTTTTGAACCCGGTTTCAGAAACGATCACTTATATTGCAGGCAAGGACCTACCGCTGGAGCAAACCATCGCTAATATGTCAGGCGTTCTGGCGAGTCTGGGCATGAAGATTGAAATCGCTTCGTGGCGCAATATTGTTCCTAATGTATGGTCACTGCATATCCGCGACGCTCACTCCCCGACGTGCTTTACCAATGGCAAGGGAGCGACCAAAGAAAGCGCGTTGGCGTCGGCGTTGGGCGAGTTTATCGAACGACTGAATTGCAATCATTTCTATAACGATCAGTTTTGGGGCGAAGACATCGCCAACGCGGCGTTCGTGCATTATCCGAACGAGCGCTGGTTCAAGCCTGGTCCCAAGGATGCGCTGCCCGCTGAAATACTCGATGAGTACTGCCTGCAGATCTACAACCCCGATGGCGAATTACGTGGCTCGCATCTGTACGACACCAACTCCGGCAATGTACAGCGCGGCATCTGTTCGCTGCCGTATGCGCGCCGGTCGGACGGCAAGGTGGTGTATTTCCCGTCCAACCTGATCGACAATCTGTTCCTCAGCAATGGTATGAGTGCAGGCAATACGCTGGCCGAAGCGCAAGTGCAATGCCTGTCTGAAATCCTGGAGCGGGCAATAAAACGCGAAATTCTAGAAGGTGAGATGACGCTACCTGATGTGCCGCATGAAGCGCTGGCTAAATACCCCGGCATTCTGGCCGGCATTCAGGGGCTGGAGGAACAGGGTTTTCCCGTGCTGGTTAAGGATGCGTCGCTAGGTGGGCGGTTTCCAGTGATGTGCGTCACCCTCATGAACCCGCGCACTGGCGGTGTGTTCGCCTCGTTTGGATCGCACCCCAGTTTTGAGGTGGCGCTGGAACGCAGTCTTACGGAGTTGCTGCAGGGTCGCAGTTTTGAAGGTCTGAACGATTTACCCCGGCCCACCTTTGAAAGTAACGCTGTGACTGAGCCGAATAACTTTGTTGAGCACTTTATTGATTCCAGCGGCGTCGTGTCGTGGCGATTTTTCAGCTCAAAAGCAGATTTCGATTTTGTCGAGTGGGACTTTTCTGGTCAGGGTCAGAACACCAAAATGAGTTCCAATGCCGAAGAAGCCGCGACCCTGTTCGGCCTTCTCGAAGGCATGGGTAAAGAAGTGTATATGGCGGTGTATGAGGATTTAGGCGCAACGGCCTGCCGCATCCTGGTGCCGGGTTATTCAGAGGTGTATCCGGTAGAGGATTTGATCTGGGATAACACCAACAAAGCGCTGTTGTTCCGCGCCGATATCTTGAATTTGCATCGTCTGGACAATGCCAGCCTGAAAGCATTGCTTGAACGTCTGGAAGACAGTGAGCTGGATGTTTACACCGACATCATCACATTGATCGGCGTCGAATTTGACGAGAACACGGCCTGGGGTCAGCTGACGATTCTGGAATTGAAGCTGCTGATTAATCTCGCCTTGAAGCAATTTGATGCGACGCAAGAGCTGGTGGGCGCTTTTCTGCAGTACAACGAGAACACGGTCGAGCGCGGATTGTTTTATCAGGCCTTGAATGTGGTGCTGGAGGTGCTGCTGGACGACGACCTGAAACTGGACGATTACGCGGTCAATTTCCGCCGGATGTTCGGCAACCCGCGAATGGACGCTGTGATGGGATCCGTGGACGGCAACGTGCGCTTCTTCGGCTTGACGCCAACGAGCATGAAACTGGAGGGGCTCGACAGGCACCGCCGCCTGATCGACAGCTACAAAAAAATGCACATGAAACGGACCAAGGTAGCAGCTTTATCCGGTTAGGCACGGCAAGGACGCCATGGGTTGAGCTGACTGCTGACACGTTTCCGGCGCAACCCTCACGGCGGCGGCGAATGGCGGTATGCTGTGCGCCATGAAAATCATCCTACGTAATACCCTTCTGGCCGCAGCTTGTTTCAGTGGCATCACGGCGCAAACCGCTTTCACGCAGACTAACACCGCTTTTCCCAATCGTGCCCTGCGCCTGATCGTGCCGTTCGCGCCCGGCGGCTCGACGGACACGTTGGCGCGTATCGTGGGTCAGGGTTTGACGGCCAGTCTGGGGCAGGCGGTGGTGGTGGATAACCGTCCGGCGGGCGGCGGCATTGTGGGCGCCGATCTGGTGGCGAAATCGCACCCTGATGGTTATACCTCGCTGGTGGGCGCGATTTCGACCATGGCAATTGCACCGGCGCTGTATCCCAAGATGCCGTATCACGCGCTGAATGATTTTACGCACGCGGGTTTGTGGGTGACGTTTCCGCTGGCGATGATTGTGCCCGCTGGCTCGCCCATCCGCGATTTGAAGGGGTTTGTCGAGCAGGCGCGCGCCAAGCCGGGCGCGCTGCGTTTTGGCACGCAGGGCATTGGCACTTCGTCGCATGTGTTTGCCGAGTGGATGAACAGTCTCGCGAAAATTAAAGTGGTAATCGTACCGTACAAAGGCGGCGGCCCGGCGCTGACGGGCATACTGTCGGGCGAGGTTGATTACGCGATGGTGGCGGTGTCCACCGCGCTGGCACAGGTGCAGGCGGGCAAGATACGCGCGCTGGGCGTTACCAGCGCGCAGACCACGCCGCATTTGCCCGGGGTGCCGTCGATTGCCAGCGTGGTGCCCGGTTACGACGCGCTGAATTTTCATGGGCTGCATCTGCCGGTGAACACGCCGACGGCCATCGTGACGCGGCTCAATGTGGAGATCGCCAAAATTCTGAAACGCGCGGATGTGGCCGACAAGCTCAACGGTTTTGCGATGGACATCAGCGCCGGCTCGCCTGAACACTACCGTTCGTTCATCAAGGCGCAGCTTGACCAATGGGCGCCGGTGGTGAAAAGTTCGGGCATGCGCGCGGAGTGAGGAGGTGGCGATGAGACGAATAGGGTTCTGTGTTTTTTGCTTTGCCGCTGCCACTACCGCCCTTTCGCAATCGTACCCCGATAAGCCGATCCGCATGGTGCTGCCGTTTCCACCGGGCGGCGGCACGGATTCATTGGCGCGCGTGATTCTGCCGCGCATGAGTCAGGCGCTCGGCCAGCAAATCGTGATTGACAATCGCGCCGGGGCGGGCGGCATACTGGCGGGTGAAATCGTGGCGCGCGCCGCGCCCGACGGCTACACGTTGTTCATGCCGTCGTCCACCGGCATCACGGCCACGCCGAGTTTGTACAAGCTCTCGTTTGACCCGATCCGGGATTTTGCGCCCATCACGCATTTTGCAACGGCCGCGTTTGTACTGGCGGTACATCCTTCCGTTGCGGCCAACAGCGTGAGCCAGCTTGTTGCGCTCGCCAAGGCCAAGCCCGGTGGCCTTCACTATGCGTCGGGCGGCATCGGCAGCCCGTTGCATTTGAATGCGGAGCTTTTTAAAAGCCGCGCGGGGCTGAACATCGTGCATGTGGCGTATAAAGGCGGCGTGCCCGCGGCCACGGCGGTGCTGGCGGGTGAAGCGCAGATTATTTTCGGCAGCTTCGCCGCGAGCCTCGCGCAGGTGCGCGCCAACCGGCTGCGCGCGCTGGCGGTCACCAGCCCGGTGCGCGTGCCGTTGCTGCCCGACGTGCCCACACTGGCCGAATCGGGATTTCCCGGATTTAACGTGCAAGCATGGAATGGTTTCGATGCCCCCGCCGGTACGCCGAAATTTATTATTCAGCGGCTGCACGGCGAAACGCTCAAGGCGCTGCAGTTGCCCGAGGTGCTGGATCTTATGAGCAAGATCGGCTACTCGCCGACCGGCACCACGCCCGAGCAATACGCGGAAATCAAACGCAGCGAAACAGCCATGTGGGCGAAGCTGATCAAAGAGGCGAATATTCGCGGCGAGTGATCTGTAGCGGTAGGTTGGTGCTGAGCTTGCGAAGCCCAACACAAACCCACATTGCACTACAAAACAATCGCGCAATTCGACGAGCGCGATGTTGGGCTTCGCAGGGCCTGTCCTGAGCTTGTCGAAGGGATCAGCGCCAACCTACGAAGTGCAAGCCGCGGCATCAGTCTTTACCGCCCGAGCAAGAAGGCGTAAAAAGACATATCACCGCCGACGAGGGGGGTCTATGTCACGCAACGCTTGGTTACGCATCGCTAAGTCCCGCATTGCTTTGTTTGCCTGCTGGTTGGTGGTCGCCGTGGTGTTTGTCCTGTTGCAACCGCAATTGGGTTTGTCGCAGGCGCCACTTACTTCAAAAGCCCCGCTACCGCGCACGCAGGAAGAAATGCTGCGCATGTCGCTGGCGGCGGAGAAGCCCGGCCTCGCCGAGCCATTTCGCGGCATCACCACCCACGGTAAGGTCGAATCTGGCCTCTTCGGCATACGCTCGACGGGTGTATCCACCGAACCGGTGCGTCAAGCCGCCGCGGCCTTTCTGGCTAGCCTCGACAACGAGCAGCGCAACAAAACCCAGTTTCCCGTCGACAGCGACGAGTGGCGCAAGTGGATGAACCAGAGTTTCTACATACGCCAGGGTGTGAGCTTTCTGGAGATGAACGGCAAACAGCGCGAGGCCGCGTTTAACCTGCTGCGCGCAGGGCTGAGCGTGAAGGGGCTGCAACTCACGCGCGACATCATGCGTTTGAATGAAACGCTGGCCGAAATGACTAACAACAAAACGCCGAGTTTGGCGAGTGGCAGTACCACATCACGGTGATGGGCGAGCCTTCCGCCACCGC
>CAWUUY010000030.1:0-3742 GCA_963924885.1 uncultured Burkholderiales bacterium | reverse complement strand
ACCATCCTCGAAACGCACGCCGCGCCGGCGGATATGCCGATGCGCGTCGCATTTGGCGACGCGGATATCGGCAGCCTTTATGTCACGGCGGCGGACGGCGGCTTGTATCGGGCGAAGGGAATAGGCCGTAAAGGGTTGAAGCTCTAATCAGCGCTGGCACATAAACCACGACTGTCGTTCCGCCGCAGGAACGACAGTCCCAGCGAAAGTAGCCCGGAAGGAGGCCATGGTTTTTATGGCCGTATTCCGGGGAGATCAAGGTGGATGAACTCGCGTGCTTCGGTTGCACGGTGCTTCCTCCCGGAATACGTCCTGCGGACTACTTCCGGGCTACGGGGGATGTGCAGGCGCCTATGCCCTGAAGAGGTGCTGTCACCAACCGCACGCTCAACAACCCGCCTTCACGCCCTCCACCGCGATCACGCCTTCGCGGATCAGTCGTTCCAGTTCGCCGCCCATGCCGATGTCCGCGAGCACGCTGGCGGCATCCGAGCCGGGCTTTGCCGCTGGCCGACCGATGTGTATCGGCGTGCGTGACAGTTTCACGCCCGGCGCGGTGGTGGTGATGGGACCGAAGTCTTGATGATCGCGGGTGACGGCGAGGCCGCGAGCCTGCACCAGCGGATCGGTCATCAGTTCGACGAGACTGGGTGCCACGCGATGCGCGCCGATGCCGGCGTCGTTCAATATCGTCACCCACGCGGCGACGTTGCGGCTGCGCAGGTGCGTCTCCAATGCACGTTCCAGCTCCGCACCGTTGTGTGCCGCAAGGTCAGCCAGTGCCGCGCACTGCGTAAGTTCGCTCCCGCGTGCCGCGAGAAACAGCCAGCCGTCGCCGGCTTGGTACAGGCGGTTCAGCGGGCCGCTGCCGGTGGCGTCCTGCCCGTGCGGTTCGTTCCACTGTTTGCCTGGGTAATCTTGCAGCAAGGCGGATTGCAGCAGGGTTGCGGTGTACGCCAATGCGCTGTCAACGAACTGTCCTTCCCCCGTGCGGCGGCGGTGCAGTAGCGCCAGCGCCACGCCATAGCAGGCCATCAGGCCGGTGCCGTAGTCGTTGGCGGCGAACGGCGCGGTGGCGGGCTTGGCTGAGCCGAAGCGCACCTGCATGCCCGACACCGCCTGCCCGATTTGTTCGTGGCCGGGACGGCTGGCGAAGGGGCCGATATGACCAAACGTATTCATCGAGCCGTAAACGATGTCGGGACGGCGCGCGCGCACGCGTTCGTAATCGATGCCGAGTTGCTCGGCGACACCGCCGCGAAAATTTTGCAACACCACGTCGGCCTGATCCACCAGCTTCCAGAAAATCGCCAACCCTTCCTTGGTTTTGAGATCGATGAGAACACTGCGCTTGGCGCGATTGATGTCGTTATGCCGTAGCACGGTGGCTCGGTGTGGGCTATCAATCTTGATCACATCGGCGCCGAACTCGGCCAGCGTGCGACCGCAGGTCGGCCCGGCGAGCACGATGCACAAGTCCACCACCTTTACGCCTTGCAGCGCCGAATGCAGCAGTTCGTTGCCATCGGTCGATGGCGCGGATTGACGTGCCGAAAGTTCGCTCAGGATTTCCGCGCGATGCGCATCCGTCCTTGGGCGCGGCAGGCGCACGGCGCCCGGCGTCGCCGACAAGCGCGTGTTGATGCCGGGGCCGCGGAAGCGGCCCAGTTCGGGATCGTCATAGTCAGCGATAATTTTCGATTGCAGCGCATGCGGATGTTGCAGCCACTCGGCGCTGGAATGGCAGATCACGCCTTCGGAGCCGATCTCGGCGATGATGTCTTCCCATTCCCTGGCGGTGCGTGTGCGCATCACCTCGTCGAATTTCTGCGCGAGTTCTTTGGGCGGCAGCTTGGCGTCGCGCCATTTATCCATGCCGATGCTTTGGATGAATGCGCCGAATTTTTTATTGTTCGCCACGTACATCAGCCAGCGCCCGTCCTTGCAGGGCAGTTGCCGGCTCCAGTCGAATTCCGCTTCAGCCACGGGTTTGCCGTTGACCAGCAGGCCGCGCGCGCCGACCACAGTGAAGGTGGCATCGAACAACGGAATCTCCACGCGCTGGCCGAGGCCGGAGCGCGCCCGCGCATTCAGCGTCATGGCCACCGTGACCGCGCACAAAAAAGCCGCGTAGGCCGAGCCGTAGGGGATGACTGTATAAACGGGGCGGCCCTGCGTCGCATGGCCGGGCCGATAAGCCCCGGTGGCCGCGCCTACGACTCCCTCCCATGCCTTGACCTGCGCACGCGGATCGTCCGCGCCGAAGCCCGGCAGCGAGCAGTAGACAAGGCGCGGGTTCGCCGCCGTCATGGCAGCGGCTCCGACGCCGAGACGATCCATCACGCCGGGACGGAAATTTTCAATCACCACATCGGCGTCCGCGATTAGTTGCCGCGCGGTGTCGCGGTCGGCGTCTTTTTTTAGATCGAGAACGATGCTGCGCTTGTTGCGGTTCCAGGTGGCGTTCGCCGGCGTATCCCAGCGCGGCCCGCCCGGCGGATCGATGCGTACCACATCCGCCCCGTGGTCGCCCAGCAGCATCGCCGCCATGGGGCCCGCGATGTATTGTCCGAAATCGATAACGCGTGTACCTTGCAGAACGCCAGCCATGTTTTATTCTCCCGATGATGGCTCTAAACTATCGCAGATTGCTTCAATGGACAACCGCTATTCGATGATGATTTCTATACGAACATTGCGAACCTTGATGACTGGCTTGCGCCTCATCGCCTGCGCTGTTGCCGCCGGCGGCGTTCATGCGCAGACGCGGGAAAATTACCCCCATCGCCCGGTGCGCTTTATCGTCGCGCAAACCCCTGGCGGCAGCGCCGATTTCGTCGGGCGCATCATCGCGGACGCGCTCGGCAAACGCTTCGGACAGCAGTTCGTGGTGGACAATCGTCCGGGGGCCAGCGGCATCATCGCCAGTGAAATCACCGTGCTGGCTCCGCCCGACGGCCACACGCTGCTGCTCGTCACCACCAGCTTCGGCGTCAACCCTGCGCTCTACAAAAAGCTGCTGTACGACTCGATCAACGACCTCGCGCCGATAACGCACCTGTCCTACGCGCCGATGATTCTGGTGGTCAGTCCGTCGGTGCGCGTGCAAACGGTCAAGGAGCTGGTCGCGCTGGCGCAAACCAAGCCCGGCGCGCTCAACTATGGCACGTCGAGCATTGGCGGCGCCACCCAGCTCGCGGCCGAGTTGTTCAACCTCACGGCTAAAGTGAAAATGACCATGATCCCGTATAAAGGGGCGCCGGCGATGCTGGTCGATCTGATGGGCGGGCGCATTGATCTGTCGTTCGCGAGCATGCCCTCGGCCATGACGCACGTGCGCACCGGAAAGCTGCGCGGCATCGCGGTGACGAGCCTGAAGCGCTCCGCGCAAGTGCCCGAACTGCCGACGGTCGCCGAGAGCGGCGTCCCGGTTACGAAATGATTGAATGGCAGGGGCTACTCGCGCCGAAAGCGACGCCGCCGCGGCTGATTTAGCTACTCAATCGTGAAGTCGCGACTCTGGTTCAGCAACCCGACGTGAAGAAACAGCTCTCCGCCGAAGGCGGCGAACCCGTGGGAAATTCATCCGAGGCGTTTGCCAGTTGGATAAAAACGGAAATCGCTAAATGGATGACGGTCGTTAAAGAAGCGAATATTCGGGCGGAATAGACCGGGTGGCTTTTTCTGCGCCATCGGTGCGCCGTGCTGCGCTGTTAATGCTGTATAAAATCCGACAATACTG
>CAWUUY010000029.1:0-6068 GCA_963924885.1 uncultured Burkholderiales bacterium | reverse complement strand
GAGGCGGCCGCGCAGAATCGGCAGCACACCGCCGGCGTGCGGCAGGCTGACTTCGAGTGTCGGGAAGGCGTCGAGCACGCCGCCGAAGATCAGGTGCGAGGCGGCGATGGCGGTGTCGAACGGATTGCCGCAGAGGTTGATCAAATAGAACTGCTTCAAGCGCTCGTTGTTGATCATCATCGGGTGCAGAAAAATCGGCAGGCCGAGTTCTTCGCAGCGCGCGTAGATCGGGAAAAAGCTGCGGTCGGACAGTTCGCGGTCGCGGATGCCGGTGGCGAGGTACACGCCTTTGATACCCGGCAGTTTGGCGACGCGATTGAGTTCGTCGAGCGCCAGTTTAGGGTTTTGCATCGGCAGGCAGGCAAAGCCGATGAAGCGCGTGGGGTGCGCTTTGTGCGCGGCGCTGATGGCGTCGTTGTAGGCCATGCTTAACTGCACGCCGAGGTCATCGTCGGCCCAATACACCATGGGCTGGGTGAGCGAGAGCGCGTGCATGCCCACGCCTTGTTTGTCCATGAGGTTGATGCGTTTGTCGAGGTCGATAAATTCCGGCGTGATCGGGCCGGTGCGCAGGTTGAGCCCGACTTGGATGAATGTCGCGCCGTTGGCTTCGACTACCGATGTGCCGACACGGTTGCCGTGTTTGGCCACAAGGTCGATATACGTCTGCGGGAAGTAGTGCGCGTGGGTGTCTATGGTTTGCATGGCTGGCATTGGGCGTCCGTTAACTCAGTTTGACGATGTATTCCCACTCCGCCGGATCGACGGGCGTGATCGATAGCCGGTTGCCGCGCGCGAGAATGCGCATGTGGGCGAGAGCCTTGTGCGTGCGCAGATCATCGAGGCTGATCAGCGACAGTTTTTTGACAAACTTGATATCGACAAGCAGCCAGCGCGGATTGTCGTGCGTGGCTTTTTCGTCGTAGTACTTGCTCTTCTTGTCGAACTGGGTTTCGTCGGGATAGGCGAGCTTGCACACTTCGGCGATGCCGACGATGCCGGGCGGCGCGCAGTTGGAGTGGTAGAACAGCACTTGATCGCCCTTGCTCATCTGGTCGCGCATGAAGTTGCGCGCCTGATAGTTGCGGATGCCGGTCCAGGGCGTGGTTTTGTCCTTGGCAAGCTAATCGATGCTGTAGGCGTCGGGCTCGCTTTTCATCAACCAGTAACGCATGTGCCTCTCCATAAAAAAATGCGGCCAAGCCGCATTTTTACACTAAAACCAACACTGCTATTTGAGGTTCCCCCGCCTGTGCCGTCAGGCCCGTTTCTTGAACCAAAGGTTCAAGGGGTCGCCTTCCGGATTCCTTTAGGTTCGTCCGCGTGGGACGCTCACACCGGTATCACTGAAGTCAGCAACCGTTTACAGCATATTGGCTCAAAGAAATTAAGGCCTTAACGAACACCGCAGGGGAATTTCTGAACGGTACGCGAGCAGTCCAACGCGACATCAGAACAATTTGCTTTGTTCCGACATCGCCTGATCGATCACCGTCTCCATGTGAGTCATTCTACGCTTGAAGGCCGCGATGTCAAAACCACCCTCGACCTTGGCGCCGAGAAATTCGTGCGTGATATTGAGCGCCGCCATGATGGCGATGCGCTCCAGCCCGACGATCTTGCCCTGGTCACGGATTTCTTCCATGCGGCGGTTAAGATAATCGACGGCTTCCAGCAGCCCCGCCTGTTCCTCGTCCTTGCACGCGACGCGAAAGTTGCGTCCCATGATGGTGATTTGCAGTCCCTTTGCGTCTTTCGCGTCGGCGGCGCTCATGGTGTGCCTATGTCGCGTCTTCGGGTATTTGCTGCAAAAGCGATTCGAGACGCTTGGTGGCGCCGCCAATTTTGTCTTCGAGTTGGCGATTGGCATTGAGTGCCGTCGCCACTTCCTGACGTAATTGGTGGTTTTCCTCCCGTAGCTGCCGGCAAAGTTTAACGATCTGCGCCAGCTTGTCTTCGAGCGATTTGAGCTCTGCTTCCATGGCGGCACTATAGTTGTAAAAAATCCATCAAGTCAACTGCTAACGGCGAATTGTGAATGTAATTTGGCAGTTGTGTGCGCGCCGTAGTAAGCATCCACTCGCGTGCTAACATCAACGCCTCCGCACAACACGCTATCCGTCAGTGATGATTGTGCGGAGACGGCAAAGGGTGCCGGCTTTCCTTCAGGAAGGCCGGTTAAACGGGAAATCGGTGCGATAAATAAGTGCTTTAAAACAAATACTTACGTTATCAAGGCCGATGCTGCCCCCGCAACGGTAAGTGAACGCGACAACGCTACGCAGTCAGTAGTGAATCGCGGCGATGCACCAACCAGCCACTGTGAGTTTGCGTGACCACGCGCAAAACGCTCATGGGAAGGCGGTGCATTTCATTCATGAGCCCGTATACCGGCCCTTGCCGCTGGATGGAAACGCTGCGGGGATGCGGTGTGCCTGGTCCCTGTGATCGCGGCATGTTTTTCATTTCAATCCCCTGAGCGTTTCCGAGGCGTTTTATTGCGCGCGGCGGGCGCGCACCACCATTTGGGGATTTTATGAAAAGCACCAACCGTATTACTGCGGCAGTCGCCGCGGCCTTGGCGTCTATGGCGCCCGTACCGTTCCTATCGTCTGTATCCTTTGCGCAATCTCCCGTGGCCGTAGGGCCGCCGGTGACCGTGACCACCACACGGTTTCCGGAAACATCGGCGCCGTTATCACCAGGCGTCACGGTAATAACCGCCGAGGATATCCGCAACAGCCCCGCCAGAACCGTGCCGGATTTGCTGTCGCAGCAGGCCGGTATCAGTGTGCGTGATTTATTCGGCAACAATGCGGCAAGCACCACGGTTGATATGCGCGGCTTTGGCAGCACCGGCTCGCAGAACACGCTGGTGCTGGTCGATGGCCGGCGCGTCAGCGACATCGATTTATCGGGCGTGCAGTGGGGCGCCGTGCCGCTGGCGTCGATAGAGCGCATTGAAATCGTGCGCGGCAGCGGCGCAGTGTTGTATGGCGACGGCGCGACCGCGGGGGTAATCAACATCATCACGCGCCCGGCATTGGCGCGCAAGAGCGGCGCGGCGCTCGAAGCACGCTACGGTTCGTACGATACGTACGAACTGCAATTGAGCGGAAACTACGCGGGCGCCCAAGCGGGGTTCAGCGTGCAGGCGGGTAATCTGGAGTCCGGCGGTTACCGCGACAACAATCGCAACCGTCAAAGTAATCTGCTGGCGGATGCCTATTGGCTGACGGGCAGCGGTGAACTCACGCTCAAGCTCGTATCCGACCGGCAGGGCATACGGTTGCCCGGCGCGCGCCAGGTACAGCCGAGTGCCGGCGTGAACCAACTGGCCACCGATCGCCGTGGCGCGCAAACACCGCTCGACTATGCGACACGCGACGGCGACCGGGTGTTGCTCGATTGGCGCGTGATCACCGGTTTTGGTGAAGTCAACTTGAGTGGCGGCTGGCGCGGCAAAGAACAGAAGTCGTATTTTGACTTCGGCGGATTCCCCTCCTATCGCGAAGCCGACCTCGACGTGTTGTCGTTCACGCCGCGCGTCAAGATCGCCTTGCCCTTGGCCGGACTGCCCAATACGCTGGTGGCCGGCGTGGACTGGTATCGCTGGGATTATCGGCTGCTCACCTCGAACGCGCCGGGCAATATCACGCGGCCCATCAACACGGTGGATGCTGAACAGCAAAACCTCGCGTTCTATATACAAGACACCCTGCAACTGACCGGGCAAGTGGCGCTCACCGCCGGCGCGCGCCAGGAACAACTGCGTATCGACGCGCGCGACCGTCATGACCCCGCCGCGCCAGGCGGCGTTTTTGGATCAGGCGCGCCCGCCGGATCGCAAAAGGAAACCGCGCACGCTTATGAGTTCGGCCTGCGTTATCAACTGACCGCGCAAACTGCGTTGAGCGCGAAAACAGGCAAGAGCTTCCGCTTTGCCAACGTCGATGAAATATACGAAACGTCGGCCTTGTTTTCCCAGCAGTTTCAGTTTTTGCGGCCACAGAAGGCGAGCACCCATGAGGTGGGGTTCGAAACACGTGGCGCGGCGGGACGGCTGCGCGCATCGCTCTTTACCATGGACGTGCGCGATGAAATCCATCTCGACGCTTTCAGCAGCGGCATCGGAAACACCAATCTGCCGCCATCGCGTCGCCGCGGGCTGGAACTGGATGGACAATGGCTGGTGTCGAAGGCCGTGACGCTGGGTGCTGCGTATGGCTACATCGATGCCAAATTCCGCGAAGGTATATTGCCGGGCGGCGTGTTTACCCAGCTCAATGTGCCGATTGCGGGCAAATCGGTGCCGCTGGTGCCGCGCCACAAGCTGACCGTCAACGCCGCCTGGTCGATCAACCCGAGCACACGTCTGGTTGCGGTGGCTACGCATGTCGGCGCGCAGTTCATGGACAATGACGAAGGCAACACACTGGGCGTCAAAATTCCCGCGTATACGGTCGTCGATCTGAAGCTGCTGTATCGCAACGGGCCATGGACGCTGAGCGCCGCCGTCAACAACCTGTTCGGCGAAAAGTATTTCAATTACGCCGTGCGCAGCCAGTTTGTGGTCGACCGCTACAATGCGTACCCGTTACCTGAGCGCAACGCGACAGTCAGCATGGCGTATGCGTTCCAGTGAGCGGCGCGTGCGGTCGATACGGCCCCTAAGTTCTTGAATTAAAATCGGAAACTTGATATCGTTCGCCCGGTGAATTCTCCGCCGCGAACGATGTCAAGCACTGCGTTGTATCTGCGCCTGCTGCGCTATGTCGCGCCCTACAAACATGTGCTGATCATCGCGCTGCTCGGCGCCGTGGTGGTGGCGCTCACCGAGCCTGCGCTGCCAGCGATCATGAAGCCGCTGTTCGACGGCGTGTTTGTTGATCGTGATGCGGCGGTGATTCGCTGGATGCCGCTGATTATTATTGGTCTTTTCGTGGTGCGCGGAATCGCGGAATATGTTGCCGGCTATTGCATGGCGTGGGTGGGCAACCGGCTGGTGATGGACCTGCGCGCGTTGATGTTCGCGCGCCTGCTCGAATTGCCCACGCCGTATTACGACGAGCAGGCATCGGGCAATCTGATTTCTAAATTGACGTACGACGTGACACAAGTCACTGCCGCCGCGACCAGCGTGCTGACAGTGATATTCAAAGATTCGCTGGCATTAATCGGGCTGCTCGGATGGATGCTATGGCTAAACTGGAAGCTCACGCTGCTGTCGCTGGTAATGACGCCGCTGATTGTGCTGATCGTGCGCCTCATCAGCATCCGCCTGCGTAACACCAGCCGCAGCGTGCAGGACGCGATGGGCGAAGTGACTCAGGTGATACAAGAAACCATCGAAGGCCAGAAAGTCGTCAAGCTCTACGGCGGACAGGCCTACGAAGCCGGCCGCTTTGAGGTGCAGACCAACCGCGTGCGGCGTTTCCTGATGAAACAGGCGGCGGCGGCAGCGACCAGCGTGCCGTTTGTGCAACTGGTGGCAGCGTGTGCGCTGGCGGGCATGGTGTTTCTGGCGACGCGCGAATCCGGCACGGGCGCGATTACGGTCGGCGGGTTTGTGTCGTTCATGACGGCGATGCTGATGCTCACCGCGCCACTCAAGCGCATTACCAGCGTGAATGAGCCGCTGCAGCGTGGCCTCGCGGCAGCGGAAAGCGTGTTTGCACTGATCGATCAGGCCGGCGAAGCCGATCCGGGCACGATGGAAATCGAACGCGCGCGCGGCGAAATCCGTTTTGAGAACGTCGGCGTGCGTTACGAGGGCGCAGTGCAACCAGCGCTGGATGGGATAACGTTGACCTTCGCGCCCGGCGAAACCGTGGCGCTGGTGGGCGCGTCCGGCGCGGGTAAAACCACCATGGCGAATCTGGTGCCGTGTTTTTACCGGCCCACGGGCGGGCGCATTCTGTTGGATGGGCACGATCTCGCCAAGCTCAAACTCGCCAGCCTGCGCGCGAACATCGCGCTGGTGAGTCAGGATGTGGTGCTGTTCAACGATAGCGTCGCAGCCAACATCGCCTACGGCGGCATGAAGGGCGCCAGTGCGGCGCAGATAG
>CAWUUY010000028.1:0-3569 GCA_963924885.1 uncultured Burkholderiales bacterium | reverse complement strand
GTGATCGCCTCGCGCACGCGCTCGCCCGCGACGTTGGCAATGACAATGCGGTCGGGCGCGGGCATGTCTTTCCATTCGTTGCCGAGGTTCGCGGCATCAGCGGTGGCGATCCACGCGCGCCGCAGCCAACCGCTGACGTCGGCCCAGCCCCATTTGATGCGGCTGTTGCCGGCATCGATGACCAGCACGTTCATGGTGCCCTGCGCGCCGCGCGCAGGCTCACGTCACCGCTGTGAAACGGCCGCACGCCGCGCGTGGTTTCCAGCAGCAGCGCGCCATCGTTGTTGATACCGCGCGCCATGCCCGCTTCACACAGGCCGCCCGGCAAGGTCAGCCGCACCGCGCAGCCCTGATGCACGTGGCGGCGCTGCCAGTCGTCACGAAACGGCTCAAAGCCCTCGCGCTCGAATTCGAGCAGCACGCGGTTCAGCTCCAGCAGCAGCACCGCCAGCAGCCGGTTGCGATCCACCGCGTGGCCAAGCACGGTTTCCAGATCCGCAGCGGGCTGATCGATGCGGGTATCCACTGCGGGCGACAGGCGCACGTTGATGCCCGCGCCGACCACCACCGCGCTGGGCCCCAATGCCTCGCCCTGCATTTCAATCAATATCCCGGCGATTTTTTTGCCGCGCCACAACACATCGTTCGGCCACTTCAAGCCGACACCGGTGGCACCAAGGGCTTCCAGCGCGCGCACCAGCGCCAGCCCCACCGCCAGGCTCAACCCCGCCAGCGTTGCCGCCCCTTGGGTAAACCGCCACAGCACCGAAAACGTCAGCGCGCCGCCGACCGCCGTGTGCCAGGGCCGGCCCATGCGCCCGCGTCCCGCGCGCTGCCATTCCGCCGCGATCACACTGGCATGGGGGACATCGGGCGCACCGGCCTGCACGCGCTGCAACAACAGCGTGTTGGTGGAATCCGCTTCATCGATGATGTCCAGACTGAAAGGCGCGGACTCGCCCAACCAGTGCCCGATCCGTTGTGCATCCAGCATCGTCACCGGTTGCGCGAGGCGATAGCCGCGCCCGCGCACGCTGTACACATCCACCCCGGCCGCCTCGATTTCCTGCACCGCGTTCCACACACTCGCGCGCGACATGGCGGCGGACTTCGCCAGCGCGGCGCCGGAACGAAATTCGCCGTCGGCGAGCAGCCGAAGCACGTGATAAGCAAGCGGTTTCATGGGGAAGCGATAGGATACTACGCCCGACGAGCGCCGATGCGCACCGATGTACGCAGCGCGTTCGACAGCGCCGCGCGACCTCGTTACACTGCCGGTCACTGGATCTTGAGACAAGATGAGACAAGAGGAGATTTCCATGCGCCTGATCACTGTCACCCTCACCGCCGCCTGCGCCCTGCTACCGCTCACGAGTTTGCCGGCGCTTGCGCAATCGTGGCCCGCCAAGCCCATCCGCATCCTGATTCCCTATCCGGCGGGCGGCACCTCCGACATACTCGCGCGCATGATCGGCCCCGAGCTCACCAAGGCATGGGGGCCGCAAGTCATCGTCGATAACCGCGTCGGTGCCAACGGCGCCATCGCCATGGATATCACCGCACGCTCACCCGCCGACGGCTACACCACGGTGCTCAACGATCTGGGCAACCTTGCGATCAGTCCCAGCATGTACAGCAAGCTGCCGTTTGACATCGTTCGCGACTTCGCGCCGGTGGCGATGATTTCCTACTCGGCGCATTTGCTCACCGTACATCCGAGCGTGCCGGTGAAAACGGTGAAGGAGCTGATCACGCTCGCCAAGGCCAACCCCGGCAAACTGAACGTGCCGGTGGGCTTGGGCGCGGCGGTGCATGTGGCGGCGCTATCGCTCGAACAGCGCACCGGCGTGAATTGGGTGTACGTGCCGACCAAGGGTGGACAGGCTTCAATCATGACGGTGGCGACCGGCGAAGGCGATCTCTTGTTCATGGGCATGCTGCAAACCATGCCGCATGTGCGCGCGGGCCGGCTCAAGATCGTGGCGGTATCCAGCGAAAAGCGTGATCCCAACCTGCCCAATGTGCCCACCGTGCAGGAGACGCCGGGTCTTGAGGGCTTTGTCACCGGCTCGTATCAGGGCATCATGGGGCCGGCGAAAATGCCCGCGGAGGTGGTCGCAAAATTCAACGCCGAGGTAAATCGCATACTCGGCATGCCTGACTTCAAGGACAAACTCTCGTCGCACGGCACCGTGCCGCTGCCCATGTCGCCACAGGACCTCGGCAAATGGCTGGCAGCGGAAAAAGACCGCTGGGCCAAGGTGGTCAAAACCAGCGGCTTCAAAATCGATTGAACATAGAAACAAGGACATCATCGTGCGTAATTTCGACATGGACAAGATCAAAGGCAGGAAGATCGACGCCGCGCGCAGCCGGCTCGCCACTCCCGGCAACGAAGGCACGCCTGCCGCCGTGAGCCGGCGCGAGCGCCGCACCCTCGAACAGGCGAGCGGGCTCGTGCCCTTCGCGGTCAAGCTCGACGGTGAACTCGTCAAACAGCTACACGCACTCGCGCAGGCCCGCCCCTGCGGGCTGAACGAACTGGTGGCGGAACTGCTGCACAAGGGACTTGCCGCCCAGCCGGCGTAGTCTGCGCGCGCAAGCTATTCCGCGCGCACTTCCGTATTCAGCATCCGCTCGGAGCGCAGCACGACTGCTTCGGACTTGAGCTGTTGGATGTCGGCCGCAGAGTAACCCAACGTCGCCAAGATGGCGTCGGTGTGTTCGCCGAGCGTGCCCGGCTGTTCGCGTACTTCAAATTCGGCGGTCTGCCCCATCGAGATCGGCAATTTGGGCAATTTGAATTGTTTGTCGCCCACTTTCAGATTCAGCCAGCGACCGCCTTCGTTCATGTGTTTTTCGTTGACCAGATCGAGCGGCGTGTTCACCGGCGAATACGGCACCAGCCCTTTGTAGAGCCGCTGCGCAATGTCGTCGTAATCTAGCTGCTCCACCGCCGCCTTGACGCGCTCGGCGATGCGCGGTTTTTGCGCGCCGCGCTTGCGATTGGTGTTGAATTCAGCGGCGTCGCGCCAATCGTCAAAGCCCAGCGCATCGCACAGACCCGCCCAATGGCGATTGCCGGTGACGGCGATGAAAATCTGCTTTTCATCCTTGGTCGGGAACAGCCGGTACACGCCCCAGCCCATGGTGTCACCCATGCCGCTACTGCGCGCGCCCCGCGGCGGCGGATTCACGCCATTCATCTGCGCACCGGTGATGTACTGGCTCACCCAGAACACGATGGTTTCATACAGACCCGCCTCGATGTTGTCGCCCACCCCCGTTTGCTCGCGGCGATAAAGCGCCGACAGAATGCCGATCACGCCATAGGTCGCCGCACCTATGTCGGTGATCGACGCGCCCGCGCGCATCGGCTGATCCTTCATCCCCGTCAGATAAGCAAGGCCGCCCGCCATCTGCGCCAGTTCGTCCAGAAACGGGCGATCCGCATACGGGCCGGGCAAAAAGCCTTTCACCGAGCAGTAAATTATGCGCGGATTTATTTTTCGGCCCCACGCGTAATCCAGCCCCAGGCGCTTTAACGCCCCCGGCGCGAAGTTGTCGAA
>CAWUUY010000027.1:0-12538 GCA_963924885.1 uncultured Burkholderiales bacterium | reverse complement strand
CTTCAACGCCGCCGTATCGTGGTTCAGGTCGTAGTGCGTTAATATGCTGCCGATGCTGGCGTAGACGGAGATGAGGGATTTATCGTTGCGGTGCGGCGTGTTCATTCGGAGCTCCATGGCGCGGTAAATGGATAAAATTTTCGCGGCGAGTATGGCACACTGGTGTTGTGTTGTATTTTACGAATCATGCAAAACGACAACTGCAGAACGACCATGCATAAAAACTCACCTCGTCATTCTAGCGAACGCTGGAACCCCGTTCGTACCTTCATGCGAAGCATCTTGAATAATGCGTCTTCGGCGCGGGTTACTAACTGGGTTCCAGCCTTCGCTGGAATGACGGTGGCGCTGCTCTCGCTCTGCACGCTGCTGCACGCGTAAACCTATCCCGCCAGAACCGTGCGCTTTATCGTGCCGGTCACACCCGGCGGCGCGACCGACATCCTTACGCGCGCGCTGGGGCAGTGGCTCTCCGCCGCGTGGGGACAACAGGTGGTGGTGGATAACCGTCCGGGCGGCGGCAGCAACGTGGGGTTTGAAGCGGCGGCGGCCGCACCCGCCGATGGCTACACGTTGCTGATGGCGCAGCCGCCGTTCACGGTCAACGTGAGTCTTTACAAAAAACTGGCGTACGATCCACTGCGCGATTTTTCGGCGGTAACGCTTGCCGCCACGGGCGCGAATGTGCTGGTGATACATCCATCGGTGCCCGCGCACACCGTGAAGGATTTCATCGCGCTGGCCAAGGCAAAACCGGGGCAACTGAATTACGCCTCGTCGGGCAACGGCACCTCGCCGCATTTGTCGGGCGAGTTGTTCAAGGCCATGGCGGGCGTGAACATCACGCACATTCCGTACAAAGGCGCGAGCGCATCGGTATCCGATCCGCTGGGCGGGCATGTCGATCTGGCGTTTTTGAGTTTATCGTCGGTGACGCCGCAGTTGAAGGCAAAACGCCTGCGCGCACTGGCGATCACTAGCGCACAACGCTCCACCCTGATGCCGGAGTTGCCCACCTTCGCGGAGGCCGGGTTGCGCGGCTATGAGGTCACGGGCTGGTACGGCGTGGTCGCGCGCGCCGGCACGCCGCGCGAGATCATCCAGCGCCTGCACGCGGATATAACCCGCGCGCTGGCGCCACCGGACATGGCGCAAACGCTGGCCTCCTTCGGGCTGGAGACCGTGCAGGCGAATTCACCCGAGGAATTCAACGCATTTTTGCGCTTGGAAATCGGTAAATGGGCTAAAGTCGTGAAGGCATCGGAGGCGAAGGCGGACTAGCCGTCCGTGCTGTTTTCAAGTCCATATTTGTTGATGCGAAGTCCACAAATTGCTGGTAAGGTAGCAGCGCAAGCAGGTTCTACCGTATGTTGAATCGTTGTTTCATGGAGGAGGTTCCATGTTTAAACATATCTTGATGCCTACCGATGGTTCCGCCCACTCCGAACGCGCCATAGAGCGCGGCGTCGAGTTGGCCAATCTGTGCGGCGCAAAAGTCACGGGCATCCACGTCATGCAGGATTACCAGATGATGATGGCGTCCGAGGGCATGGTGCCGCCGGGCATGGAAGAGCAAATGGACAAGCAGGCGCGCGATCAGGCCGCGAGCTTTCTGGCCATTGTGCAAAAAGTGGCGGACGCCGCTGGCGTGCAGTGCGACACGCTGGTGGTGAAGGGCCACCAGCCGTACGATGCGATCGTGGATACCGCCAACGCGCGCGGTTGCGATCTGATCGTGATGACATCACGTTTTCGCAAAGGTCTGGCCGCGCTGTTGCTGGGCAGCGAAGCCAGCCGCGTGCTGCACCGCTCGTCGATTCCGGTGCTGACCTTCCGCGCGATCATGAGCGCAGATCATCCAGACAAAAAACTTTCCGTGCAGTGATTAACCTTGTAAGTATTAATTTTTATTCAATATTTACTACTAGCGCTGATTCATGTTCTGCGCACGCTGGTACGCCTCGCGTGCCGTGGTACGGCTACGGTATTCATGCAGCGCATCGGGCAGTTCAATCTTGCGGCGAATCGCGCCGTTCAGGCACGAGGTCAATAAAATATCCGCGCCGCTGAATTGATCGCCCAAGACATAAGGCCCGCTGTCGGAAAGGCGCATCGCTGCGGCCTTGGCTTGGCGCGCAAAACCCTCGCGCGCCGCTTGCAGCGCATTCGGCGCCTCGCCATACAGATTGGGCAGATCTTCGTGTTTGCGAATCACGTACAGCGTGTTGGCGTCGAGCTCCATCATCACAAAAAAACACCACTGGTCGTACCGCGCGCGTTCACGCGGCTCGGCCGGCGGACACAGGTTTTTCGCCGCGCCGTATTTGCTGGCCAGGTAATTGACGATGGCGGCACTTTCCGTCAACACAAAATCGCCTTCCTGCAAGGCGGGAATTTTTTGACTGGGATTTAGACGCGTATACTCCGGCGTGAGCGTTTCGCCGGAGCGTGAGGTAATCGCCCGTCGCTCATAGGGCAAATCCAGCTCAGCCAGCATCCAGTGCGCGCGCAACGTGCGCGAAGTGCCCACGCCCCACAGCACGCGCTCGGCAGCGGCAGCGGCGGACATCTACGTTGGCGCGCCCGTGAGATAGTTGTAGAGATTGCCCACGTTCATTTTTTGCACGACAGGTGACATGCCGTCCTGCCCCACATCCATTGGGTAACGGTCGGTCATCGCGGTCAGGCGCGTAATCGCTTCGTCGCGCGTCATGCCGCGCTCGATGGCGTCTTTCACATACGCCTTCCATTCCTGAATGAACGCGCCCTGCTCGTTCAGATAGTCTTTGCCGCAAATGTCACCGTGGCCCGGCACAAAAATCTCTTCCTTCAGCTTGCGTAGCGACTCTAGGGACATTAACCACAGATCGGGATTCGCCTCCTGCAACCACGTCTGCACCTTGTGAAAAATATTGTCGCTGGTAAACACCACGCCTTCTTCCTTGATGCAGATCGCCGCCTGATACATGGTGTGCCCTGGCATGTGGATCATTTCAAAGGTGTGATTGCCGACATGCATGGTCATGCCGTTCTTGAAGGTAATGATCGGCACGTTCGGGCGATAACCTTCGAGCAGCTTGGGTTCTTCCGAGCCGAAAGTGGACACCCGCGCCACGTGCGCCGCCATGTTGGTGCCCAATATGCGCGTGCGCACGCCCTCGTGCGCGATCACCGGCACGTCAAAATACGCATTGCCGGTCCAGTGGTCGCCATGCGGCTCGGTGTTGATGATGTAGCGCAGCTTGCCGTGTTTGGCGATTTCGGCTTTGAGTTTCAGTGCGTCGCTCGGCTTGTGCGGCGTATCGATCAGCACCACGCCGTCGCTGGTGGTGACAAAGCCGTGGTTGCAGCCGCGGATGCAGGTTTCGACATAAACATTTTTGGTCAGTTGGTGCATGAAGGCTCCTTGTTTCGTTAAGGTTTGGATTTACAAAACAATCTCTCGTGCCGCGCCGCGCACATCCATTTCAAACTCCAGATCAATCACCGGCGGCCTTGCATAGTGCCAGGTCAGCCCCGCGTTGCACGCACCCCCGATGCCACGAGAGGCCAGCACCTCGCCGACCAGATGACCGATATTTTGCACGGTATACGCCTGCGTGGAAACCGCGTCCGCCCACGTGAAGCCCAGCAGCCCGAGGCGGCGCTCCATTTCCGCCGCGACGAAGTTTACTTTCTCGCGCAGGCCTTCGGGCGACGTGTCACCCAGCCGCACGATGCGATCGCGGTAGGTGCCCGCATGCGCGCGCGCCTCGCCGCCGCCCGCGAGGATAAACGTGCCGCGTGTGGATGCCGTGGGCACGGTATACGAAAACGCCGACATCACCGGCGCGGCGGGCGCGCCGTACACCGGACACACATTGGTGCGCGCCACGGGGTTCACCGGACGCTCACCGCTTTGATAAATACCCCAGCGTTCCAGCGTCGTTACATACGCCTTGTTGAAATCGATAAACCCCTGCTCGGTAAACTGCGCCGGCGAGCGCAACTCGCAAGCGGCGAATGCGGTGACGGGCCGCCCGATGCTTTTAACATGTGCTTCAACTGCCGCGAACGCATCGGCCAGCGGCAGCGGCTGCAAAAACCGCGCGCGCTCGATTTCAAAGCCCGGTTCAGCGGCCACGCCGCCAGAGTATTGAAACACTGCCTTGATGTAGCGGTAGTGGCCTGCGGTGAAGATGGGGACTGCGGACATGGGTTCTCCCTGTTGCTACTCAAATCGATACTTGAAGCGCCAACCACAACCCCTCGGCATTCCCGCGTAGGCAGGAATGCCGGTGGTGGCAGTATCGCCCTCGGCGAGGACGGATGAAGCCAAATAATAATGTTGAGTTACGTTACCATATCCGCTATTACAGCAGGCCTTCGCCACTGTGAGCGCTCATCTGGAGACAAGTCAATTGAATACACGTTTCATCACCTGCTGCATCGCGGCACTAGCGATTTTTGCGCCGTTAGCTGCGGCACAACCCGCCAACTACCCCGCCAAACCCATCCGCATGACCGTCTCGTCCGGCGCGGGCGGCGGGCTCGATTTTGTGTCGCGCCTCGCAGCGGCAGCCATGACGGAATCGCTCGGACAAAGCGTGGTGGTGGATAACCGCGCGGGCGCCAGCGGCAGCATCGCGGCGGAAATCACTGCGATAGCACTGCCGGATGGCTATACGGTGATGATGCTCTCCGCCAGCCTGGTGGTTTACGGCGTCGTCAACAAAACGCACTACGATTTATATCGTGATTTCGACGCCATTTCACAACTGGCGCAAAGCCCCTACATCCTCACCGTGCATCCGTCGCTGCCGATAAAATCCGTGAAAGATTTCATCGCTTACGCAAAAGCGAATCCCGAAAAATTAAGCTACGCCTCCACCGGCAATGCCTCGCTGGGCCATCTGGCCACCGAACTGCTCGCCAACGCCACCGGCACGCGGTTGACGCACGTGCCGTACAGGGGCGTGGGCGCGGCACTCACCGAATTGCTCTCCGGGCAAATCCAGATAGCGTTCTTGAGCGGCGGCTCGGTATACGGACAAGTACGCTCGCAAAAACTGCGCGCGCTGGCGGTAGCCAGCGCCACGCGCGTCAAGGCCGCGCCCGACCTGCCGACGATGAACGAAGCCGGCGTGTCGGGCTATGTGGTCACGCAGTGGCACGGCCTGCTCGCGCCGCGCGGCGTGCCGCGCCCCATCGTGGATCGTCTTTATCGTGAGGCGGCCAAGGCGATTCAAAGACCCGATGTGACTGCCCGACTGGCGCAGGACGGCACGGACGGCGTGGCGAGCTCACCGGAGCAGTTCTCGGCGTTTCTGAAATCGGAACGCGAGCAGTGGAGCAAGGCGGCGAAGGTGGCGAATATCCGTAACGAGTAGCACGCAGCGAATCGCACGTTGATGACGGCAGCGGCAACCGCACCGATCAAGCAGGTTGCTCACCCCTGATCTGCACCCGATGCATCATGCGCCGCGCATTCGGATCGAACGGCTCGCGGCGATGAATCAGGCAACTGTTGTCCCACATCAGGGTGTCGCCCAGCTCCCACACCTGCTCCCACACAAACTCGGGCCGCGACGCATGCGCCCATAGTTCGTCGAGCACGTGCTCGCTCTCGTCGAGCGGCAACCCCAGAATATAGGCATTGCTGCGGCGGCCCAGGTACAGCGTTTTTTTGCCGGTCACCGGATGCGTGCGGAACACCGGGTGGTGCGCGCCGGGCGCGTTGCGCGGGTCGGTCACCTCGTCGAAACCTTTGCGGCGCTGCCCCGCGCTGTTGTAGGTTTCGTCATGGATCAGCATTTTGCTTTCGAGCTTTTGCTTGAGCGCCGCCGGCAGCATGTCGTACGCTCGATACTGGTTGGCGAAAAACGTGTTGCCGCCGCTCGCGGGCAATTCCAGTGCGTGCAATATCGCAATCGTCACCGGCCGGTCGCGGTACGACATATCCGTGTGCCAGATCGCCTCGCCCGCGCCCAGGTTTCCCATGGACGTGCCGTTCTCGACGATATTCGAAATACAGACAATATCCGGGTAATCCGCGAGAAACGGCTTGCCGATGATGCTCATGCCCGGCGGCTCCAGTTCGCCGAGGCTTTTGCCCAAGGCCACCAGTTGCGCATCCGTCAGCGGCTGCGCGCGAACGCGCACCACCAGATGATCGCGCAGCGCGGCGCGAAGCGTGGCGACGCTGTCGGCGTCCAGGCCCTGAAGATCAACGCCGCGCACCTCAGCGCCGCAGGCCTTGCCGGACGGGATTATCTCTGTGCGCGGGCTGACTTTTTGTAGTGTTGCGGTGGACATTATTTCCCCTTGAAGACCGAATCATACGGTTGACTGATATCACCATGTGAATTGCGATCAATGCTCCCCCAAAAAACCCAGCGCAATGCGCGCGCATTCATCCGGCGCCGTCGCACCGACGTGATAACCATCCACAGGCAGCGCGACGATTTCTGCCTGCGGCAGTTTCTCACGATACACATCCATATCGGAGCGGCTGTACGAGCGGCGCGGCGATTCAGTCGTCAGCACCAGCGCCGGGCATTTCACCTCGAGCAGCGTCGCGCCCACATCGATAGTACTGACCCAGCGCATATAGGCACGCGCGGTTTCGATGCGTGTTGCGCCCATCAAATTCACCCACCACTCGAAGCCTTCCAGCGGCATGCGTGTTCCGAGGCGCGCGGGCATGGTGTCGCGCGCCCAACTTTTGACGCCGTGCGCCTCCATGTGCGCCAGCCAACCACCCGGCTGCGGCGGATCGAGCGGCACGGAGGAGAGTGTCAGCGTTTTCACCAACGCAGGTTTCAACCGCGCAAGCTCAATCGCCACCAGCCCGCCGCTTTTCGCGCCCATCACATGCGCGCGACCGCCGCCGAATTCGGTGATGAGCGTTGCCGCGTGTTCGACAAAGTTTTGCGTGCTGAAGGCATTCACGTCCGGCACCGCACTGGATTGCCCGAAGCCCTGCTGATCGAAACGAATCACGCGATAACGCCGCGCCAGATGCGGCACCCACGCGCGCCACGCCGGCGTGCTTTCGGTGAAGCCGTGAATCAGCAGCACGGACTCTGGCGTGGTCCAGGGATCGGTGTAATCGTCGATCTCGTAATAGAGTTTGCAGTTGTTGATGTCGAGGAAGGGCATATTATAAGTATTTGTTTTTAAACATTATTTTCTAGTCTTGATAATCTTCGCCCACTTCGCCATATCCGCGCGAATGATCGCCTCGAACTCGGCGGGCGTATTGCCGATGGCGGTGGCGCCCTCGCCTGCGAGCGCGGGCTGCAGATCCGGCGAGCGTATGATTTTTACCAGCTCGCGATGCAGCCGCTCGATCAACGCGCGCGGCGTTCCTGCCGGTGCGAGGATGCCGTTCCACCCGCGCGCCTCATAACCCGGCAGCGTGTCTGCAATCGGCGGCACATCGGGCAAGGGCGCCACGCGCTGCTTCGATCCCACGCCCAGCGCGCGTATGCGTCCCGCCTTCACCTGCGGCACCGCCGAACCTACCGACCCCAGCAGATAAAAATCAATCTCACCCGACACCACCGCCGTCATGCCCTGCGGCGAACCCTTAAACATCACCTGCGTGAATTTAAAGCCCGCCATCTCGCCCAGCAAATCCGCCGCCAGCGCGCCCATGCTGCCCGCGCCCACCGCGCCATGATTCAAACCACCCGATTTGCTTTTGGCGTGCGCAATGAACTCCGCCATGGAGCGCGCCGGCGACTGCGCGCCCACGATCAACACCGGCGCCACCGCGCTCACCAGCGTGATCGGCGCAAAATCTTTCACCGTGTCGTACGGCGTATCGGGAAACAGCGACGGGTTGGTGACATGCGACGGAAACGCCATCAGCAGCGTATGACCGTCGGGCGCGGATTTGGCGACGATCTGCGAGCCGACGATGCCGCTCGCCCCCGGTCGATTGTCGATCACCACCTGCTGGCCGAGTGCATCGCCCAGCTTGGGCGCGATGTTGCGCGCAAGAATATCGGTGACGCCGCCCGCGCCGCTGGGGATGATGAGGCGGATGGGGCGCGAGGGAAACGTGGCGGCAATAGACCCTGTAGCCATTAGCGTCATAGCCATTGGCAGCAGCCGCGACGTCCAGGACGCGCGTTTGGGATGGCACTGGGGATCACATATTGTATTGGACATGACTCTCATCACAGAATCGCGTCGCGCACGATCATTCGCCAGTTGCACAGGAATGCTGTTACCTTACGATACATCGTATTTTGATCGCATGATGCAATGATACCCGACTGCTACCCGACAACGAAGCGCGCCGTCTGGAGGCCCTGGAAAGCTTCAAGGTACTCGATACCCTGCCGGAATCCGCCTACGACGACATTGCACGGCTCGCGTCGCAGATTTGCGGTACACCCATCGCACTGGTCTCGCTGGTTGACGAACACCGTGAATAGTTCAAGGCGCGCGTCGGCATTGCGGCCATTGAAACCCCGCTTGACGTGGCGTTTTGAGCACATGCCATTCTGCATCCCAACAAGGTGATGATCGTCGGCGACACGCAGGGCGACGAGTGATTTCAGGATAATCCAATGGTGAGCGGAGATCCATCCATCCGTTTTTATGCGGGCGCGCCCATCGCCACGAATGAAAGCCTCGCGCTCGGCACCATCTGCGCCATTGACCGAAGGCCCCGTCAGCTCACCGCAGACCAGATTGCAGTGTTGCGTTCACTGGCTGGCCTTGCCAGCGCACTGCTGGTGCGCGGGCGCCTCGCGCGTTTGCATGCGGAACGCGGTCCAAGCGAGCCGCGACGAGACGGCAACGTAGCTGGCAATCAGCACCCAGAGCCTCGATCTGAAGGCCTTTATCGATATCCGTGGCGTCTATCGCTACGCCAACCCGGCCTACCTCGCTTACTGGAACCTGCGACGCGAACAACTCGAGGGCCGGCCGGTCGAAGAGCTATTCAGCGAAACGTTTTTCCGCCAGGAAGTCGCACCGAAACTCGCACGAGCCTTCGCCGGGGAGGAAGTCCATTTTGAAGACACGCGTGACTATGCCAGCCGCGGCCGACGGCACATGAAGATCGCTTACCTGCCTGCGCGTGGCGGGGACGGTCGCACCATCGGCGCCGTGATACGCGCCCAAGACGTGACGGATCTGGCGGAACGCACGCAGCAACTGGCGGCCACCGTCGCGCAAGTTCAGGAAAAATTCCTGACGCAGCAATGGCTCATCCATGTGTTGTCGCACGACCTGCACGAACCCCTCAACACTATCGTAACCTTCTCGTCACTGCTGACCAGGGATGGCGCCGCGCTGTCGTCCGACACAGCCTGCGGTTATCTCGCGTATGTGCTGGGCGGCAGCCAGCGCCTGAAATCCCTGCTGGACGATCTGCTTGAACTCATTCGGCTCGACAATGTGAAATTATCGCTCGAGCCCGTGGACCTCAACGCGCTGGTAGAGGAAGTGCGCCTCGACCTCGCTCTGGCCATTGAGCGCTCCGGCGCGTGCATCGAAGTCGACCGCCTGCCCGTGCTGACGGGCAAGTGGCATTTGTTGCGCGTGCTGCTGCAGAACCTGATCGCCAACGGCATCAAATTTTTCTGGCCCGGCGTCGCACCGCGAGTCTCGGCACGCGACGTGGCATCGCGCGGCGGCTGGGAACTACAGGTGGCGGACAACGGTATCGGCGTGCCTACGGGTGAATTGGAAAAGATATTCGAAATGTTCACCCGTCTTAACGCGCGCAAAAAGTATGAAGGTATCGGCCTGGGCCTCTCCACCTGCCGCCGGATAGCCGAAATGCACGGCAGGCGCATCTGGGCGAACTCAGAGGCAGGGCAAGGAACCTGCTTTCATGTCGCGCTGCCCGCAGAACCGGGGTTTACCCCCTAACGAGGTCCCGCATACCAACCATCGAACGCATCGTCCTGATAGACGACAATGAGCACGACAACGTTTATCACTCGATCATGATCAAGGAGGCCGGTTTCGATGGTAACCTGCGGGTGTTTGAAGATGGCGTCAGCGCGCTGGATTACGTGCGTAACGCTGATCTCAGCGCGCCTACGGTGATATTCCTGGACATCAACATGCCTGGGATGGATGGCTTTGAATTTGCCGGGCAGGCGGCGCCGCTGATCACCAGCCACGGCGCGACTACCATCATTTTGACGCTGACGTCGTCGCGATCACCGCAGGATCTGGAGCGGGCGCGGCAACTGGCAGTGATCCGTGATTTCCTGACCAAGCCACTAGAGGTTGACCAGGTCAGAAAAATTCTCGCTGACCCTCCCATGCTGCGCGACCTTGCATCATAAAGCAGTCCAACCTTTTTCTTCAGGAGTCCGTTCTTGTGAATCTCAAACTCTGCTACGCCCCGCAAACCTGCGCCACCGTGCCGTTCATCACCCTCACCGAAGCCGGCGCTGATTTTGAAGTGCTGAATATGAATTCGCGCTCCGGCGACTTGAAGAAACCCGAATTCCTCGCGCTCAACCCCAAGCACAAAGTGCCCGTGCTCATCATCGACGGCGATCCGCTCACCGAAAACCTGGCGATACAGGTTTGGATCGCGCGTCATTTCCCTGCGGCCAAATTACTCCCTGCCGACCCGATGGGCGAAATCAAGGCGATCTCGCTGATGTCCTTCTTCGGCTCCGGCATCCACCCGCACTTAACGCCCAACGCCCGCCCGGAAAACTATTGCGCCCTGCCCGGCTCGGCGGAAAACGTGAAAAAAGTCGGCAACAAACTGTTGTTCGAGGACTTCGCCGTGATCGACAACATGCTTGCCAGTCGTGAGTGGCTCTTCGACCACTTCACCGCCTGCGATGCGTATTTCTTCTGGTGCTTCCGGCGCGGCATTTCATTCAAGCTCGATTTGTCGCAGTTCCAAAACTGCCATGTGCATTTGGAACGCATGCTCCAGCGTGCCAGCGTGGAAAAGCTGGTGGCGCATGAGAAGCGGGCGATGGAGGCGTTTGCGAAGGCGACCTAATCCGAAAGCACGAACTTCCCCAGCCCCATTGCCCGCCCGTTCACCACCGCCTCAACCCGATGCTCGCCTGGATAGTGCTTCCGCGTGGTCAAATCCTTCAGCGACAACTGTTTACTGAATGATTCGGTTGCCCCGACCGCCAGCACTATCGCCCGCAGCTTGAATACTTTCGGGCGTGTCTTGCCGTTGGCTTTGATGAAATACACGCACAGATCGACCAGCAGCCGCTGCGCGCGCGGCGTGGGGTTCGCCATGTCGAACGACACGTTCACGCCCTTTTTGACACGCGCCGGCGATACCTTGGCATGGCAGATTTCCACCTTCGCAGCGTCACCAAACCCCAGCACGCGCAACGCACCCTGCTCGCCGCGCTTCACCGCCGAGCGCAGGGCGTAGCGAATAATCCATTGTCGGTTTTCGCTGGCGTTTTTGACCAGCGCGCCGCCGTCTCGAACAACAGCTCGGGATGATCCTTGCCGATGTCGTTGAGGTTGTTCGCCACCGATTGGCGCACGTAGAGCGATGGATCGTCTTTGAGTAATTCCAGCAGCGCCAGCACCGGGCGTGGGTCTTGCTGAAACGCGCGCAGGTGCGGTGCCCACGGCAGGCGCGAGCGAGTGCCTTCGGACACCAGGCAGCGCACGTGCGCGCTGGGATCGGCGGCCCACACGCTCAGCACCTTTAATGTATCTATTTGTTTATATTGAAGAAATTTCCGGATACTGAATTCCGCGCTGAAGCGTTGCGTCAGCGCATGCTGCGCGCGCATCGACACTTCAAAATGATCCAGCCCGCGCTGGGCGACAAACACGGTGTGCGGCAAAAACAAAAACGCGGTAATGGGGTTGTTGTCCGCGCCCTTCGTCTTCAGCGCCGCGGGTTGATCCAGCGACGCCAGCAGTATCGCCACCGCCACCGGAAAATCATCGGGCAGATAAGCGTGCAACGCGTCGGCGATTTTCGCGCCGCGCTGCATGAGTTCCAGTGCTTCGTAGCCGTCGAGCGCGTTTTTGACGAATGACCGCGGATCGAATGACGGATGCACCGCGCAGATCATCGCGGCTATGCGGCGTGGTATGTCGGGGCCGTAGTGGTTCTTGAGCGCTTCAGCCATACAAGCCGCCGTTACTGCACACGTATGTTCGCGTTGCGTATCACCTTCGCCCACTTGTCGCGCTCTTCCGCGATGTGCGCCCTGAACTGCGCGGGCGTGCTGGTGGCGGCGTCCGAGCCATCGGCTTGCAGGCGCTTGACCACATCGGGGTGATGCATGCCGGCGGCGACGCCTTGCGCGAGCCGGTCGATGATGGCGGGCGGGGTGTTGAGCGGCGCGAGCAGGCCGTACCAGTTGACCACCACCACGCCGCGTACGCCGGCCTCTTCGATGGTGGGCAACTCCGGCGCCACCAGCGAACGTTTGGGCAGCGTCACCGCCGGCGCGCGCAGCTTGCCGGAGCGAAAATGCGGCTGCGCGGAGACGATAGCGGGGAACGACATTTCGATATTACCGGCAATGAGATCGGAGTACGCCGGCCCAAGCCCCTTGTACGGCACGTGCGT
>CAWUUY010000026.1:0-10700 GCA_963924885.1 uncultured Burkholderiales bacterium | reverse complement strand
TTCCGGTCAAGCCTATACGTCTGCTCGTATCGGGTGTCGGCGGCGCTGGGGATTTTGCCGGGCGCTTGTTGGCCGCTGATCTCACGCAGCGCCTCGGGCAGCAAGTCGTTGTCGATAACCGTCCCGGCGGCGTCACGCCCGGCGAAATTCTCGCCAAGGCGCAACCCGATGGTTACACGCTGATGATGGTGGGCTTCGTGATCTGGCTCTCGCCTTTCATGCGCGACCATGTGCCGTTCGATCCGGTGCGCGATTTCGCGCCGGTGACGCTGGCGATTAGTTCTCCCAATGTGCTGGTGGCGCATCCGTCGCTGCGCGTGAAATCGGTGCCGGAGCTGATTGCGCTGGCAAAACAAAAACCTGGCGCTTTGAACTACGCCACCTCGGGCGTGGGCAACTCCAATCACATCGCCGGCGAATTGTTCCGCGCGATGGCGGGCGTGGATATCGTGCGCGTCAATTATCGCGGCGCGGCGGTGGCGTTGACCGATGTGGTGAGCGGGCGCGTGGAGCTGATGTTCGCCACCGCCAATGCCTCGCAACCGCACGTGAACGCGGGGCGCTTGATCGCGCTGGGCGTCACCTCATCGCAGCCCTCAGCCGTGGCGCCGGGTCTGCAAACGGTCGCGTCGGCGGGCGGCACCACCATGGCAGGCTACGAATCCGCCGCAACTATCGGCATCCTCGCGCGCGCCGGCACACCGCCCGCCGTGGTGAATCTGCTGCATCGAGAAGTCGCGCGTTACCTGCGCACGCCGGATGCGAAAGAGCGCCTGCTAAAAGCGGGCATCGAAGCGGTAGGCAACACCCCGGCGGAGTTCGCCGCGATCATCCGCGACGACATGAAGATCAAAGGCAAGGTGATTCGCGAGGCCGGCATCCGCATGGATTGACCGCGCCCCGCGCGCTACGCGATCAACAGGCGCTCCGGCTTGACCGGCACAGTGTCTTTCTCATTGGCCACCCACACTTCGCCATCTTGTATGGTATAGGTCAACGCCATGGTTTTGTCCGCGAGCTTCGCCATCGCCTGACTGGCGGCGGGCGGCACCGAGATCACCGCCAGATTACGGCTGCGCGAGAGTGTTTCGCGGATACTCTCGCGCCACATCGCGGCACCCGATGTGCCGTAGCTGTACACCACCACATCGTTGGCGCGTCCGCAGGCGCGGCGCATGCGCTTTTCGTCGGGTTGGCCGACGTCGATCCATTGTTCGATGGCGCCGGTCAAATCCTTGCGCCACAAATCAGGTTCGTCGTCAGTACTGAGTCCCTTGCCGAATGTCAGATGCTCGTGCGCGTTCAGCGCGAAGGCCAACAGCCGCATCATCATGCGTTCATCGGTTTCGGACGGGTGGCGCGCGAGGGTCAGCGCGTGGCTTTGGTAGTAGTTGCGATCGGTGTCGGAAACCTGCACCGTCGCCTTGAAGATGGTGGCTTTTAACGCCACGGGTTAGCCGGGCCGTGACGCGGTCAAACCGCCATCAACAGTGAGATGCGTGGCAGTGATGTAACGCGCCTCGTCGGAGGCCAGAAACACGATCGCGTTGGCGGAATCCCACGCGTCCCCCATGCGACCGATGGGCACGGCGGCGTGGCGCTTGGCCACCAAGTCGGCGGCGTCCTTCGGCGACAGTTGCTTCATCAGGCGCGCTTCGACCAGCGGGGTGTGCATGGTTCCCAGTATCACCAGATTGCAGCGGATACCCTTCTTGATGTAGGCCATGGCGGTGGATTGGGTAAAACCCACCAGCCCTGACTTCGACGTGCTGTACGCGACATCGATACGGCTGCCGACGCGATGCGCGAAACCTGCCACCGACGACACATTCACAATCGCGCCGCTACCTTGCTTTTCCATCACCGGCAGCACGTATTTGCAGCCGAGAAACACGGTTTTCAGATTCAGATCGAGCTGCGTGTCCCACACGTCTTCGTTCATCGCGACCGGATCACCGGGCGCGGAGCCGCCGCAGTTGTTGACCAGAATGTCGATGCGGCCGAACTGTTTGACGCAAGTCTCGACCATGGCTTTGACTTCCGCCGCCACCGTCATGTTGCAAACATGCGCGACAAACGTGCCGCCTTCTTTTTCGACAATAGCACGGGTGTCTTCAATCGCTGCGGGGTTGATGTCGGTGCCGAATACTTTGGCGCCTTGCCGCGCCAGCAACACGGCCGTGGCCTTGCCGTTGCCGTACCCGGCGCCGACTGCGCCTGCGCCGGCGACGAGAGCGATTTTTCCTGTCAGATCAAGCATGAAGACTCATCTATAAAATATCGTTTAAAAACAAATATTTACATAACTACACCGCCTTGCGCCCCGCCTTCAACTGCTGGGCGATAAACGCCTTCACCATGTCTTGCGCGCGTGTGGTCGCAGCGCTCGGCTCGGCTACCCATTCATGCGTCGAGCCTTCGTACAATTCGTACTGGCACTCGCCGCCCGCCGCGCGATAACTGGCGGAAAATTTTTCCTGTATCGGCGGAATCACGTTGTCGTCCAAACCGCCTTGCATGATGAGCAGCGGCGGCAACTCCACTTTTTCCTTGCGATCGAGCGCTTCCTGCGGATTGCCTTCGTGGATGCTCTCCCACGGATTAAAAAACGTGGTGCTGTTTTTAATCATGTGATCGCGCTTCATTTTCTCGGCCTGCTTGAAGCGCGCGAACGGATCGCTGATCGGCGAGCGCGTCGCCACATACGCCACGCGCGTGGTGATGCCGGGCGCACCGGGCAGCGGAATCGCGTTGTAGCGCGGGTCGTTCGGGCGCATGCCCAGCAACTGCGCCACATGGCCGCCGCTCGAGCTGCCCAGCACGCCCAGGGTGGATGCATCGCCGTTCCACTCAATCGCTTTTGATTTCAGCCAGCGCAAGCCGTAGCTCGCCTCTTGCACACACGTCGGATACGGCGCTTCGGGCGCGAGTGTCATGTCGATCGCCACCACCAGCACGCCGCTTTTTGCAACAGCTTCGTCCATCGGCGCGTTGGCGTGCCGGTCTTTGTTGTTCCACGCCCCGCCGTGCAGGTCGAGCAGCACTGGAAACGGGCCTGTCCCCTGCGGCTGATAGATGCGCGCCATCAGTGTGCGCGTCGGCGTTTTGCGAAATTCAACTTCGCTGATCTTGATCTCGAATATTGCGGCGGGGTTGTAGGCGACGGTAGTCATGACGAGTTCCTCAAGGAAGAATGGTTTCGAGCCTGCTTGAATATCGCTAATCCAACGTAGTGTCAACCGGACCGCGCCTCTTTCCATCAAACGCCAGCCGGGCTACACTGTAATCCCTGCAACTTTGAAAGGAGGTGATCCCGTGAGAGTCCGAATAGGCACGATTCTGCTGGCTGGTGCGCCGAACTTGAAGTGCGGATCTACCCGCATCGAAGGACAGTTCGTCAGCTAGACTGGCGTGTCTGAAGGTGCAAACGCCCCGTGGAGCGATCCGCGGGGCGTTTGTTTTTGTGCGCCGCGTCCGGTTCAGCCTTGCAAGTTTCGCTCTTTGACGATTTTGCGCCACTTTACGATTTCATCTCGCACGTAGCGGGTAAACGTGTCCGCCGGCATCAGCATCAGTTCAGCGCCCTGTTCGACCAGCCGCGGCTTCATTTCATCCGAGCCGAGGATGCGATTGATTTCGGTATTGAGCCGCGCGACGACATCCGGCGGTATTTTTGCCGGCGCGAGGATGCCCCACCATTGCGAGGCGGAATAACCCGGCACGAACTCGGCGACCACGGGCAGTTCGGGCGCGAACGAGGAGCGCTTGGCGGAAGTCAGCGCGAGCGAGCGCATGCGGCCCGCTTTGACTTGCGGCCACACCGCCGCCATGCTGGTGATAATCATTTGCACATGGCCGCCGGCGGCATCGATCACCGCGGGCACGCCGCTTTTATACGGCACGTGCACGATATTGATCTTTGCTGCAGCCGCGAACAACTCGGTGGCGAAGTGGATGACGCTGCCGTTGCCCGCCGATGAATAGTGAATTTCGCCCGGTCGTGTCCGCGCCAGCGCGATCAGTTCCGGCACGTTTTTCGCCGGCAGTGACGGATGCACCGTCACCATCAACGGACCGTCGCCAATCATCGACACGCCGGTGAGATCGTTGATCGGATCAAACGGCAGCTTGGCTTGCAGTGCGGCGCTGGTGGTATAGGTACCGGTGGGCACCAGCAGCGTGTAGCCGTCGGGCGCCGCCTTGGCGACGGCATCGGCGCCGATCATCTGCCCAGCGCCCGCGCGATTTTCGACCACTATAGGTTGTCCCCAGCGCTCGCGCAGCCGCTCGCCGATCAGGCGGCCCAGGATATCGTTCGAGCCGCCCGCCACCACCGGCACGACAAAGCGGATGGGCTTCACCGGATAAGACTGGGCGTGCAGTGCCGGAGCCGACAGAGTTACCAACGCCACGGCGTATTGCATTAGGGTCATGCGCACGATGAACTCCTGTGTAATTTACTGCGCGGTGATGCCCGCAGCCTTGGTCACCTTGGCCCACTTGGCGATTTCCACAGCGATGAATTTTTCAAACGCCTGCGGCGAGGTGCCCTGCGGCAACAACCCCTCGGCGGACAGGCGCTTGTGCATATCGGGCAGTTTTGCGATATCGGCTACTTCGCTATGCAGCAGCGTCACCAGTGCCGGAGAAATTTTCGCCGGGCCGAACAAGCCCTGCCAACTGGAGCTTTCATAACCCGGTACTCCGGCCTCCGACACCGTGGGAATCTCCGGCAGCGTCGGCCAGCGCTCCGGCGACGACACACCCAGCGCGCGCAGCCGCCCGCCGCGCACCAGCGGTAGCGTACTCGCCATGCTGCTGAAGCTAAAATCGATCTCGCCACCGATCAACGCGGTGAGCGAGGCCGGTGCGCCCTTGTACGCCACATGCAGCACGTCGATGCCCGCCATCACGCGAAACAATTCGCCGGTCAGATGCGATGCGCCCGCCGTGCCCGACGAAGCATAGGTGAGCTTGCCAGGCCGCGCTTTCGCCGCATTGACCAGATCGCGCACCGTGCGCGCCGCGTGATTCTGCGTCACCACCAGAATGTTGTAGCCGATGCCCAGCAGCGAAATCGGCTTTACGTCGCGCTGCGTATCGTACGGCAGCTTCGCGAACAGACTGGGGTTGATCGCATGCGCCGTCGGCGCCAGCAGCAGCGTGTAACCGTCGGGCGGGGCGTGCGACACGATTTCCGTAGCGACAATGCCGGAGCCGCCGCCGCGATTGTCAATCACGATCTGCTGCCCCAGGCGGTCACCCAAGCGCTGACCGTACGCGCGTGCCACCATGTCGGAGTTGCCGCCGGCGGTCTGCGCGACAATCAGGCGGATGGGTTTGGACGGGTACTGGGTTTGCGCGGCAATCGCGTGACTGGCGCCAACCAACAGCATTGCCGAAAGAATGGGAAAGTGTGTCATGGGCCGAGTCTACCTGCCCGCGGGCGACTTTGACTACTCTCGATCCCCGCCCATCCGGGGACGTGCAGCGATACAATCCCTTGGGTGCGCTTCCTCCGCCGTCGTCGCTCCACCTCGCGCGAACGGGAGAGGAAAGTTCTCTGGTGCGTGAACGTCCCTATTCTTGACGGCAATCGGAGCATCCCATGAAACTGACTCTCGGCAGATTCCGCATCCTTCTGGCAATCACGATCGGCGCCTTGCTGCTGCCCATTCACGGCGCAAGCGCAGCCGATCCCGCGTACCCCATCCGCCCCATCCGCATGATCGTGCCCTTTGTCGCGGGCGGCGGCACCGATCTGCTGGCGCGGCTGGTGGCGCCGCGCCTGAGCGATCTGCTCGGACAACAAATCGTGGTGGATAACCGCGGCGGCGCGGGCAGCGTGCTCGGTACGCAAATACTCGCCAAGTCGCCGGGCGACGGCTACACGCTGGCGATGCTGGATACCGCGTTTGCGATCAATCCGGGGTTCGCCGACAAGCTGCCATACGACGCCGAGCGGGATTTCACCTTTGTCGCGATCATTGCGACCTCGCCGACGGTGCTGGTCACGCACCCCGGCCTGAAAGTGCGCACGCTTCAGGAGCTGATTACGGCGGCGCGCGCCCATCCCGGCAAAATCAGTTCCGCTTCGGCGGGCGTGGGTTCGTCGAGCCATCTCACAACGGCGATGCTCAATGCCGCCGCGAAGATCAATCTGCTGCACGTGCCGTTCAATGGCGCGGGCGCGGCGATCCTCGATGTGCTGGGCGGACACACCGATCTCACCTTCGTAGTGCCGGGCACGGTGATGCCGCAGATCCAGGCCGGCTCGCTGATACCGCTGGCGCTCACCGGCAAAAAACCGTTTCCGCAACTGCCGAATACCCCCACGTTCGGCGCCGCCGGTTTTCCGACGGTGAATCCCGAGGCGTTTCGCTTCATCGGCGCGCCCGCCGGGCTGCCGCCATCCGTGCACAAGCGGCTCGCGGATGCGCTCACCCGGGTGATGAGCGTGGCGGAATTTAGAACACGCCTCGCGGATAACGGCTTCGATCCGGAATTTCAGACCGGCAAGGAAGCGCGTGAATTCGTATCAAAGGAAATTCACAAGTGGCGGCAGGCGGTGAAGGAGTCGGGGGCGAAGGCGAATTAAGCGAAGCCATCCAACGCGCCGCGGGATGCCCATCACCCCGCCGCGTGATCCTGCCGCCAAGCGTAAGTAATCACCCAATCGCTGCCGCTGCCCTCAATGCACACCGCCGTACCGTTGCCCGGCTTGAATTCGACCACTTTCTTTTTCTCGTCGCCGCACACCAGGTGCGAGGCCGAGCGCAGCAGATAATCGACGTGGCCGCACATCATGATGTCGACTTTCGATGAGGCGATCTCCGCCATGAACGGCGTAATCGGGTCTCCGGTGTTGATCGGGTACGCGGCCTTCGCCACCTTGTCCGACGCACCGAGCTTGGCGGCGATGCGC
Organism: uncultured Burkholderiales bacterium; assembly: GCA_963924885.1. Classification (GTDB taxonomy): domain Bacteria; phylum Pseudomonadota; class Gammaproteobacteria; order Burkholderiales; family SG8-41; genus UBA5216. Next base: position 3,775 of record CAWUUY010000026.1, on the reverse strand, counting down.
ACCGCCGTGTCGATGGACCATTGCAACTCGCTGTGCAGGATACGCACGGGATACACACCCACCGCGCGCCAGCGCGCGCCCAGACGATCCGCCTGGTCGCAGCCCATCGGGCTGATGTGCCGCTGCGGGTCTTGCGCGGCGGATAACGCGTCTACGTGATGGACGAGATAAACTTTCATGGCGCTCCTTTTTCGTTTTTGTACGATATCGAGTGATGTCTGTAATCTATTCCTTCTTCAACCCCGCCCGCTCGATAATTTTCGCATAGCGCGCGGTTTCGCTTTTAATCAGCGCGTCAAATTCCGCCGGTGTACCGGGCCACGGGTCCACGCCCTGCGCGGCGAAGCTCTTGCGCACCTCCGCCGAGTTCAACGACTTGATCGCCTCGGTGTTAAGCCGCGCGACGAGCTCCTTCGACATATTGCCCGGCGCGAGCATGCCGTACCAGATCGACATTTGAAAACCGGGCACGCCGGCCTCTTTGGACGTGGGCACGTCGGGTAGTTGCGAGACGCGCTTTTCGGAGAGCACGGCGATGGGGCGCACTTTGCCGCTGCGGATGTACGGCAGCGACGAGGCCACCGACACAATCACTTCATCCACCTCCGCGCCCATCAGCGCGACCGCGGCGACCGTCGCGCCCTTGTACGGCACGTGCAGAATATCGATTTTTTCCAGCGTCTTCAATAACTCGTTCGCCAGATGATTGGTGGTGCCCAAGCCGCCGGAGCCATAGGTGAGCTTGCCCGGCTGCTTGCGCGCGAGTTCAATAAACTCGCGCAGGGTTTTCGCGGGTACCGCCGGATGCACCAGCACTACGTTTTCAATCGCGGCAAGGCGCGCAATGGAGGTTAAGTCTTTTTGCAGGTCGTAGCCCAGGTTGTTATACAGCGAGGGGCTTAGCGCAATCGCCGGCGTGGTAACGGAGATGGTATGGCCGTCGGGCAACGCCTTCGCCACGATAGCGATACCCACATTGCCGCCCGCGCCCACGCGGTTGTCGGCGACCACCGGCGTGCCCAGTTGCTCGGCGAGTTTGTTGCCGATCGCGCGGCCGATGATGTCGCTGGGCGCGCCGGGCGGAAACGGCAGCACGAGGCGGATGGGTTTGCTCGGGTAGGCGGTTTGCGCCCCCGCCGTGCCGGACAACACGAGCAGTGCGGTGGCGATCATGATGCGGATACGGGACATTATTGTTTCTCCATCGGTGGCGGCGGAGTGTACTGTAAAATCGTACGAACCATCGAGCGTGAAGCCACAACGTCAACACCTCTCTCCTCTCTCTTCACTCCCACCCCTAAGTCGGCTAATGAAAATCACAAAAATAGAAACCATCGTCGTCAACACGCCGATCCTCATCGCGGGCAAGATCGCGCCCAAAGCGAGCGGCCTGCCGCGCACCAGCATCAATACGCTGATGGTGCGCGTGGATACCGACGAAGGCATTACCGGCTGGGGCGAGGGTTTCGGCCATCGCATTTACGCCGCGACCAAGGCGGTGATCGACGACATCCTCACGCCGCTGTGCATCGGGCGCGACGCCACGGACATCACTTCGCTGGTCGACAGCCTGCAACGCAGCGTGTCCGGTTCCGGGCGCAACGGGCCGGCGATGTATGCGCTCTCCGCCATCGACATCGCCCTGTGGGATATCGCGGGCAAGGCGGCGGGTTTACCGCTGTATCGGCTGCTCGGCGGTTCACCGCGCAAAGAGTTGCCCGCGTATGCGAGCCTGCTGCGTTACGGTGACGCGAAAGAAATCGCGATGTATACCGAGCGCGCCATGAAGCGCGGCTACAAACACTTGAAACTGCACGAAGTCACCGAAGCGCCGGTGAAGGCCGCGCGCAAAGTCGCCGGGCCGGATATTCCGATCATGATCGATTGCAACTGCCCGTGGACCGTGGATCAAGCGATCCACATGGCAGAAGTGCTCGCGCCGTTTAACCCTAAATGGCTGGAAGAACCCGTGTGGCCGCCCGAAGACCATCGCGGTCTCGCCAAGGTGCAGGACGTGGGCGGCATCGCCACCGCCGCGGGTGAAAACGCGATGCTGCACGATTTTTTGGGCATGTTTGAAAGCGACGCGATCACCTACGCACAGCCGAGTGTCGCCAAGGTCGGCGGCGTCACTATGATGCGCAAGGTGATGACGCTGGCGGAAACCTTTGGCGTCAACGTGGTACCGCACTCGGCGTATTTCGGGCCGGGCCTGATTGCCTCGATGCACTGCATCGCCGCCATGGCCGCCGACAGCGTGGTGGAGCGCTTCGATTGCGATTTTGCCGAAACCCCGATGGGCGAATGGATCAACCCGAAGAAAAACGGCTGCTATGAATTACCGCAAGGACCAGGGCTGGGCGTGGATCCTGATCTGAAACTGATTAAGAAATTGCGGATTGCTTGAACAAACTGTATTGAATAGCGAAATAAACTCCCGCGAATTGTCCCCTCCCCTTCAGGGGGAAGGAGCTTTCGCGGTGTATTCGTCAACTGGTTCATTACCCAATTACCAGATCACCAAGAGAGGAAGCCCCATGAACGCCCCCGAAGTCCGATCCGATTCCCACTTTCAATATTTCCCCGGCAACTACCGTTGGTCGGCCGAGATGCTGGTGGTGCTGTCCACCGCACCGTTCGGCGGCTCGGAAGTGTCCGAGGTCATGCGCATCGGTAGCAAGCTGCAAAATAAAGTCGGCGACGACGAAGCGTGGTTCGACGAATGGGTGAAGGGCGCGGACTTGCGTATGAAAACCGCGCAGGCAGCCGAGGCCGCAGGCCACAAGGTCACCGCCGCGCAAAACTATCTGCGCGCGTGTTTTTACTACCAGATTGGTGACCACTCGCGGCAACCCAAAGACGACATCGCGATGGCGGCGTATAAAAAATCGCTGGATTGCTTTCGTAAATTCGCGGCGCTCACCGACCGCCCGAAGATCGAAGTCGTCGAGCTGCCGTCGAAGCACGGCACGTTCGCCGCGTATTACATCCATGCCGAGAATGCCAAGAACAAGCGCGCGCCATGCGTGGTGCGCTTCGGTGGCTTTGATACGCAAAAAGAAATTCAGTATCTGCGCGGCGTGCCGGATCTGGTGCGGCGCGGCTTCTCGTGCCTGCTGGTGGATGGGCCGGGCCAAGGCGAGGCGATCCGCTTTCGCGGCATGCACATGCGTTACGACTTTGATATTGCCGGCACGGCGGCGCTCGATTATCTGGAGACGCGCGACGACGTGGACATGAAACGCGTGGCGATTCTCGCCATGAGCCTCGGCGGCTATTACGCGCCGCGCTGCGCCGCGATGGACAGCCGCTTTAGCGCGTGCATCGCGTGGGGGCCGATCTGGGATTACCACGCCACCTGGGTGAAGCGCCTGCAAAAAATCAAGGAAGCCGCGTTGCCGGTGCCGGCGGAACACTTGCTGTGGGCCTGCGGCGTCGAGACCTACGACGAAGCGCTAAAAAAACTCGAAGGCTTCAAAAGCGGCGATGTCGCCGGCAAAGTCACCGTGCCGTTTTTGCTGCTGCACGGCGCGGAGGATGCGCAAGTGTCGCGTGCTGATGCCGATAAATTGTTCGCGGCTATTGCGTCCAAAGACAAAACCATGCGCGTGTTCACGGCTGAAGAAGGCGGTGCGCAACATTGCCAGCGCGACTACCTGACACTGGCGTGCGACACCGTGGCGGATTGGCTGGAAGATCGGTTTAAAAAATAATATTAAAAAACAAATAGTTACGATACCCCCCCCCACCACCGAACCCACACCACCACCGTCAT
>CAWUUY010000025.1:0-22438 GCA_963924885.1 uncultured Burkholderiales bacterium | reverse complement strand
GGGATCGAGATCGACCAGCACCCAATGAAAAAAATCAATGCGCGGCAGCGAGGCCGGGATGGTGCGGCCTTCCTTATTGACGTCGTCGGCCTTGCTCGGCACGTCGTAGTCGTGGCACAGCAGCACCAGCGATTTCGCGCCCGCAGGCACGTCGCTCCACGCCAACTGCGGATTGCGGTTGACGCCCAGCGTGCAATGGGTTTTGGCGTCCGGCGCGCAAAAAGCAAATTCAACGGGAATGGCGCCGCCCTCCTTGAAACTGGTGCTGGTGATTTTCATCGGTTTCTCCTCTCTGGAATGTGAAGTAGGTTTAACGATCTGCCGGTAAAAAATTATAGCTCGCCCGCCGCGCAGCGCAACGCCGCCTCGCGCGCGGGTTTATCGAGCCGCGCCAGCACCTTCACTACCTCGAAAAACTTCGGCAGATCGTTACTCTGCTCGCGCAGCATGGCCTCGAACGCCGGCACGCGCTGCGTGTAGATCGACACCGACGCCAGCAGCGCGTTATTGGGCTGTTGCGCAAACCAGCGATCGTAGCCCGCAAAGCCGCCCCACGCAGTTTTGAGCTTACCGTAGTCGCCCTGCATGTCATCGAAAACCTGCTGCTTGGCCGCGCGCATGGCCTCAGCGCCGATATCTTGGCGATACAGCACCTCCAGGCGCGCGCGGTAGGTTTGTATCAACGCGATGAAATCCGCGCGATAACCCTGCATCCGCACGTAGGTCTGCCGATCCTGCTCGCTGCCGTGCGTGGCCAGCCAGCGGCGCAACCCTTCGCGCTCGACTGCCACCGCAAACGATTCATTGAACACGGTATCGTCTTTCACATACACCACCTGATGCGACAGCTCGTGAAAAATAATCCGCGCCAGTTCCACCGCCGGGTAATTCACAAAAGTATTCAGCACCGGGTCGGCAAACCAGCCCAGCGTCGAATACGCCGGCACGCCGCCGACGTACACATCGTGCCCCTTGGCCGCCGCCTCGGCGGCAAACGCATCCGCATCCGCCTTGGCAAAATAGCCGCGATAGTTGACGCAGCCCGCCATCACAAAACACCATTGCACTGGCTGCGTGGAAAATTCCGGTGCGGCGAAGACGTTCCACACCACAAAAGACCGGCCCAAATCGGCATAGCGGCGGTAGCTCTGATTTTGCGGCAAACCCAGTTCGGCACTGGCGAACTCACGCGCTTTTAATGCCAACGCCAGCTTGTCGCGCAACGCCTGCGGTGATGCGCTGTTGTTGATCACTTCCGTGATCGGCTTTTCACGGCTCCAGATATCAAGTTGTCCGCGCACCGATTGCGCGTAATAACTGATTTGCGAGCAGCCAGAAATACTTAATAAAAACAAATAGATACAGAACAACCGCGAGTAACGCGGCAGTTTCATGCGCGCTCGCCGTGTAAAAACCTGCCGCGCCGCAGAAACTCGCACACCTGCCGCACAACGCCATTGGATACCAGCATCTGCGTGTGGGTCACCGGCAGCACAATGGAATCGCGCGCGCCGGGCACCCGCGTTTCGGCCACGCTGACCGTGCCGTCGTGCGGCGTCGGTAAATCCGGCGCCATCATCACGCCCAGCCCCACGCCGCGGTTGCCCGCAATGACGCCGATCTCATAACTCAATAGCGATTCCGGCCGCGCGCCGCGCAGCCATTCGGCTATCGACGCCCCCACCGCTATGCTGCCGATGCGCACGCGGCACAAGCGGCGCGCGGCAAAACTATCGACGAAGGGCGCGCCCATCAGCACCACGCGGCCAATATCGAGCCGGTGCGGCTCATCCAGCAGGCGCGCGATCAGCAAGCCGCCGAGACTATGGCCAGCCAGATGCAGAGGCCGCGCGTTCAGTGTCTGGCAAAAAGCCGCCAGCCGGCGCACGTTTTCCGCCAGACTCATCCGCACCGACGGGTAACTGTAGCAATGCACCTCGTAACCCGCGCGCGCGATACGCCGCGCCATCCATTGCATCACGGCGCCATGCATCCACAGCCCATGCACCAGCACCACCTGTTCGTTCGCAGCCATCGGTGCGCCGCTCAGACCGATTTACCGTCAAAGCGCGTGACGCCCACTTCCGCCAGATGCGCCACGTCACCCCAAGCTATTTCGTGCCAGCCCTCGGCGCTGCGCTCGAACGTATTGAGACTCGCGTTGAGCAGCGGCGCTTCGCGCTTTTCCGCCAGCGGCAACCGGCGCGCGGCGCGATGCAGCGTATCGAGCACCAGCCCGTGCGTCACCACCACCACGCTCTGCCCCGCGTGCGCGGCGGCGATGCGCTCCAGACAAGCAAGGCTACGCTCGAAAAACTGCCGCGGGCTTTCGCCGCCCGGCACCGCGTAGTCGGGATCGCGCGCGGAAAAGCGCGCATGCTCGGCGGGAAAACGCAGCGACATTTCATCGTAGGTCAGACCTTCGAACACGCCGAAGGTGCGTTCACGCAACGCGGGCTCGCGCACGATCTCGCGCCCGCTCGCGCGCGCAATCGCTGCGGCGGTATCCCACGCGCGGGCAAGATCACTGCTGTACAGCGCGACAAACGCATGACCGGCCAGCCGCTGGCCCACGGCCTCGGCCTGCGCCCGACCGATGTCGGACAGCGGCGTGTCGGTCTGGCCCTGCATGCGCCGTTCGCGGTTCCACGCGGTTTCGCCGTGGCGAATCAATATGAGTTCGGTATTCATGTAAGCAGGGGGGATGGAAAAAGAATGAGGGATGAACAAGGGAACACTTGAAACGAAGCAGGTTGAAAACCTCCGAATCCGTGGTGTTGACGGTTTTCATCCTTCCTCAATCAGTGCAGGTTACCAGAACCAGAACGATTTCTTTGGCGCCTTCTTCTCCTCATCGAGTTTTTTCTTCGCTGCCGCGCTTTCGACTTCGCGCTGCGCGCGTATCTTTTCGGTCTGCTCGCGCTCAGCCTTGTTCAGATCTTTTTGCGCCTGCTGCTCGGCGCGGATCGCCTCGCCGCGTTTTTGGGCGGCTTCCCGGTCCGGTTGTTGCGCATCGCGCTCAGCGCTCTTGACATCTTTTTTTGCATCCACGGCGGCCTGCGCCTTGGCGGTCGAGGCGCGTCGCTCGTCGCGCGCCTTGGCATTCACGGCGCGCTTTTGCGCCTGCTGTGCACGCATCGCCTCGCCACGCGCCTTGGCGGCCTCCTTTTCCCGTTGTTCCAGCTTCGCCAGCGCTTCCTGACTTTCGCGCACTTGCGATTGGCTGCGATTGAACTGCGATTGGCTTGTGCGCACACGGCTGCCAGCGTAATCGATCTTCGCCTTATCGCCGGTCTTGCGCACGTCCTCCAGCGCCTTACGCTCCTGCTTGAGCTGCGCGCGGTTTTTTTCCAGCTGCGCGCGCGCAGCCTGCACTTTGGCCGTTGCCGCGGCCTTGGGATCGGCGGCGGGCTGCACGGGCACCACCGGTTGTAGTACGGGCGTTTGCACACGAACGCCAACCGCGCCGACGGAGCTGAACCAGAGCGCCGCGCCTGCAAACACCATCAAGGGTAATCGTTTCATCATTTGCCTGCTCACCACCCCACAACGGCTGACCGCGAGTTTCGTAAACACGCGATTCTAACGCGAGCAGTTATACTCGATGCTCCATTCGATGCTATTCCATGCCGCGCCTTCCATGCCCAGCACTGAAGTCCTGATTTTTGCGCCGCTGATCGTTCTGCTGGCCTACCTTATTTTCGGCATATCGGGCTTCGGCTCCACGCTGATCGCGGTGCCGCTGCTCGCGCACATTCTGCCGTTGAAGTTCGTGATTCCCGTGGTAGTGGTGCTCGATTGCGTCAGCGCCTTTAGCATGGGGATCAAGCTGCGCCGGCACGTATGGAAGGAGGAATTCCTGCCGATGCTGCCGTTTCTGCTCGTCGGACTGCTGATCGGCGCGTTTGTGCTGCTGAATCTGCCGACGCAGTGGCTGTTCACGGGCCTGGGATTTTTTGTGGTGGTGTTCGGCGCTTATTATCTGATCGACAAAAAAACGATGGTGCATCTGCCGCGCTGGGCCTGCGCGCCCATCGGGTTGATCGCCGGCACCACGTCTTCGGCATTCGGCGTCGGCGGCCCACTGTATGTGTTCTTTTTCACCGCGCGCGGCGCCACGCCCGATCAGGTGCGCGCCACCGTACCGGCGGTATTCTCGTTCACCACGGTCGCGCGCATCGCCATCTTCGCCACCGTCGGCCTGTTCAGCCTCGACGTGGTGATCGCAGCGGCGCTATTGCTGCCGGTGATGGCACTGGGACTGTGGTGCGGCCACCGGCTGCACGGCAAGCTGTCGCGCGACCAGGCGATACGCTTTATCGGCGGGCTGTTACTGTTGAGCGGCCTATCGCTGCTGGTGCGCGCCTTCGCGGCCTAGCCCGCTCCGTTACGCCGCTACTTCATCACCCCGCCCTGCATCAGCACCTGCACGAAGTGTCGGATGTTGACATTGCTCTGTACGCTGACCGAGGTGAATTCAATACTGGCCACTCGCCGGCCACCGCGTTCGAAGGTTTTTAGTACTCGCGCATACACGTCGGTTGCAGTGGTTCCCGCCAACGACAGGTTCAGATCCAGCTTGATATCGGTCTGCGCGGGCACATCGCCTTCCAGCGCCGCCAGCACGCCGTTGTAACTGATATCGAGTATGGTACCCGCGCGTTTTTCAGGGGATACGATTTTTTCCTCGATGGTATAAAACGCAAACGGGATATTGGTTTCCACGCGCGGGCTTTTGCGGATTTCCTGCCGAGGCACCACTTTGCCCAGCGACGGGATCGCCAGCACCTCGTAAAGATTCACCGGATCCTTCTTGCCTTTTACATACACATCCATCGGCTCCGAGGCCGTCACGTAATCGCGCACGCGCTTGTAGGTTGACTCGCTGATCAACACCTGTCCGCGCAGACTGTAGGCTTCGATGCGCGACGCAAGATTCACCTCGTCACCGATCACGGTGTACTCCGAATAAACTTCCGATCCCAGCAGGCCCGCCATCACTTCGCCGGTGTTGATGCCGATGCCCATGTTGAGTTCAGGCATGCCTACCGTACGATGAGTTTGATTGAGTTCGAAAAGCGCCAACTGCATGTCCACGGAGCAGGTCACTGCGCGCTTCACGTCCTCGGCATGCGAAAACGGGGCGCCGAACAACACCATGATGGCATCGCCCATGAACTTGTCGATGGTGCCGCCATGGCTGATCGCAATCTCGCTCATCTTGATCAGATAGCGGTTGAGCATCTCAAGCAGTTTCGGCGCGGGATGCGATTCAGAAATCGTGGTGAAGCCGCGCAAGTCGGTCAGCAGCACCGTCACCTCGCGCGCCGAGAACTTATCCTTGCTCGCCAACCCGACGGTATTTCTGACCGCATCGTTCAGCAATAACGCCAGGCGTTCGTAACCCAAGCGATCGAGCGGCGCGCCAGTTTCGCGCTCAATCAGCGACTGGATGTTCTCCAGCATAGTGGAAACGGTGGGCGTTTTCATCGGTGTTTCGGGTGTTTTAATCAGTGACGCAGGGGGCACGTAGCAACACGCAGGGCTCAGCGTACGGTCAAACGCGTAGGGGGCCGTTTCCGCTGCACTTTCAAATATACCCTCGTTCCGCGCAGCTCACAATCTCCGTGGCCTTGCGCGTACGATCAACGGCGCGCTAGCCACATGCCGATGCGCTCAACACCCTCGCGCAGGCGCTCAACCGGGCGCGTATAGGCGAAGCGCACATGCTCCACCGCCCGATGCCGCCCGAAATCGACACCCGGCGTAATCGCCACACCCGCCTGCTCAAGCAGGTCCAGCGCAAACGCATGGCTGTCGCGCGTCAGACTGCCGCAGCCCGCGTAAACGTAAAACGCGCCCTGCGGCACCTGCGGAATGTCAAAGCCAAGGCGGCGCAGCGCCGGCACCAGAAAATCGCGCCGCTGGCGGAATTCCTCGCGGCGCGCATCGCAGATGGCCAGCGTTTCCGGCTGTAACGCTGCGAGTGCCGCCATCTGGGCGGGCGTAGACGCGGACAACACGATGTTTTGCGCGAGCTTGTCGAGCTCGCGCACGTACGCTTCCGGCGCCACCATCCAGCCCAAGCGCCATCCGGTCATATTGAAATATTTAGAAAAGCTGTTGATGATAAAAACGTTGTCCCCAGCGCCCGGCACGCCGAGCGCGGTAACGGCGGATTCCTCGTACACCAGCCCGTGATAAATCTCGTCGACGATGAGCGCGCCATTGCGTCGCCGCGTGAACGCCGCCATTGCTGCCAGATGCTCGCGCGGAATCAGCGTACCGGTGGGATTGGACGGCGTGGCCACCAGCGCCGCCACGGTGTGCGCGCCCCAATGATGCTCGACCAGTTCCGGCGTCAATTGATAACGGCTGTCGGGCCCGACCGGCACGCCGACGGCCTCGCCTTCCATCATGCGCACGAAATGGCGATTGGCCGGATATCCCGGATCGGCCATCAGCACCTGATCGCCGGGATTGACCAGCGCCGCTATCGTCAACAGCAAAGCCCCGGACGATCCCGAGGTTACAACCACGCGTTCGGGAGACACCTCGATGCCGTAGCGAGTTTGGTAAAACCCAGCAATCGCCTCGCGTAGCGCTGGCATGCCCAGCGCGGGCGTATAAAAAAGTTCGCCCGCATCCAGCGTGCGCATGCCGGCCTCGCACACCGGGCGCGGCGTGGGAAAATCCGGCTCGCCGATTTCCATATGTACGATGTCGCGCCCTTGCGCCTCCAGCGCCCGCGCGCGCGCCAGCAGCGCCATCACATAAAACGGTTCGATGCCGCTCATGCGTTGCGCAAGCGGCAATGTGGCATACGGGCGCGTGAAATCACTCATGCGATGAGTCCGCCGAAAACAAAACGCCCGTTGCCGATGTCGGCAACAGGCGTTTTGTTTGACGACGAGTCGGTTAAGCCGAGACGCCGTTCTTCTTGAGCCAGGCAAGACAACGATCCCAGGCATCCCAGGCTTCTCTCTGGCGATAACTCGGACGATAGTCGGCGTGGAATGCGTGCGGCGTGTCGGGGTAGAGATGAATCATCGACGGCTTGTCCGCTTTTTTCAGCGCGGCGTTCATCTGCTCCACCGTGTTGTTCGAGATGCCGGCATCTGCGCCGCCATACAGTCCCAGCAACGGCGGCCTGATATTGGACACCACATCGATCGGGTTCGTGGGGGTCATCGCGTTCTTGTCCCCCACCAACCGGCCATACCAAGCAACACCCGCTTTCACATAGTCGTTGTGCGCCGCATAGAGCCAGGTAATGCGCCCGCCCCAGCAAAACCCCGTGATTCCCAGTTTATAACGGCTGCCGCCTTTCAGTTCGGCCCAGCGCACCGTGGCGTCTAGATCGCGCATGACTTGCTGATCCGGCACCTTGCTCACCACATTGGCAAAAATCTCCTTGTTGTCCTTGAGCTGCGACACATCGCCCTGCCGATGGAAAAGCTCCGGCGCCACCGCGAGGTATCCCTGTTTCGCAAAACGACGGCATACATCCTTGATATGCTCGTGTACGCCGAAAATCTCCTGCACCACCAGTACGATCGGCAACGACGACCAGCGCGCCGGCAACGCCATTTTGCTTGGCATCGCGAAATACGCCGGGATGTTTCCGCTATGCGTCTGCACCTGCACCATGCCGTGATCGAGTTCCAAGGTATCCGTCTGAAGCATGGTTTGCGCGCAGATCGGCTGCGCGGCCAAGGCGAACCCTGACGCTGCGGCGCCAGCCATGAAATCGCGCCTCGACCAGTTTTCTTTATTGGTCGTAAGTGCCATCAAATCTTCGCGCTGCGCATTGCTTAACATGTACGCCTCCTTAACGGTTGATACATCGGTAATCATGTTTATTGTGCCCAGTATTGGGCGCTGCTAATCCGGGTAAATTCCTTTAGAATCAGTATATTAAGCCAAAGTGATCGGCTTGGCAAGAAGCCATGACATTTCGGCTTGCGGCGCTACCGTCTGCGTGAACGGGACGACGCGCGTGCCGTGACGGGCAGCGGCAGCGCCGTTTTGTATTTGACCTGTTTCAGTGCAAAACTGGAGCGAATATTGGACACCCCCGGGGTCTTGGCGAGGTAATCCACGATAAACCGCTCCAGCGACTGCATGTCAGGCACCACCACCCGCAACAGGTAATCCGCGTCGCCGGTCATCAGGTAACACTCCATCACCTCTTCGCACGCCAGCACCGAATTTTCAAAGGTATCGAGCGCGCTACGCATTTGTTTTTCCAGACTCACCTGGATGAATACGCTTACTGTCAGGCCCAGTTTCAACGGATCGAGCAGCGTCACATAGCGGCGTATCAGCCCCGCCTGCTCCAAATCACGCACGCGGCGCAGGCATGGCGACGGCGACAGAAACACTTTTTCCGCGAGGTCGGCATTGGTCAGCCGCGCATCGACCTGCAACGCGGCGAGGATACGCCAGTCGGTTTCGTCCAGCCTCACTGTCGTCGCCGTCGGCGCCGTCGATGTTTTCTGCGGTGTCATGGTCATTTCGGCAAATATTATTGCTAATAACGCCGGGCTTCAAGCAAAATTCACCGAACCATGCCAACCTCTCCCGCACCACGCGACTGCCTGACATGAATCTGCGAATGCCGGTTTGGATAGGTCGCGCCTGCGTGATCGCCTGCCTCGCCGCGCCGCTGCCCGTTGCGCAGGCACAGCCTTCTTCCGACGCCGCGCCGGCGAACATCGGCGACCTCATCGGCCTCGCGATCAAAAGTCCCCCGCGCGAGGCGATTCCGCTATACGAAAAAGCGCTGGCCTTGAAAGAGAAGGAATTCGGCCCCGACCCCGCCAACCTACAAGTGTTTTATTTCGCGCTCGGCACCGCCCATCAGGCCACCGGCGAGCACCGACGCGCCATCGATTATCTGCAACGCAGTCTCGCGGTTCGCGAAAAGCAACTCGGCCCGGCGCACGCCAACATTGGGTTTGAGTTAACCGCGATGGGGGTGTCGCATCAGGAACTGGGCAAATACGCTAAGGCGTTGCCGCTGCACGAGCGCGCGCTGGCGATCCGCGAAAAAGCGCTGGGGGCGGAACATCTCGGCGTGGCCATGAGTCTGAATAACCTGGGCCGCACGCTCGACGCGCTGGGTGATTACGCCAGGGCCGCGCCGATCTATGGGCGGGCGATTGTCATCAACGACAAGGTGCAGGGGCCGGTGAATCACAACGCAGCGGCACTCACCAGCAATCTTGCGGGCGTGTATAAATCGCTGGGCTAGTACTCCAAGGCGTTGCCGCTGTTCGAGCGCAGCGTGAAAATCCGCGAGCAGGTGTTTGGCCGTGAACACATCGAGGTCGCCATTGGCTACAACAACCTCGCATCGATACACGAGCCGATGGGTCAATACGCTAAGGCGCTGCCGCTGCACGAGCGCGCGCTGGCGATGTTCGAAAAACTGCTCGGCGAGAACCATCCCAGCGTCGCGACGAGCCTGAACAACCAGGCGCAAGTACTGCGCGCGCTGGGGCAGTATCCCAAGGCGATTGCCTTAACGTGGCGCGCGCTGTCCATCCGCGAAAAAGTATTCGGCGCACATCATCCTGATGTTGCGGCCACGCTCAACAATCTGGCGATGCTGCATAGAGCGTTGAATGAATTTAAAAAAGCGCTTGCATATGCGCAACGCGGTCTTGCGATCAACGAAAAAACGCGCGGCTCATCACACCCAGAAGTCGCCACCAATCTGAACAATATCGCGCGCATTTACGACCTGATGCGCGATCCGGCGAAGGCGTTGCCGCTGCATCCGCGCGCACTGGCTATCCGCGAAGACAAACAGGGCCGCGAACACCCGGATATCGCACGCAGCCTGAATGCGGTGGCCGATACCAACACCGCGCTGGGGCGGCATGAAAAAATCGTGCCGTTGCGCGTGCGCGCGCAGCGCATCGCGCGGCTGCGTAACGGCCCGGACGCGCTGTGGCGCGCACAGCATGGCCTGCTCGCGGCGCATGCGCGCGAAGGCCGCCGCGAACTGGGGATCTTCTACGCCAAACAGGCGGTGAATACGATACAGGGCCTGCGCACGCGCATCGTGGGTATGGAACGCGGAACGCGCGGCGCGTTTTTGCAGGACAAGATGCAGGTGTACTGCGCGCTGGCCGATCTGCTGATTGAGCAAGGCCGGCTCTCCGAGGCGCGGCAGGTGCTCAACCTGCTAAAGGAGGAAGAGTTTTTCGATTTTATCCGCTTAATCAGCGCGAACGATTCGCGTATACGCGCCATTAAATTCACTGCCTTCGAGCAACCTTGGCACGTGCGCATGCAGCAGCAGATGGATGCACTCGCGCGCATCGGCGCCGAGCTTGCGGCACTTGAACGCAAGGCCAGACTGGGGGTGACCGATGCCGAGAAAGCGCGGCTCAGCACACTCGCCAGTGAGCGCGCGGCGGCCGGTGCGCGGCTCGGTGCCTTCCATCGCGAGCTCGAAACCGCGTTCGGCACAGCACGCAAACCAGACACCGCAAGCGCGGATGCGATTCTGCGCGAATTGCGGAAAACACTCGCCGCGCTGGGCGCGGGCACGGTGGCCATACATTACGTCACCGCCGAGAACCGTTTGAACCTGCTGCTGACCACGGCCGCCACGCAGATCGCGCGCAGCGTCGCCGTCGAGCGGCGCAATCTTGAACAAAAGATCGAATTTTTTCGCGTCGCGCTGCGCAATCCGTCGATTTCGGCGGAGCCGATGGCGCGTGAGTTGCATAAGCTGTTGATCGCGCCGCTGGCCGCGGACTTGACGCAGGCTAAGGCGCGCACGCTGATGCTCGCGCTGGATGGTAGCCTGCGCTACATCTCGTTCGCCGCGTTGCACGAAGGCAGCGGCTATCTGATCGAGCGTTATGATCTGGCGCTCTACACCGAGGTCGCGCGCGAGAATCTGCAACGTCGTCCAGTCGCAAATGCCACCATCGCGGGCCTTGGCGTTGCGCGCAAGATCGAAGACTTTGAAGCGCTGCCGGCGGTGAAGGCCGAACTGGAATCCATCGTCAAACACGGCGCCGCGGGCCTGATGCGCGGCGACCTGCGGCTGGACCAACAGTTCAGCGTGGCGAGCCTAAAGGACGCGCTGGCGAAAAAACACCCGCTGGTGCATATCGCCAGCCATTTTGTCTTTAGGCCCGGCAACGAATCCACCTCGTTTCTGTTGCTGGGGGATGGCGATAAATTGAGCCTGAGCCGCATCCGCGAAGACAAACTTGATTTCAGGCACGTGGATCTGGTGACACTCTCGGCCTGTGAAACCGCGCTGGGCGGCGGACGCAACGCGCAGGGCGCCGAAGTCGAAGGCCTCGGCACGCTGGTGCAAAAGCAGGGCGCAAAAGGCGTCATCGCAACGCTGTGGCCGGTGGCCGATGCCAGCACCGGCTTGCTGATGCAAAACTTCTACAGCCTGCGCATGGGCGGCAAACTGAACAAGGCCTCGGCGCTGAAGCAGACGCAATTGGCGCTGCTGCGCGGGCAGGTAACGATCGATGGGGGCGCCGGAAACGCCACGCAGCGCGGTTTGACGACCGCGCCGGGCGCCGTCGCGAAACCCGGCGGCACCTTCGTTCATCCGTACTACTGGGCGCCGTTTATCCTAATGGGGAATTGGCTGTAACCTGCGCACGAATATGCCCACTTACAAACGAACACGCAACTTTTTGCGTTATTTAACACCATCACAGGAATAATATTGCTCTTCCGTACGGCTTTCCAGCAAATATCACAAGCCCCTGCCCGCGATAAGCGCATACCATCGGGGCGTTGAAAACACACAAACTGCGTTCCGTACACACATGATGAACCACCACCAATACAACAACGACCCCGATCCCCAGGAAACCCGTGAATGGGTTGAATCCCTGCAATCACTCATCGCCAACGAAGGCGAAGCGCGCGCGGAGTTTATTTTGCAGCAGTTGTTTGATACCGCCCGGCGCAGTTGCCGTGGGCTCAAGTTCAACGCCACCACCGCTTACCACAACACCATTCCGCTGTCGGAGCAGCCGCCCTACCCCGGCGATCTCGCGCTCGAAGAACGCATCACCGCGCTGGTGCGCTGGAATGCGCTGGCGATGGTGGTACGCGCCAATCGCGAACATCCCGAATTGGGCGGCCACATCGCCACTTACGCGTCGGCGGCCGATTTATTTGAAGTCGGCCTGAATCATTTTTTTCGTGCTGGGCAGGATGGCGATCTGGTGTATTTTCAGCCCCATTCGTCGACCGGCATTTACGCGCGCGCCTATCTCGAAGGAAGGCTATCCGAAGACCAGTTGATGCGCTACCGGCAGGAAACACGCGGTGGCGGCTTGTCGTCGTATCCGCATCCGTGGCTGATGCCGGATTTTTGGCAATTCCCCAATGCGTCGATGGGTCTCGGCCCGCTTAACGCGATCTACCAAGCACGATTCATGCGCTACCTCGAAGATCGCGCAATGTTCGAAAGTGCGCGTCCGCAATCGGATCGCAAAGTGTGGGCCTTCGTCGGTGACGGCGAAATGGACGAACCCGAATCGCTCGCCGGCCTGTCGCTGGCCTCGCGCGAAAAGCTCGACAATTTGATTTTCGTGGTGAACTGCAATCTGCAACGTTTGGATGGCCCTGTCCGCGGCAACGGCTCCATCATTCAGGAACTCGAAGGTCTGTTCACCGGCGCGGGCTGGAATGTGATCAAGTTGCTGTGGAGCAGCGATTGGGACACGCTGTTCGCACGCGACACCGAAGGCGTGCTGCTGCAACGCCTTCACGAAACGGTGGACGGCGAATTGCAAAAGTATGCCGCCACCGACGGGCGCTTTAACCGCGAACATTTTTTCAACAAATATCCCGAATTGCAGGCGCTGGTGGCGGACCTGTCCGATGCGGACATCGACCGGCTGCGGCGCGGTGGCCATGATCCGCTGAAAATTTATTCCGCGTATCACGCCGCCACCAAAAGCCGCGGACGCCCGACGGTGATCCTCGCGCAAACCAAAAAAGGCTACGGCATGGGCCAGTGGGGCGAAGGTAAAATGACCGCGCATCAGGCGAAGAAGCTGGAGACCGATGCGCTGCTCGCATTTCGAGATCGCTTTGCGCTGCCTATGTCGGATGCCGACGTGGCCGCGCTGCGTTTTTACAAGCCAGATGAAAACTCCCATGAAATAAAATACTTACATGCACACCGCAAAACCCTAGGCGGCGCCATGCCGGCGCGTGTGCGCACCGCGCCGGCCTTGCCGGCACCAAAGCTGGAATCGTTCGCGCGTGTCATCGAAGGCTCACACGAGCGTGAGGAATCTACCACCATGAGTTTTGTTGCGCTGCTGTCGCAACTGCTGAAATTGCCGCCACTGGGCAAACACATCGTGCCGATCGTCGCCGACGAAGCGCGCACCTTCGGCATGCAAACCTTGTTTCGCCAGTTTGCGATTTATTCGTCCACCGGGCAAATGTACGAACCCGAAGACCGCGACGAACTGCTATATTACAAAGAAGCCAAAAACGGCCAGATCATCGAAGAAGGCATCACCGAAGCCGGCGCGATGTCGTCATGGATCGCCGCCGCCACCGCCTACAGCGCGCATGGCGTGACCATGGTGCCGTTTTATATTTTTTATTCCATCTTCGGCTTTCAGCGCGTCGCCGATTTGATTTGGGCGGCCGGTGATAGCCGCGCACGCGGCTTTTTAATCGGCGCCACCTCCGGGCGCACCACGCTCTCCGGCGAAGGTTTGCAGCATCAGGATGGCTCCAGTCACGTCACCGCCGCCACCTTCCCCAACTGCGTGTCGTACGACCCCACCTACGGCTACGAACTCGCCGTCATCATTCAGGACGGCCTGCGCCGCATGCTCGATGAACAGGAAGACGTGTTCTATTACCTCACCGTTACCAATGAAAATTACCGTATGCCGGCGATGCCTGCGGGTGCCGGGCAAGGCATCCTGCGCGGCCTGTATTTATTAAAAGCCGGCGGCAAACACAAACACCGCTTGCAACTCATGGGCTGCGGCACGATATTGCGCGAAGTGTTGGCCGCGGCCGAAATCCTCGAAAGCGAATATCAAATCGCCGCCGACGTTTGGAGCGTCACCAGCTTCATCGAACTTGCGCGCGACGGCGCCGCCTGCGAACGCTGGAACCGCCTGCATCCCGAAGCGCCCCCGCGCGTAAGCTGGGTCGAACAAAGCCTGCGCGACCACGCCGGCCCCGTCGTCGCCGCCACGGATTACGTGCGCAACTTCGCCGAGCCGATACGCGCGTGGGTGGATCGCCCGTACACCGTGCTTGGCACTGACGGCTTTGGCCGCAGCGACACGCGCGAGTTATTGCGGCGGTTTTTTGAAGTCGATCGCGCGCATGTCGTGGTGGCCGCGCTGAAAGCGCTGGCGGATCAGGAGGTGGTGCCAGCGGCTGCTGTGAGCGGCGCTATTCGGAAGTTTGGCATTGATGCGGAGAGCCTGGAGCCGTGGCGAGCGTAAACGTGATAACACGCTTATCTTCATAGGAAATATTGGTATAACTAATTGACTTTAGACAACTTATACGCAAACACCAAACAATACGGTTTTTACGGATAAATTATTCGCATGGCCACTGACACCTCCAGCGGGCTCCAGGACTTCAACGACGACCACCGCGTCGTTATCGCCAACCTCGCGCATCGTATGCGCTCGATTTCGTCTTCCAGTGGAAACGCATCACCACCGGTCAACTATCCTCAAACTCGCCGGGATGCGCGTCAGGCGGCATTGGTGCTGGATGCCGTGGCGCGATCCATGCCGCACTACCCGCTGGACAATGAATTTGCGGCAACCCTGCCAGATGAGCTTGCGACGCTGTTCGCGGCGTGGCGCGACGAACGCGACGCGCAACTCAACACAACACCCAAGGCGCCAGCGACGCGGTGGTAGCTCGCGCCGACAATTTGACATCGCAGCCGATTCCATTGAACCTTGGCGGGCATACGACGAATAGCCAATAACGTAAAAACGTTAAGCACAAAGAAGTCCCTGCAAGACAATCCCCACGGAGGCAACCCTTGATGACTCTCGTTCGCGCATCGCTATGCGTGACATTACTCGCCTGCATGCCATTGATGCTCACCGGCTGCGCCACCACGTCCTCCATGCCTGAAACGAACAGCCGTCCGATCAGCGGCTACCTCGACTACTCGCACGACAAGAACTCGGTGCTGTTTAATGGCACCGAGCGCTACAACCAAACGACTTTTTTCGATACCTTCTATCCATTCGATCCCTCGCTGCGCTACAACAACGCCGGGGCGATGATTCGCTACGAGCTTGACCTCAAGCCGTTCACCCGCAACGGCGTGCTGATGGTGGCGCTCGCCGATCTGCGCAAGATATACGCGCCCTACTTCAGCTACACGGTGGACGCCGCCACACAGCAGTTCGCCGTAGAGCACCACTTTTTCCGCAAGCGCGTTGCCGCCGGGTCGGGGTCGCGCGCGCCGCGCCTCGACTACACCAAGATCGCGTGGCAGGGCCGCTACTCGCTGGCGAGCACGGCGGCAACGGTGTCATCCGCCACGCACGCCACCACGACCGACCGCAACGCCATCGACAAATCCGCCGTGGCCGCAACGAGCCCTCCCACTGCGACGACACTCGACATCGCGCCCGTGCAACACCAGGGTCGCATCTACGTGCCGCTGGCGAGCTTCATGAAATCCCTCGGCAAAACCATCACCGACGATACCGCTGCCAGCGGCTATCTGGCAGTCAGCCACGTCGGCCCAGGCGACACGGCGGATGATCTGTTTAACCCGAAATACACGGGCCGCTATCCGAACACGCCAATCACCGCCGGTCGCGTGCAGACCATGAACGGCATTCTCAATGGCGCGATCACCAAGGGCAATCTGTGGAACGCCTACTACGTCGGCGACATGACGGTGTTCAGCGGCAAAACCGACGGGCAAGGCAAGGACATCAACACCACCATGGTGGTTGATCGCATTCTCAACTACCGGCTGTATGTGCCGAAGAACTACGACCCCAAGACGCCTAGCAAATTCACCTTCATGCTGCATGGCGGCACCGGCAACGAGAACGCGCCCTTCGAGCGGCCGAACGACCATCTGGAAAACCAGCCATCGCCGGTACCGGGCGTGGTGACGTTCGAGGACTACGCCGATCATTACAACTACATCGTGCTGTCGCCAAACGGCTGGACGCGCAGCCCGGTGTGGGGCAGCGGCCCCGGCGAGCAGGCCATGCTGCACACGCTGAACCTGGTCAAGCGCGACTACAACATCGATCCGAACCGGATGTTCATCTTCGGCAACTCCGCGGGCGGCGCAGGCACGATGAATTTTGTGCTGCGGCACGGGCATCTCTTCAAGGCCATGGCGCCAACCGCGCCCGGCGGCAACAAGCCCTTCGCCGCCGATCTCAAGGACCCGATACGCGACATGCCGGCGCTGATCTCGTGCTTCGCGGCAGATATCACCGTGTTCTATGCGGGCACGCCGCGGGATTCCTGCCAGCCGTGGTACCAGCAGAACGTGAAAGACGTGTTGCGCAATCTCACGCTCGTGACCGTGGAGAACGGGCACCATTCCTACGGCCCGGCTTCGCTGTATCAAATCACCTTTGATTTTTTCGAGCGCGCGCTGAACAAGACACCCGCCCGGAACATCGAGAGCGTCCGCCTCGCCGCAGGCCGGACAACTGCCATGGTGACGACTGCCGGCGGCTCGACCGCCTCGGTGAAGCTCGCCAGCGCACCGATAAACCAAAACGGCACGCTCACCGCCGCGCTGGATGACCTTGCCAATCTCTATGGCACGGCGGATTTCAAGGTATACGACGTGCATGCCTACAACCGCGCGCCGTCAGACCTCGTCTCGGTAAAGACCGTCACCTACAACAAAGTCGCCGTCAATATCAAACCCGGCGAGCGTTTTCTGCGCGTGGGCGGTACGGTGCATGCGGGCGACACCACCGGCCTCAAGACAACGATACCTGCGAACGATCCGGCCATCGATCAACGCACATTGTCCGTAGCCGCCAGCAACGTGAACGGCAAAATCCACGTGCCGGTGGTTGAGTTCATGCGCTTGTTTGGGAAAAGCGTTGTTGTTGAGTAGATGGGAATCGCCTCACGACCCCAAATCACTCAACCCCGGATGCGCATCCGGCCGCCGCCCCAGCGGCCAATGAAATTTGCGCTCTGACTCCTTGATCGGCAAATCATTGATGCTGGCATGGCGGTGCATCATGAAACCCTGCTCGTTGAATTCCCAGTTTTCGTTGCCGTATGAACGAAACCATTGCCCGGCGTCGTCGTGATGTTCATAGGCAAAGCGCACCGCGATACAATTGCCGGCGCAGGCCCATAGCTCCTTGATAAGTCGGTAGTCGAGTTATCTGGCCCACTTGCGCAAGAGGAACTGGCGCACTTCCTCTCGCCCCACCGGAAATTCCGCGCGGTTACGCCAGCGGGTGTCTTCGGTGTAGACCAGCACCACACGATCGGGGTCGCGCGTGTTCCAGGCGTCCTCGGCCATGCGCACTTTTTGCGCGGCGGTTTCCGGCGTGAAGGACGGGACGGTGCGCTTGATTTCCATCATGTTCTCCTATTGCGCTTTCAGCCCCGCCTCTTTCACCAGCAGCACGTAGCGATCGTACTCCACCCGCATCAGCTTGGAGAACGCCGCCGAGGAGGTATCGTCAGGCACTTCCGCGCCGCCTTTAGCCAGGGCATCGCGGATCCTGGGTTCTCGCAGCAGCTTGGAAACATCGCGTTCAAGTTGCGCGACCACGGCTCTTGGCACGCTCGCCGGCCCCATCAGGCCGAACCAGCCGTCGGAGGTGGCTTCCGGCAATCCGGCTTCGGCCACCGTCGGCAAATTGGGCCATGCGGAGGAGCGTTTCGATCCGCTCACCGCCAGCGCGCGCAGACGCCCTTCGCGCACGATAGGCGATGCGGACGGCACGGTGAACAAAAAGTAATGCACGCGGTCGGCCATGGTTTCGGTGAACGCATCGCCCAAAAACTTGAACGGTATGTGTACCTGTTTGGTATTAGCCGCGCGGTTGAATATTTCGCCGCCGATATGCGCCAGCGAGCCGACGCCTACCGAGGCAAAATTATACTTGCCGGGGCTGTTACGCAACAGCGTGGCCAGTTCCATCACAGTTTTGACCGGCAGGTTGGGGGACACCACCAGCAGGTTGGGCACCAGCGCGATGCCGGCCACCGGCGTGAAATCTTTCACCGGGTGGTACGGCGGATTGGGATTCAACAACGTCGCCATGGTGTGCGGCGGCGCCACCATCACCAGCGTGTAGCCGTCGGGCGTGGCCTTGGCTGCAAGGCCGCTGCCGATCAGGCCACCCGCGCCAGGGCGGTTGTCCACCACGATTTGTTGCTTGTAGAGATCGGAGAGCGGAATACTCAAGGTGCGCGAAATAAAATCCGTTGCGGTGCCCGGCGGCAGCGGCACGATCACGCGAATCGGACGCGCGGGATAAGTCTCCGCAGCGCTTGCCGTCGCGGACAGCAGCGCCAAGGTGCCTGCAACCAACGAATTTATTAAGTGTTTGTTTTTAAACATATTTTCTCCGGTGCCTGCTGGGGTTCCGCCACCCCGATTTATATGGGCTGATCGCCCTTGAGTGTGATGCGGTACATCAACCGTCGCTGCGAATAATCGGCGACGGCATAATGCTGCGTGATGCGATTGTCCCACACCACCAGATCGCCTTTTTTCCAGTGATGCCGGATCTGAAATTCCGGTGTGCGCAAGTGATCGAACAGATAGTTCAGCACCGCCTCGCTTTCGCGGCGCTCGACGCCGAGCAAGCGGGTAGTGTAGCCCTCGTTCACAAACAATGCGCGGCGTCCGCTCACCGGATGCGTGCGCACTACCGGATGATCCACCGGTGGAAGCTGTTTGATCTGTTCAAAGCGTTTTTGACCGGCCTCGTCTTTCCACAAGTTACTGCGGATGTCGTCGCCGAATGCCTTGATGGTGCAATGTTCCGCGCGCAGGCCCGCGAGATAGTTTTTCATGCGTTCCGACAACGCGTCATACGCGGCGGCAAGACTTACCCAGATCGTATCGCCGCCGGACTCAGGCACGTCCAGCGCGTACAGCACCGAGCCCATCGTTGGCTTTTCCCGCCCGGTGAAATCGGTGTGCCACATTTCCTTGGTGACATACGGCGGGCGCGCCGCATCGTAATCGAGCACATCGATTTCGGGAAAGCCTTCCAGCTTGCCGAACGACGACTCCGTGGCCGCCTGCGGCTCGCCCCAGCGCCGCGCAAACGCCAATAGGTTTTCCTTGTTAAATTGCTGATCGCGAAAAAAAATCACCTGATGCGTCATCAACGCGGCATGCACAGGCGCAAACCGAGCGTCGCCCATGCGCGTCAGATCAATGTCTTCGATCATCGCGCCGACGGCGGGCACGATCGCGGTAACACGAATATCGCTCATAAATTTTATTGTTTAAAAACAAATGCTTAAGATGAATTATTGATACAGGAATAATGTAGCACAATCATTTGCATTGCGCAGAGCGCGCCGCTACAGTGGCGGCCCAAGGGAGAAATAAAGGAGACATACGCGTGGCCCTCACCATCAATGAAAGCACCGTTGCCGCCGAAAGCGTGGCGCCCAAAGTCAAGCGCCAGCCCCTGCTGACCGCGCAACATACGCAAGACGGCAAGGTGCTGCTCGACCGGCTCACCGTCGACGCCGGCGGCACGCACGCGCTCGCCATTGCCGCGACCGATCTCGCCTGGGTGCAAATACTCGACGGCAGCGCCACGCTGGCGCATGACAGCACGCAGGAATCGCTCACGCAAGCGCACATCGTGTTTTTGCCGCCCGGCTTTCACGGCACGCTCGCCGCGCCCGCGGATTCATCGGGCGTCACGCTGATTCATGCCACCGTACCCGATGCCGCGCGCTTTGATGCCGCGTTCACGCAATCCCCGCCGCCGTTCAAAATCGTCGATTGGACGCGCGAGCCGATGCTCGATTCCGAACACGACGCGCGCAAGCGCATCTACGTGGCCACACCCAAGCTCTTTGGCACCAAGGCGATCAAGGGCGAGATTATTATTTACCCGCCGGGCACGCAGGCATCTAATCACCACCATGAAGGCGCGGAACATTTCATGTATGTGCTCAAAGGCCGCGGCACCGCTTGGGCCAACGAATCGCCGTTCGCCGTGCGCAAGGGCGACCTGATTTATTACGCGGACCGCGAGCGTCACTATTTGCGCAGCGAAGGTGACGAAGAAATGGCCTTCGTGGAATTTTTTGTGCCGGGCGAATACAAAACCATCTGGGCGCCGGGCGCGGCCATATGTACGTGGGCACCAACAGGACGTAGCATCAGCGGCGCCAAACCCGTGCGTGACATTGCGAAGCACAGCTCGGCGGCAGTCGCGAGCCCGCAGGACGTATAACCCCAGGGTAACCGCGCGCCTCGCAGTGGCGCGGCGGGATTGTTGCGCATACAATCGCGTTCAGTCACGTGGCATGGAAGATTGCGGCAAACCAATATGGCGGCAGCGGGATCAATAACAACAAAGCGGGTGCCCAGCGTGGATGCCCTGATCTTTGCCGAACGCGTCTACACCGTTCTTTGTCTGGATATTGTCGGCGCGGTTGCCGCGTTCATCGGCGCGGCGGCCATCGCCGCGTTGGCGTGGGATAAACCCGGCCCGGCTTGGGCGGGCGGCTGGTTAGCCATCACGATGGCTGCGGTGGCTTTGTGGTTTTTGCTAAGCAAGGGCTTGCGCCGTGCGGAACCCGGCGCCGACCAAATCAGAATCTGGCACCAGCGCTGGCCTGCGCGGCATTGTCGGGCGCCACCTGGGGATTTACAGGACTGTTGTTCCTGTTATCCACGCAACCCCATCTTCGCATCGCGGTTGCCGTGGTACTCACCGGCATGGCCGCGGCCGCGCTGCCCACACTCGCCGCCCTCTGGCATGTGTATGCCACCTACTGCGGGCTCACGCTGGCGCTGTCCGCGCTGTTGATCCTCATCGCCGGCGGCCCCGCCGCGCCGCTGATAGCCGCGCCATGTTCGCCGTGATGATTCTGCTGCTGATCGTGGCGCGCGTCTATCACGTGGTGCTGGGCAACGCGCTCGAACTGGCCTTTCGCAATGACGCCGACCTGCAACAGGCGCGATAGGAACTCGACCATATCAACACCTACAATGCCACGCTCACCTCGGCGGCCACCGACTATCACAAGACCCGCGACGAACTGACGCGTACCAAAGAGGCGGCAGAAGCCGCCACGCAGGCGAAAAGCGCGTTCCTCGCCAACGTCAGCCACGAGGTGCGCACGCCGCTGCACAGCATCGTCGGCCTCGCCAACATCGCGCCGCGCGACAATCCGCCAAGGTCAACACAAAATTACCTGGTCAAGATTCTGGCCGCCGCGCACTCGCTGATGGGTACGGTGAGCAGCGTGCTTGATTTCTCCAAGATCGAGTCGGGACACCTGATCCTCGAGAAAACGCCGTTTCGCATGCGCGATATCACCGAAAACGTTCAGGGCATCTTCAGCACCATGGCGCTGGAAAAAGGCCTGTTGTTCCAGGTGCTGGTGGATCCCGGCTTTCCCGCGCGGGTGACGGACGATCCGGTGCGCGTGGCGCAAATTCTCAATAACTTCATCAGCAACGCCATCAAGTACACCGAGCACGGTTCGGTCACGCTGGATGTGCGGGCCATCTCGCGTACGACCGATCGCGTCACCGCGAAAATTGCCGTTATCGACACCGGCCCCGGACTTTCGGCTGAACGACAGGCTGCGTTGCTCGGCACACCCTCGCGCGGCCCCACCGCTGCGCCCACGGTCAGCACGCTGGGCTTGGGCCTTGCCATCTGCCAGCATCTCGCCACCAGCATGGGTGGCGCCATCGGCGTGGAAAGCGAGACCGGCAAAGGCAGCCGCTTCTGGGTGGAACTGCCGTTCGGATTGCCTGCTGAAAAAGAGGACGCCGCTGGTCACGCGGATGAGCGCAGCATCGATCTCACCGGTCTGTCGGTCCTGCTGGTAGAGGACAATAAGCTCAATCAGGTGGTGGCGGGAACCTTGCTTCAGAAGCAGGGCGTGACCATCGAGATCGCTCAGAACGGTCAGGAAGCGGTGGATGCAATATTGCGCGACCAGAAAAAATTTGATGCTGTTCTGATGGATCTGGACATGCCTGTGATGGACGGCAAGGAGGCGACCAGGATCATCCGCGAAAAACTGTCGGCGGCGGAACTGCCGATCATCGCGCTAACCGCCAATGCGCTGGCCACGGACATGCAGTCATGCATGGAAATCGGCATGAACGCCTACCTTACCAAGCCCATCG
Organism: uncultured Burkholderiales bacterium; assembly: GCA_963924885.1. GTDB lineage: Bacteria > Pseudomonadota > Gammaproteobacteria > Burkholderiales > SG8-41 > UBA5216. Next base: position 63 of record CAWUUY010000025.1, on the reverse strand, counting down.
TGCCCAAGGATTTGTTCGCCGCGATTTTCAGTGCTACGCGCAAGGACGAGACGACAGGCGCGT
>CAWUUY010000024.1:0-3274 GCA_963924885.1 uncultured Burkholderiales bacterium | reverse complement strand
TTCGAAGGCTGAGGAGACCATCATGACACCAACAACCCGACCCGTTCGCCGCCTGGTCACGATAGACGACGGACCCGGCATACACGCCAAATCGAAATGCATCGCCGACGGTCCGTCGCCGGATGTGCGCACCGATCCCGCGCGCCCCGGATTTTCTTCCACGCGCATCTGGATGACCGATCGCACGCCCGCGCGCATCGAGGGCATTACCGACACCTTGCACCTGCCGCACACACTGGAACCGCCGCCTGGCGGATCGGTTTGCCGCGTGGTGACGTTTCCGCCGGACGCGAGTTACAAAGCCGGCGCGAAGGAAGTGCAGGCGTACTTTGTTGCGATGGGATCGCCGGGCGCGTCCACTTACTCGGCCAAGGCGCGTCATTCGTACATGCAAAAAACCCGCACGCTGGATTTTTGCCTGGTGCTCGAAGGTGAAATCACATTGGTGCTGGATAAACAGGAGGTTAACCTCAAGGCGGGCGATACAGTGGTGCAGCGCGGCACGAATCATGCGTGGAGCAATCGTTCGGACAAGCCCTGCACCATCGCGTTTTCGTCGCACGATGGAAAGTTCTAGGCTATATTGCCAGCGCAATCTGGCATGTCATTTCAAAGGGGAGATCGCCATGAAAGACGACGGTATCAATCGGCGTGAATTTCTGAAGGGCACTTTGGCTGGCGGCGCGGTTGCCACCACGGCGGCCGTAGGTTTCGCGCCGGGCGCGGCGGAGGCGCAGCATAAACCGGCGGCTCCACCAGCGCATCCCGGGTATTCGTTTTTAAGTCTCGATGAAGCTGCGTTTGTCGAAGCGGTGGTCGATCACATGGTGCCGGCGGATCAATATTCGCCCAAGGGCACCGATCTCGGTATCAATATATTCATCGATCGCGCGCTCGGCGGCGGCTGGGGCAAGGGCGACCGCATGTACATGCAGGGGCCGTGGAAGCTGGGGCATCCGAATCAAGGTTACCAGTTGCCGCTGCGGCCCGCCGAGCTGTATCGTGCGGGCATCGCCGCCACCAACGCGTATTGCAAGAAAACTTACTCCAAGAGTTTCGATCAACTGTCAGCGGCGCAAAAGCAGGAGGTGCTGGTCGGCCTGCAAGGCAACAAGATCAAATTCGACAGCGGCCTGCCTGCCAATATGTTTTTCAGCACGATGTATCAGACAGTGATCGAAGGCATGTATTCCGATCCGATCTACGGTGGCAACCGCAACAAGGCCAGCTGGAAGATGATCGGCTTTCCCGGTGTGGTGGCGGTGCATGCACAAAATATCGACAAATTCCGCGACAAGAAATTTGTCGCCGAGCCGCTTGGTATTTCTGATTTGAGCTAGGCGGGCGGCACGCGGTGAATGCCATCGTTATCCGCTACATCTAAAATCAAACCGGACGGGTGTGTGCATGAAGATTAAGAACGCGCTGCCATTAATCCTTGTATCAACGCTGAGCGCCGCTAACGCGGCAACCGCGCAGGACGCAAATCGCGGGCAAAAATTGTTCGAAGAATGCGCGGCCTGTCACTCGCCGGATCGCGCGGCCACCGACACCATCGGCCCCACGCTGTATGGTGTCGCCGGTCGCAAGGCCGGCGAAGGAACGGATTTTCGTTACTCGCCCGCGATGAACCGCAGCGGTATCACCTGGACGCGAGACTCGTTGAACGAGTTTGTTGCCGATCCACAGAAAGTGGTGCCGGGCAATCGCATGCCGTACTCCGGCATGCCCGATGCCAAGGCGCGCGCGGATTTGGTGGCCTATCTGCTGACAGCGATGAGGTAATGTAAGTATCTGTTTAATTTAACTTTTTTATTATCATCAGAGTGGTTCCAGGGAGGCGGGTATGCCAACCAAACTAAAAGAAGTCGATGTCGTGCTGGTGGGCTTGGGCTGGACCGGCGGCATCCTCGCCAAGGAGTTGAGCGAAGCGGGCATGAAGGTGGTGGCGCTTGAACGCGGCGCGATGCGCAGCACAGCGGATGATTTTTCCGTGCCGCGCGTGCGGGACGAGCTACGTTACAGCGCGCGCAACGATCTGATGCAGGATGCGGCGGTCGATACGCTCACCATCCGCAATAACGTGAAGCAGGAGGCGCTGCCGATGCGCCGGTTGGGCTCGTTTCTGCCGGGGCAGGGCGTGGGCGGCGCAGGCTCGCACTGGAATGGTCACACTTGGCGCTGGTCCGATAACGAATTCAAGATACGCACGCTGTACGAAGAGCGTTACGGCAAGGATTACATCCCAGCCGACATGACGATTCAGGATTGGGGCATCAGCTACGCCGAACTCGAACCGCACTACGACAAGTTTGAATACGTCGCGGGCATCTCGGGCAAGGCCGGCAACCTCAAGGGCAAGATACAGCAAGGCGGCAATCCGTTCGAAGCGCCACGCGCGCGCGAGTATCCGATCCCGCCGTTAAAGCCCAGCCTCGCATGTGATCTGTTCGAGGCGGCGGCGAAGAACAATGGCTACCACCCGTTTCCACGCCCGACGGCCAACGCGTCACGCCCCTACACCAACCCCGACGGCGTGCGCTTTGGCGCCTGCGAATACTGTGGGTTCTGCGAGCGTTTCGGCTGCGAATCAAACGCCAAGGGCAGCCCGCATTTCACCGTGATTCCGATCGCGCTGCGCAATCCGAATTTTGAAATGCGCACGCACATGTGGGTGACCAAGGTGCTGAAGGATTCGACGGGCAAAAAAGTCACCGGTGTCACCTACACCAACACGCTCACTGGCGAGGAATTCGAGCAGCCCGCGAACATCGTGATCCTGTGCGCGTACGCAATCAACAACGTGCACTTGATGCTGCTGTCGCAAATCGGCCAGCCCTATGATCCGGTGAGCCAAAAGGGGTTGGTGGGCAAGAATTATTGTTATCAAACCGGCGCGGGCGCGACACTGTTCTTCGAGGGCAAGCACTTCAATCCATTCATGTCCACCGGCGGGCTGAGTATCGTCGCCGACGATTTTCATGAGAACTGGCAATTTGACCGCGCGCCGTACGGCTACGTCGGCGGCGCCACGCTGTCCGGCGGCATGACTAACGGCCGGCCCATCAGCTACCGTCCGCTGCCCGGCGGCACGCCGCAATGGGGCACGGCATGGAAGGCCGCCAGCGCCAAGTGGTACAACAGCGCCATGAACATCAGTTCCAGCGGCAGTGTGATGGCGAACCGCTACAACTATTACGACCTTGACCCGACCTACAAAAATGTGTTCGGCCAGCCGCTGATGCGCATGACTTTTGATTACAAGGAAAACGAG
>CAWUUY010000023.1:0-23010 GCA_963924885.1 uncultured Burkholderiales bacterium | reverse complement strand
AAAATCTGGGTGCTGCGCAAACTGCTCTACCCGATGGATGAGCTCGAAGCCACCGAATTCCTGCTCGACAAAGTGCGCGCCACAAAAACCAACAGCGAGTTTTTTGATTCCATGCGGCGTGGTTAGGCAGCCCTGCAAGTTACCGGACCCTGATCACTACCGCGGGGGCAGCCGCCTCATCAAAGTGTCGCTTGTGCTTGTTAATTGCGACGCCCTGCCATTGCCAGCGTATAAAATTACAAAATAAAAACACATACTTACAAAAATTTCGCGCGCTTTCACCTAGCCGCACGGATGAGCCGGATTGTATTGTCACGCCACGAGTCGAGTAGTAGCATCTTCCTTGGATGTGCCTAACCGAACGAGGAGGCCTTATGTGGCGTGCGATGTTGGCCGTAGCAATACTATTGGCGGGCTGCGCGCAGCTCCCGCCTACCCCGCAGGATATCCAGGCAAAACGATTCGAGCCGGTGCCCGACAAGGCAGTCATTTACATCGCGCGCGCGACTGTGGATTCGCCGAACGCCGGCACCATTGTCCTCGGCAATGTCGGAACGATTACAACGCATCCGCGCACCTATTACCGCTGGGAAGTGGCCCCCGGCACTCACCGTATTGAAGGATTCGGCCCCTCGACCGCCACGGCAAACGTGCGGGCCGAGGCGGGCAAGATTTATTACGTGCAACACACGGTGCATGGCGGCATACGTGATGGCGTAAGAGGCATGTCAATACAGCAGATCAGCGAGGACACCGGGCGCAGACTCGTGAACAGTGGGCAATTGCTGTAGGACAAGAGAAATGCGCGGGCACGTCGCAGCCCAACAGTTGACCGTGCTTTTGCACGGTAAAACTTTGCGAAAACCAAGGGGCCTCGCATGCACCTTGTCAGTTGCGCTTTTCTCCATCGTCCTGCTGCTGACAGGCTGCGCCTCCACCCCGCAAGCCTCGCGCGAGCGCGACGCCGAAGCCAGCCAGTTCGCCAGCGCTCCCGCGCACTCGACCTTGTATGTTTATCGCCCCGAATTTGACAATTCAGATTGGGATACCGTGCTGTGGATCAATGGCAGACTCGTCGGCGCCACCCTTCCGCGAACCTTTTTTCGGGTGAATGTTGAGCCGGGAAAACACACGCTTACGGGCATGGGCTACGACAACGGTCGCTTTACGCTCGAAACGCGGCCCGGAGAGCTTTATTTCATCGCGCTGTCGAGCATCTCCGGTAACTCATTGTTTTGGCAGGTCTCTCCCGAAACCGGCAAGCAGGCCATCGGTCGCTGCTGCGCCCTGCTGGAGAACTGGGCGCCCGGTCAAAGGCCCTTGCTTCGGTAGCTAAAATCGTTGATAATTCAACCTTTTTTTCGCTCCGGGGCAACCCCGCAGGATACCGCCATGAAAGTCGAAATTCACCCTGAATACAATGCACTTAACGTTGCGTGCAGTTGCGGCGCCACATGGACAACCGGCTCCACCATGAGCAAGGATCTGCATGTCGAGGTGTGCTCGTCATGCCACCCGTTCTACACCGGCAAGCAAAAGATCGTCGATACCGCTGGCCGCGTTGAAAGGTTCAACCAGAAATACGGCAAGCGCACGCCGGCTACCATTGCCCCTAAAGCCACCGAACCGGCCGCTGAACCAGCAACAGAACCAGCCGCAGCCGCGTAGTCTCGCCGGCAGCGGGTTATCAAGGGCAGCTCCGGCTGCCCTTTGTTTTTGGTTTTGACTCAATTTTGATTACCACAGGAATACCACCATGAAAAAATTTCGCATCGCAGTCATCCCCGGCGACGGCATCGGCAAGGAAGTGATGCCCGAGGGATTGCGCGCGCTGGAAGCCGTGGGCCGCAAGTTCGGCATTGAATTCACGTTCGACGAATTCGACTGGAGCTGCGACTATTTCGCCAAGCACGGCAAAATGATGCCGGAAGACGGCCTGGAGCAACTCAAAAAACACGACGCGGTGTACTTCGGCGCGGCGGGCTGGCCCGCCGCCGTGCCCGATCATATTTCTTTGTGGGGATTGCTGATTCCGTTTCGCCGCGGCTACGATCAATACGTCAACCTGCGCCCCGTGCGGCTGATGCCCGGCATGAAATGTCCGCTCGCCAACCGCAAGCCCGGCGACATCGACTTCTGGGTGGTGCGCGAAAACTCTGAGGGCGAATACTCCTCCGTCGGCGGGCGCATGTACGCCGGTACCGACCGCGAATTCGTCACTCAAAACGCGGTGTTCTCGCGCACCGGCACCGATCGCATTTTGAAGTACGCGTTTGATCTGGCCGCCACGCGCCCGAAAAAACACCTCACCTCAGCCACCAAATCGAACGGCATCTCGATCTCGATGCCGTACTGGGACGAGCGCGTCGCCGAGATGTCGAAAAAATACCCCGCGATCAAGGTCGATCAGTTTCACATCGACATCCTGTGCGCGCATTTCGTGATGCACCCCGATTGGTTCGACGTGGTGGTCGGCTCCAACCTCTTTGGCGATATTCTCTCCGACCTCGGCCCGGCGGCCACCGGCACCATCGGCATCGCGCCCTCGGCCAACATGAACCCAGAAAAACTTTTTCCCTCGCTGTTCGAGCCGGTGCATGGCTCCGCACCCGACATCTACGGCAAAAAAATTGCCAACCCGGTGGGCATGATCTGGGCCGGCGCGATGATGCTCGACCACTTGGGTTGCCCCGAAGCGGGCGCGGCCATGGTCAAGGCGATTGAAAACGTTTTGCAGGAAGGCCCGAAGACGCCTGATCTCGGCGGCAAGGCCAACACTGCCGATTTGGGCAAGGCCGTGGCGGAGATGTTGAAGTAGAGGTTCGTCCGACTGACACGTGATTTATTGCCAACCCCGTCATTCTGGCGCAAGCCAGAATCCAGTGCGTACCCGATGCGACGCATCTGAACGCCGTTCGTTCAAGGTAACAACGCGTCTTCTATCCTGCGCACCGCAGGCAAAACGAAGCACAACAATGCGGCCAGCAACCACCACAAAAAAGGGCTGCCGAAGCAGCCCTTGATCGAGGGCAAAAGGCTTATTTCGCCGCGACCCACAAGCTTTTCGGCATCAGGCAATGCACGTTTTTCTCCGTGCCGGATACATCACCCTCGCGGCAATCCATCGCGACACTCGCCAATCCATAGGCATCCAACCGCGCGAGGCCTCGTTCATGTCGGTGTTTTTGCTGTGCGTGAAATAGTATCGCGCCGTCTTCTTGGTCGGGCGCTCCATGTCTTCGGCCGAGCGCGGGTCTTTCGGATTGAGGTAGTGGATACCCTTTTTGATGTTGACCACCTGCGAGATGCGGTAGTCCGACACCTTGGTCATCAGCGCTGCGGCCTGCTCGGGCGACACCTTGCGCTGCTCGCCAAGAAACTTGGCGGTTTGCTGCTTCACAAAATCCAGCGCCTTGTTCAGATCCTGATCGAAGCCCATGGTGATCCAAGACTTCGCCGTTTCGATGCGCGGGAAATCGATCTTCATGTCCTTTAACACTTCCACCGTGATGCTCATCTCCTTGAACGCCGTTTCCAGCGCGGTGAGGTTGACCTCGCCATTGCCCTGTCCGGCATGCGAGTCGCCCGTCCACAACAGCGCGCCCTCGACATGCACTGGCACAAACAGCGTCGTGCCTTCGGTCAGATCGCGTATGTCCATGTTGCCCGCGTATTCACCCAGCGGCACGCTGCTGTAGCGGCCCGGCTCCTTCCGCGCGACACCGATGGTACCGGGAAACGGCCTCACCGGCACAAACACGCCCGGCAGAAACTCGGTGACCTTGCGATCCCAGTCGAGATACAGAAACTTCACCTGCCCGTCCTGATACTCCTTGGGGAACTAGCCGAACATGCCGGGCACGTTGAAGTTGGTGGCGTACGAACGCGGCACGATTTTGTTGATGCGGATTTTCAGCGTGTCGCCCGGCTGCGCGCCGGCCACGTGTATCGGCCCGGTCAGGGTATGCGGCCCGCGCCCCGGATGATCGGTGCGCAGTTTTTTGATGTCCTCGATGGTCTTGCCCGGCACCACCTCGTTATGCGATTGCATCATGGTTTCGAGCGCAATGGTGTCGCCCGACTTCACATGCAGCACTGGCTCCTCGGCATTGTCGAACCAGCCCCACTGGGTGGTTTCCAGCGTCGCCGGCAGCAGATGAAACGCGCCGCCCAGTTTTTTGCCGGGCAGCGCGGTGTTTTGTGAAATCGCGATTCCGCCCGAAATAGCGGCCACGGCCAACGCTACCAACGACAGTCTAAGAGAAGAACGCTTACGCATGGGAATTCCTTTGCTTGGAGAATAGGAGAAACACCAAAACTAATAGGTCTTGTACTGCAAATATTTTCCGCTCATCACGATCTGCACTCGGTCGCCGTTTGGATCGGCCTGACGCTGCATGTCCATTTTGAAGTCAATCGCGCTCATGATGCCGTCGCCGAATTCTTCGTGGATCAATTCCTTGAACGTAGCGCCGTAAACGCTGACCAATTCATAAAAGCGATAAATCAGCGGATCAGTCGGCACCGCCGTCGGCAGCGAGCCTTTGTACGGCGCCTGTTGCAACAGCAGAACCGCGTACGGCGGCAGACCCAGCAGTTTGCCGGCGGCTTCGGCTTGCGGCTTGGTCATTTTCATTTGGCCGAGCAGCGCGGCGGTGGTCCATTCCTTGCTCGACCCCACAGCCTTGGCGATCTTCACCCAGCTCAGGCCTTTTTTTAGGCGCGCCTCGACCACCAGTTCGGTGACATCGTGACGGGTCATGGGTTTATGGGTGCTAACGGCAACAACGGTTTTTTTCATGAGGATTCTCCTGTCGATCTAATGTCTGAGGTTGACAACTTTGGCGGCTGCTTCGATGGGCGTGACGGGCGGCGGCGCCTCCACGCCCGGCATCACCAGCGGCGGATTTTTCGCGTCGTATCCTTCGGGAAGCTCCTCGCTGAAGCGCTTGGAACGACTCACCAGAAAATCGACCAAGTGATTGCGGATGGCGTAAAAGCGCTGCTCCTTGTGCAGTGTTTCGCGCGTGCGTTCCTGCGGCAGCGTGTTGACGACGATCTCGGCGATGCACGCCTTCGGTCCGTTCGACATCAGCATGATCTTGTCGGAAAGCAGTATCGCCTCATCGACATCGTGCGTGATCATGAACACGGTTTGGTTCGTGGCCGCGCAGATTTTTTTCAGTTCTTCCTGAATATTGCCGCGCGTCAGCGCATCGAGCGCGCCGAACGGCTCGTCGAGCAGCAGCATTTTGGGTTCAATCGCGAACGCTCGCGCGATGCCCACGCGCTGCTTCATGCCGCCGGAAAGCTCCGAGGGTTTTTTGTCTTCCGAGCCGGTGAGGCCGACGAGATCCAGATATTTCTGGCAATGATCCTCGATTTCTTTTTTAGATTTATCGGGCCAGCTCGAGCGCACCGCGAACTCGACGTTTTTCTTCGCCGACAGCCACGGCATCAGTGCGTGACCCTGAAACACCACGCCACGCTCGAGACTGGGGCCGGACACTTCGCGTTCGTCCATCAGCACCAGGCCGCCGCTTGCAGTATCCAACCCCGCCAGCACGTTAAGAATCGTGGTCTTACCGCAGCCGGAGTGGCCGATGATGCACACGAACTCGCCTTTTTCGATGTTGAAATACACGTCCTCGAACACCGTCAGGTCAGGCTTGCCGCGCACGCCAGGAAATTTTTTCGACAGCCCTTCCGCATGCAGAAACGAAGTGTTGCTCATGATTACTCCACATAGGTAACAAATTTTTGCAGCCTGCCGAACATCAAATCCAGCGCCATGCCGACCACGCCAATGATCAGAATCGCAAAGATCACGTTGGTGAGCGACAAGTTGTTCCATTCATTCCATACGAAGTAGCCGATGCCGGTACCGCCCACCAGCATCTCGGCTGCCACGATCACCAGCCACGCAATGCCCATCGAGATGCGCATGCCGGTCATGATGGTGGGCGCCGCTGCCGGCAGAATCACCAGAAACGCCTTGCGCATCACGCTCACTTCCAGCGTGCGCGCGACGTTCAGCCACTCCCGCCGCACCGAGGCGACGCCGTAGGCGGTGTTAATCAGCATTGGCCAGATGGAACAAATAAAAATCACAAAGATCGATGAAGTCGCGGAATCCTTGATGGTGTAGAGCGCGAGCGGCATCCACGCCAGCGGTGAAATGGGTTTCAACACCTGGATAAAAGGATCGAGTGCGCGATACAGCAAAGGTGACATACCGATCATGAACCCCACCGGCACCGCCACCAGCGCCGCTAGCAAAAATCCGCCCATCACGCGCGCCAGCGAATACGCGACCTGGATACCGACGCCCTTGTCGTTCGGCCCCTTGTCGTAGAACGGATCAGCCAAGTGCTTGAGCACCGTCTGCCCCATTTGCGCGGGCGTGGGCAGCCCGTCGGTTTTTTTCGCGGTCTTGCCCATCAGTTGCTCGTATTCCGTCAGCGCACCGCCGGATTTTTCGGTGGGCATGGTGGCAGCGTGCCAGATGCCCAGCAGAAACAGGAAAATGATCAGCGAGAGGGCGCCGGCCTTGATACCCATGCTTTTTTCCATAATTGTGCTCCAGTAAATCCCTAGGTTCTTTTGATCGCGAAACTCGCGATATACGCGTCCGGCGCGGTGTGATCGAACACCTTGCCCATGACAATAATTCTTTTGCTGTTTTCAGCGGGCGGCTTGTAACCCATCGCGGCCATGTGCCTGCGCGCGTCGGTGAGCAAGTAGATTTCCTCGCTCAAATCCTTCCAGCGCACGTCACCCTTGATGTAACCCCAGCGTTTCATCTGCGACAAAATCCACGTCGCCATCGAGTACCACGGGAACGGATCAAAATCGACGCGCGCCGGGTCGTTCTTGATGTTGCCCAGGCCGTCGGCGTACCGGCCGGTGAGTACCTGCTCCAGCACGGCGACTGGTTGGTTCAGGTAATTCGCCGGCGCGATCGATTCGGCAATGGTCTTGCGGTTGGCCGGATCGCGCGCCAGCGCGGCGCCCTTCAACACCGCGCGAAACAGCGCCGCGAATGAATTGGGGTTTTCCTTGATGAACGATGTTGGCGCGCCGAACGAACAGCACGGGTGACCGTCCCACAATTCCTTCGACAGGATATGAATAAAGCCCACTTCCTCGAACACCGCGCGTTGATTGAACGGATCGGGGCCGAGAAAGCCGTCGATGTTGCCGGCGCGCATATTGGCCACCATCTCCGGCGGCGGCAGCACGCGGATTTGTATATCTTTGTCCGGATCAAGTCCGTGTTCGGCGACGTAGTAACGCAGCAGAAAGTTGTGCATCGAAAACTCGAACGGCACGGCAAAGCGAAAGCCTTTCCAGGTTTTCGGGTCGCGGCTGCCTTTGTGCTTGTTGGCCAGCGTGATCGCCTGCCCGTTGACGTTCTGAATGGTCGCCACGTTCATCGCCTGCTGCGACGAGCCGATGCCCATCGAAATCGCGATCGGCATCGGCGCCAGTAGGTGCGATGCATCGTATTCCTTGTTCAATACCTTGTCGCGGATCAGCGCCCAGCCTGCGGTTTTGATGACCTCGACTTCCAGCCCCTCGGCCGCGTAGTAGCGCAACGGATGCGCCAAGATCAACGGCGTGGCACAGGTAATCGGGATAAAGCCGATTTTGAGATTCTTTTTCTCGGGCGCGCGTTTGTCCTGCGCCAGTGCCTGCATCGTGCCTATGGGCAGCGCGTTGGCAATCGCCGCCATCGCGGTATTGGCGCCCACCGCTTTGAGAAAGCCACGGCGCACGCGGTCATCCGGAAACAAGGCACGCACCATGGCAGACTCCACCACCTCGCGGCCCAGCGTTTCGTGATCGACTGCGGCCTTCGCGGCGTGCTCGTGGGGGGAATGATCCCCGCCGCACGAACACGACATGGATAGTTTGGCGTCGGGGTTGTAGATTTTTAATTTATCGGTCATGTCGTTCTCCTCCAGCAGGTTTGCAAGTAGCCCATCAGCGGGCTTATCACCGGGGTAATCAGCAGAATGTGTGCCAAGACTGGATACCCTCTCTCGAAAAAAACAGTAAGTATCTGTTTTTATTAATTTATTTAAGAACCCGCCTAACTATGCCCCGCGCACCGCGCCTATTCGGTGCAGCGACGCAGTGCGTCATGCCCCATAGTTGTGCGTGGCATGGCCTGCAAGTCGGTATATGCGCGAAAGTGGGATAATCGCGCCACGCAAAAACAAAAAGCCAGACGTGCAGGGCCACAGCGCCACGCGTTCAAATATGTCCCAGCGCCATCTCCTCATTGCCCTGCTCTGCTTCGCCTGGATCGTGCCGGGGCTGATCGGCCATGATCCGTGGAAATCCGACGAGGCCACCACCTTCGGCGTGGTGTATGAGCTGCTGCGCGGCGGCTCGTGGCTGAATGCCTCGCTGGCGGGTGAACCCTTTATCGATGAGCCGCCGCTGTATTACCTTGTCGCGGCGGCAATGGCATGGCTGAGCTCGGCGTTTTTGCCGCTGCACGACGGCGCGCGCGTGGCCACAGGCTTGTTCATGGCGCTGACGTTCTGGTTTTGCGGCCTCGCCTCGCGTGAACTGAACGGACGCGGCAAAGGCGCCATCGCGGCGCTGCTGCTGCTCGGCTGCTTCGGCCTAGTGGTGCGCAGTCACCAGACGGTCACCGATATCGCGCCGCTCGCCGGGTTTGCACTGGGTTATTACGCGATGGCGCTGGCCTTGCGCCGGGCAAGGCTGGGCGGGTTGCTGCTCGGCGCCGCCATCGGCATGGTGTTTTTGTCGCAGGGCGTGGTGGAAACAGCGATACTTGCGCTGATAGCGATCACGCTGCCGTTGACCTGTGCCGCTTGGCGCACGCGCGGCTACGCGGTGACGCTGGGCATCGCCGCGCTGGTCACGCTGCCCGCCATCGTCGTCTGGCCGCTGGCGCTGCACTTGCAATCGCCGGCGTTGCTCGACGCATGGCTGCGCCACGATCTCTATACCCTGCTCACCGGCGACGGCCGCGAGCTGTTTTATTATCCGCGCCTGCTGCCGTGGTATGCGTGGCCGGTGTGGGTGGTGTGTTTGTGGACGTTGTGGATCGCGCGCCGGCAAACCTTTTCGTCGCCGGCGATTGCACTGCCGCTGACCGGACTGATACTCACCATGGCGCTGCTGTCGCTCGGCACCAGCGCGCGCGATCTCTACGCGCTGCCGCTGCTGCCGGCGCTGGCGTTGCTGGCAGTGCCGGGCGTGGGCAGCCTGCGGCGCGGCGCGGCGAATGCGTGGCTGTGGTTCAGCGTCATGGCCACGACATTTTTTATCGTGGTGGGCTGGCTCTACTGGATGGGCCTTGAACTGGGCGTGCCCGCGCGGCTGCATGCGCATCTGCATCGCATTCAACCGGGTTACACGCCGGGCTTCAAATGGCTGGCGTTCACTCTGGCTGCGGTTTACACGGCGGCGTGGTTTGTGTTGCTGACGCGGCTAAGGCGCCTGAAACACATCGCGGAGCGCCCGGTGATCGCGTGGGCGACGGGCGTCACCGTGATTTGGGGGCTGCTCAATATTCTGTTTCTGCCATGGATCGACACCGGCAAAAGCTACCGCTCGGTATTTATCAGCATGCAACAAGCCCTGCCCGAGAAATACCAATGCGTGTCGAGCCGCAACCTGGCCGAATCGCAGCGGGCGATGCTGCATTACGTGTCGAATATCGTGACGTATCGCGAGGAAGTGGCCGCGCGCCGCCGCCACTGTGATCTGCTGCTGACGCAGGGCGTGGCAAAAGAAGAAGTCGTGCCGCCGGGATGGCGCAGGATATGGGAAGGCGCGCGCCCCGGCGACAAGGTGGAACGCTACCGGCTGTACCGCCGCAGCGGCCCCGGCTGAAACGCGGGTTTGGCGCATCGCAGCAGCCGTATCGACAGGCGCGGGGCGCCAGCGTAAACTGCTGCTATTGTCTGAATGAAAATTAAAATTTCCTTTTTAAACAGATAGTTATGGAGAGTTTCATGAGTAATACCCATGAAGTCGTCGTGTTAAGTGGTGTGCGTACCGCCATCGGTGATTATGGCGGCATGCTCAAGGATATCGCGCCCACGGAATTGGCGGCGCAGGTGATACGCGAAGCCGTCAAACGCGCCAAGGTTGATCCGCAACAGGTGAACCAACTGGTGCTCGGCAATGTGATTCACACCGAGGCCAAGGACATGTACATCTCGCGAGTCGCCTGTATCAAGGGCGGGTTGCCGCAGGAAACCACCGCGCTTACCGTGAATCGTTTGTGCGGCAGCGGCTTGCAGGCCATCATCAGCGCGGCGCAAGGCATCCAACTGGGCGACGCCGATGTGGTGGTGGGCGGCGGCGCGGAGTCGATGAGCCGTGCGGCTTACGTCATGCCGACACTGCGCTGGGGTCAGCGCATGAACGACGGCGGCGTGGTGGACATGATGGTCGGCGCGCTGACCGATCCGTTTGACACCGTGCATATGGGCATTACCGCCGAGAATATCGCAGACAAATGGAAAATCACCCGCGAGCAGCAGGATGCCTTCGCCGTCGAAAGCCATCGCCGCGCGGTCAACGCCATCGACAAGGGTTACTTCAAGGATCAAATCCTGCCGATTGAACTCAAAACCCGCAAGGGCACCACGCTGTTTGATCGTGACGAACACGCGCGTGCCGATGTCAGCCTCGAAAGTCTGGCGAAGCTGCGCGCCGTGTTCAAAAAAGACGGCTCGGTCACCGCCGGCAACGCCTCCGGCATCAACGACGGCGCGGCGGCGATTGTAATGATGGAAAAAAGCGCGGCGCAAAAAGCGGGACTGAAGCCGATGGCGCGGCTGGTGTCGTATGGTCTCGCCGGCGTAGACCCGAAGATCATGGGCATCGGCCCAGTGCCCGCCGTCACCAACGCGTTAAAGCGCGCCGGCCTCAAGGTAGAGGACATGGACGTGATCGAATCCAACGAAGCCTTCGCCGTGCAGGCGCTGGCGGTATCGTGCGATCTGAAATTCGACGCGGCAAAAACCAACCCCAACGGCGGCGCAGTGGGCCTGGGGCACCCCATCGGCGCCACCGGCGCGATCCTCACGGTAAAAGCGCTGTATGAATTGCAGCGCACCGGCGGACGCTACGCGCTGGTCACCATGTGCATCGGCGGCGGACAGGGGATTGCGGCGGTGTTTGAACGGATGTGAGGCGTTAGGGGTGAGGCGTAACAGCCACGCCCCTTGCGCGCTCGCGCACTACAGCCAATTCGCGCAAACAAAAATGCGTGTACGCCAGACCGTTCAATACCGGCGCGAACAGGTTCAGTAACGGCACAAAGTTCAACGGCGCCAGCGTGAGGCCGAGCAGAAAAAGGCGTCCGCGCGCGTTTTTAACCAACGCGCGATATTCATTGGCGCCGGCGTGGTCGGACAGTGCGTCAAAGCGAAACATCCGCTGGGCCAGATAGGCCGAGTTCAGCGCGCCGACGGCCATGCCTACCGGGCCCAGCAGCCACAGCGGCAGCGTCAGGATGAATATCACCAGAAAAATCGTGATGCCGAAGAGGGCGTTGAACACGCTGCCGGTGACGCTGCCGCCGTTGCGCTTTTCCAGCGCCGGATAGTCGCGCTCGGACACCACTTTGACCATCACCGGCATGGCGAAGATCTCGGTAATAATCATATTGGTGATGAGCAGCGCCGGGATCAACAGCGCAATCAGCGCCACCGCGCCCATGCTGTTCACCAGCCACTGCATGCCCCAGTCGGCGAGTTTGCGCGCGAATGACAGGGAGCCGATGGCCTCGCCGAG
Organism: uncultured Burkholderiales bacterium; assembly: GCA_963924885.1. GTDB lineage: Bacteria > Pseudomonadota > Gammaproteobacteria > Burkholderiales > SG8-41 > UBA5216. The sequence continues at coordinate 11,220 of CAWUUY010000023.1, read as the reverse complement.
CGCCGTCGCCCAGCTTTGCCAGAACCACACCGCGACAGTCAGCCAGATGACCAGCGACACCAGCACCGGCAGCACGATGACGGCCAGCACGCGCGGCTCTTTCAGATCGCGCAGCGCGGCAAGGCAGGCTGAGAATACGGATTTCATGCGGTTATTCTAAACGGCCCGCGCATGCCGGAGTACAATATTGTCGTGAACGCCGAGACGCCTCGAAAACTGACCGAACTGCCTGCATGGCAGGCACTGGCCGCACATCATCGCGCGCATGTGTTCGACCTTGCGGCCCTGTTCGCGGCGGACACCCGGCGCGTCGAGCGGCTTTCCACGCGCTGCGGCGAGGTGCTGCTGGACTACTCGAAGCACCTGCTTAACACGGATACCCTGAGTCTGCTGCTTGCCCTCGCGCGCGAACGCGATGTGGGCGGCGCCGTCGCGCGCCTGTTTGCGGGCGAGAAGGTCAATGCCAGCGAAAACCGCGCGGCGCTACACATGGCCTTGCGCGCGGCATCGCCGATGATGCTCGACGGACGCGACGTCACCCTCGACGTGAAGCGCGAGTTGGAGCGCATGCGGGCTTTTGTCGATACAGTGCGCGGCGAACAGCAGATCACCGACGTGGTCCACATTGGCATCGGCGGCTCGTATCTCGGCCCGGCGTTTGCCGGCGAGGCGCTTGCCGCCTACAGCGGTAGCACCCTGCGCGTGCATTATGTATCCACGGTGGATGGGGCGGCGTTGCAACAGTTGCTTGCACGTCTGAATGCGCCTGCAACGCTGGTCATCTTCGCCTCCAAGACATTCACCACCCCCGAAACGCTCGCCAATGCGCGCGCGGTGCTGGCGTGGCTGGCGTCCCGGCTGTGGGACGACAAGGCAGCGCTCGCGCAATTCGCCGCCGTCACCGCGCGTCCCAGCGAAGCTGTCGCATTCGGCATCGCACGCGAACGCATTTTTGAAGTGTGGGACTGGGTGGGCGGACGCTATTCGCTGTGTTCAGCCATGGCGCTGCCGCTCGCACTGCAAATCGGCATGGCGCAGTTTGATGCTCTGCGCGCCGGCGCGCGGGCGGCGGACGAACATTTCAAAACTGCCGCGCTCGATCGGAATATTCCGGTGATCCTCGCGCTGCTCGACGTGTGGAACAGCAATTTTCACGGCGCGGCGTCGCGCGTGGTGCTGCCATATCTCGGTGGCTTCGCGCGCTTTCCCGCCTATCTGCAGCAACTTGAAATGGAAAGCCTCGGCAAGCGTGTCACCGCCAACGGCACGGACGTTGATTACTCCACCGGTCTGGTGACCTGGGGCGAATACGGCACTAACGGCCAGCATGCGCTCATGCAACTCATGCATCAGGGCACGCGCCTGATTCCCGCCGAATTCATCATCGACTGCCGCGCGCGGTATGCCCACCCCGGCCATCACGCAATCCTGCTCGCCAACGCGTTAGCGCAGGCCGAGGCCCTGATGACAGGCAACAACGCAGCGGAGCCGCACCGCGTGTGCCCCGGCAACCGACCCAGCACCATGCTGGTGTTGCCGGAGGCGGACGCGTTTCATCTCGGCTTGCTGACCGCGATGTATGAGCACAAAGTCTACGCCGCCAGCGTGATCTGGGATATCAACGCCTTCGATCAATGGGGCGTGGAACTCGGCAAGCAACTGGCCGGACGCATACAGTCCGAGCTGTCACCACAAGCGCCCATACCAGCGGATACGCATGACGCGTCGACCACCGCACTGATTCAACACATCAAGTCACACGCCGGGAGAAGCCCATGAAAGACGAAGCGCTCAACATGAGCATCCGCAAGTATCTGAAAACCGTCGGCGTCAATTCGCAGATCGCTATCGAAAAAGCGGTGCATCGAGCGCTGGTGGAACAAAAACTCAAGGGCAATGAAATGCTGCCGGTGACGATGACGCTATCGGTGGGCAAGATCGATCTTAAGCTGTCGTTTGACGGCGAACTGAATCTTGAATAGGTGTTACTTTGCAGAAGTGTACGCGTGATCCGTCAGTCGGTGTCGGAACGTACTACACCGACCAGCGGGAATCGCCCCCCCTGCGGTCATACATGCCGATGCAGCCGACCGTCCGCTCTTCGGTCATAGCGGTAATTGGAGTTGGGAGCCACCAATGGCTGCAATGCGTGATTTAGCAGACGGCCATCTGATTCCAGATAGATCTCTCCAGCCCGAAATCTGCTTTGAGTTCCTTGATTCGGTTCTCACAGTCTGCACGCCCCCGGTAGGTTCGCCACACTTCTAGCGCAGATAACTTTAACGTGGTGCACACCACCCCATAGCGCCACAACTTCATCTCAGGATCGTCCTTGAATAAGGACAGCACCTTACCGGGCGCTGCTTCACGCAGCTTGGCACTTTGCCGTATCGCCACCATGCGCCGAGGGGCCGCCCAAGTGCCTGCCTGATAGTCAAATTCACACAGCTCCAGGCCCGGCTCCAGCGCCCACCAGCCGTCGGCCTTCATCAACTGTGCTTGTAGCGGTGGGGGGAGTTTGGCGGCCACCACGTATTCGGTGCCGCTATCCTCAAGGGATTTGAGAATCTCATCGGCGAAGAAGCCGGAGTCCGCGCGCCGTAAACCGATGATGGTGTTGCCTAGATTCGCCCTTGTCGCCGCCAGAAACGACAGCAGGTTGCCCGCACTGGCGCAATCCCCCGGACGCAGCCAGAAGTTGGCAATCATGCGGCAATCCGCCACGAAGGCGATCAACGGATGGTGCGAGGCGCGCCCGTGGTTGCGCGGGTTGTAGCCCAAGCGTGCGCCTTGTTGTTGTTTGCCCCAGCGCGTGATCACACTCGAATCCACGTCGAGGGTGATGCGTTTGATCGATAACTGCGAGAAGAACCAGCCGTAAATCTCTTGTTGCACGCGGCTGCTGGTGGCCAGATCAAAGCGTTCAAAAAGCCTGACCACGGCACGGTGTCCGGCACACTTTGTCCAGCCGAACACGCGCGCCAGCACGCGGTCGTGGCGATTGATCTCAAGCTGCGAGAAGCGATCGGCCCCACACCACAGGCTGACCAGAAACTGCTCGATGAGCACGACCGAGGCAAAGCCTCGGTTAGAACTCGGTGGTGGCAGCGACCAGCGCTGTGCAGCAGCGCGAAAGCCGATAGCGTTGAGCCTGCGCTGCATGAGCGCCAGACCACCCCAAGCGGTCACCGCTTTGCCGCTAAAGTGGAGAGATGACTCGGTGGCCGTGGCGCTCATGGCGTAATTATTTCAAAAAACAAAGAAACTCATTGTATTTCAATAGCTTGTGCTAATGGTATTCATTAGAAATTCATCACACACTCACGATGACAGACGTGCAAAACAGCCTAATGGAGAATCTCGGCTGAAATGACATGCGATCGAAACATGATGAGAAAAGCCATCAAGCAATTTGTCATTCCCCAAATTCGCGCGCTTGGTTTCAAGGGCAGCTTTCCGCACTTCAGTCGCGGCGCCGCCAAACTTGTCTAGTGGCAAGGTGCGCACGGATGCCACGACACGTCGTTGTGCCACGCCTATGCCTATTATAAATATTGTTTAAAAACATATACTTAAATCAACAATCACGCAGAAGTATCTGCCTTTAATCCCGCCGCTTCAACGCCCTTGGCGGCGCACTCTTCATCCTCGTCACCACTCGCGCCGCTGATGCCCGCCGCGCCCAGTATCGCGCCGCTCGCATCGCGTATCAGCACCGCGCCTTGCTGCGGCAAAAATTTGCCCTGTGCGGTCGCCGCCAGCGTCAAAAAGAAATTCTGATTGCCCTTGGCGCGATTTGCCAGCGCGCGGCTGGAGCAGCTCATCGCCACCGCGCCCCACGCCTTGCCGAGCGCCACGTCGTAACGAAACATGCTGGCGCCGTCCTCGCGCTGCACGGCTTTCACGTTGCCGGCTTCGTCGAGCACCACGACGGTGAGCTTGGCGAAATTTTTTGCGCGCGCGTGCTCCAGCGCTTTGTCACAAATGGTATTGGCTTCTTTCAGCGTAAGCGGCATGGCAGTCTCCAGAATGTGGGATAAAAAAACGAATGAAGGGGACTCGGTTGAATATACAAACCATAGTATGGTCTGTCAATGAACTCGGGCTAGCAGCACAACCCTCTCGGGCATAAAATGATTGCTGTTCAATCGGGAGGAGAGATCATGAAAAAGTGGATGACTGTCTGGTTGTGCGCATTTTCGTTTTGCCTGCTCGGCGCTCTGCCGGGCCACGCGCAAACCGCCGACGAGTTAATTAACGCAGGCAAAAATCCGGAAAACGTCCCGGTACAGGGAATGGGCTACGACCTGAAGAACCACAGCTCATTGAAGCAGATCAACAAGTCAAACGTGAAGCGCCTCGTGCCGATCTGGAGCATGAGCCTGATGAACGACTTCGGCGAGACCGCGCAACCCACAATTTACAACGGCGTGATGTATGTGATCAACGCCAAATGGACCTTCGCCATCGACGTGGCGACGGGCCGCCAACTGTGGCGCACCGAAGCCCACTGGGAACCGGAAGCCGCCTCGCGGGCGTGTTGCGGTGTGATCGCGCGCGGCACCGCGACTATTTACAACGGCAAGATGTTTCGCATCACACTCGATAACCACGTGCTGGCACTCGATATGAAAACCGGCAAGGAAATCTGGAAACAGAAATTCGCCGAATACAAGGAAGGCTACACCGCCACCAGCGCGCCGCTGATCGCCAACGGCGTATTGATCACCGGCATGGCGGGCGGTGAATTCACCACGCGCGGTTTTCTGAACGGCTGGGACCCGGACACCGGCAAGCATCTGTGGCGGCGTTACACCATTCCCGCGCCGGGCGAGCCAGGTTCGGAAACCTGGCCCAAGGACAGCGATGCGTATTTGCAGGGCGGCGCACCCACGTGGCGCGGCGGCGCGTACGACCCGCAACTTGATCTCGTCTACTGGGGCACGGGCAATCCGGCGCCGTGGACTCCCGCCAGTCGCAATGCGCTTGATGGCCTTTACGCCAGCAGTCTGCTCGCGATACGCCCCAAAACTGGCGAGATCGTGTGGCACTACCAGTACACGCCGAACGATGTGTGGGACGTGGACGGCACCGACGAGCCGGTGCTGGCGGACATCACCTTCGAGGGCAAGCCGCGCAAGGTGCTGTTTCAGGTCAACAAGAACGGCTTCATGTACACCATCGACCGCACCAATGGCAGGCTGCTCGCCGCGCATCCGTTCACGCGCGTGAACTGGGCCACGCACGTTGACCTTAAAACGGGACGGCCCGTGATCAACACCGATCTCTACGAAAAGATTGTCAAGGGTGAGGAAGTATCAATCTACCCGCAACGCGGCGTCAACGCCGTGCCGGTGGCGTACAACCCCGGCACAGGACTGATCTACACCAGCACATGGAATATCGCGCGCATCTTCAAGATCGCGCCGCCGACCGGCAAGCCGCAGGTCATTGGCCAGCGCTCCACCGGCGTGATCGGGCGCGAATATATCGTGAAGCCCGGCGAAATCGTCGGCCATCACATTGCGATGGATCCCGTCAGCGGCAAGAAAAAATGGGAAATCCCGCTGGTCGAACGCGCGAGTTCGGCAGGCATGATGTCCACCGATGGCGGCCTGCTCTTCACCGGCGATGTCGAGGGGAGATTCATCGCGCTGGACGAAGCGACAGGCAAGACTCTGTGGTCGTTCCAGACCAGTTCCTCGATCAATGCCACCGCCGTGACCTATATGCACAATGGCAGACAGTACGTCAGCATCGCATCAGGGATCGCTGGCAATTCAGCACGGCGCATGGCGCGCGGCACCGTGCCCACAGGCGGCTCGATGTGGACATTTGCGCTGATGTAACATTAATGCGAATAAACACCCGGGCGAAACGCATACGATGAGAATTGTACTGCTGCTCGCCGCTGCGCTCGCCCCCGCAGTTTATTCGGTGATTGCGCCTGCCTCTGCGCAAGACACATTTTCTGCTGGCCAGATCAAGCGAGGTGCGGAAGCGTTTTCGACATTCTGCACGCCGTGCCACGGCGAGAGCATGAGTAATCCGGATTTGTTCGATCTGAAAAAATTTCCGCCCGATCAGCGCTCGCGTTTTATCAACTCGGTCACTAACGGCAAAAACGCGATGCCCCCGTGGCGCGGACAGATCACCCCCGGCGAGATCGAGGCACTATGGGCCTATGTGATAGCGGGTGGAAAAAACCCCTAGTGTCCTGAGTACCGCAAATAGCCACGGCGCGCACATACACAAGGTGCCCGCGCAACCCCGCGGTGACCACCGTGCCGGGTGAGGCTCAATAAGGCCGCTCGCCGCGTACCAGTATGCGATGCAACATGCGGTGCTGGCCGTGATCGAAATCGAAACCCGCTTTGTGCATGGTGGAGCGGTCATCGATGATCAGCATGTCGCCGAGTCTGTATTTATGCGGATAAACAAACTCCGGGCGTATGGCGATATCCAGCAGTTCCTGCAAAAAGATTTGCGTGGCTTCCGGTTCCATGCCGATGATTTTTTCGGTTTTGCTTTTGTGAAACCAGATCGCCCTGGCGCCAGTTTCCGGGTGCGTGCGCACCAGCGGCTGCACGGTCGGCGGCTTCTTCGCCATCAACTCCTGCTGCGCCTTCAGAATGTCCGGGTTGGCGATCTTGAAACGCGCGCTGCTGATCAGCGTGTTTTCCGTTTTCATCGACGTGATGCGCTGCCTTAAATCTTCCGGCAGTGCCCTGTAGGCCGCCTGCATGTTGCACACCGAGGTGCCGCCACCTTTGTGCGGCAACGAGATCGGGTAGAGCATGGTGAATTTCGGCGGCACTTCCTGATTGGTGTGGTCGGTGTGCCAGGTCGAGTTGGTTGCCACTTTCGCCGGATTACCCTGACTGTCGCGATGGCGGTTTGACAGCACGCTCACCATTGGCAGGCCGTCAACCAGATAACGGCGGTTCTGATCCTCCATCAGCTCGCCGAAATTTTGCGCCGCCGCCTGATACTGCGCAGGCGTCAATTCCTGCCCACGGATCACCATCACCGTATGCTCGGCCACGGCTTCCCTGAGACGCCGGCGGGTTGCCTCGTCGATGGGTTTGCGCAGATCGATGCCGGTGACTTCGGCGCCGATGTGTTCCTTGATCTTGGTAATTTTTATTGTCGCGGTCATCGAATGCTCCTCATGAAATTGAACCACGGTCGTGCATCGCGCGTCGGCATGCACCGGCAGCTCCCCGCGCACCAGCACACGGTAAAGCAGGCGAAACTCACCGGGATCATAATCGAAATGCGCGCGGTGCATCGCTGCGCGGTTGTCCCAGATCAGAATGTCGCCCTTACGCCAGCGGTGACGGTAGATAAACTCGTCCTTGATGGCCTGTTCCAGCAATTCATTCAGCAACGACTGCGATTCCGCCGCCGTCATGCCAACGATATTCTCCGTTTTCACCGGATGAAAATACAGCGCTTTCAGGCCGTTCTCGGGATTGATGCGCACCAGCGGTTGCAGCACCGGCGCCGGCTTTTGTGCGGCCTGCACGTCCGCCGATTGCCCTGAATAGGTCGCCGAGGCGCTGCCCTGAAGCACGTTGACCGTTTTCATACCGTGAATTTTCACGCGCAAGGCGTCTGGCAACGCTTCGTAACCGGCGCGCATGTTGACCACCGCGGTATCGCCGCCTATTGACGGCAGAGCGACGGCGAACAGGCTGGTGTATTACGGCGGACGCACATGATTGGTGTGATCGGTGTGCCAGCCCGCGCCGTGTTTTACGCATTTGCCGGATTTATCCTGATGCCGGTTCGACACCCCGTGTACCAGCGGACAATCGGGAAGCGCGTACTGTGTGAAGTGCTGCTCCATCGGCTCGCCGAACAGCGACACTGCCGCCAGATATTGCCCGGCGGTAAAACCCTGATCGCGGATCACCAGCGCGACGTTTTCAACGACGGCGGCGTTAAGCCGGCGGCGCGTTTCAGGATCCACCGGCTTGCGCAGATCGATGCCCGTGACTTCCGCGCCGATATGCGGGGTCAGTTGGGTTATCCGCATCTCCGCCCTCCCTGCGTTATCAACCCGCGAAAGAAAACCGCGTGTCCTGCACGGTCACGATGCGAGCGCCTTTGGCGCCGGCGATAATGCCGTGCGACGTATTGGGCGGCACATGAATCACAAACCGTTCGGCCACGCGATGCGAATTGCCCGAGACATAAGCATGCACATCCCCCTCGGCCACCAGCGTGAATTGTTCGTTCTCGTGCCCGTGCGTGGGCAGCGTAGCACCCGGCGCCATGTCGAACACCGCCACCTGTAATTTCTCACTGATGAGCAAGCCTCCTTTCACACCGCTGGCCAGTTGCAGATTCGGCGTCATGCGCGCGCTGGTCGTACGCTCCGCTCTTTCGGCGAGATGATTGAAGTCGTAGACGTAGCGCGTCTTCGCGCCTTCGGGATCCGTGCCCGACTCCGCCATCAACTGCGCGGTGGTGCGTCGGGTTTCGTTGGCGCGCTTGCCGAAGCCCGGCAGATAAAACGGCCCGTCGTGCCTGCCGTCGACCGGCGGGCCGGTAATGCCGTGGCGCGTGTCTTTCATCGCAAAAAAATACATGTCTTCGTCGGGACACGCCTGCCCGGTGTGGATCGACATCGACGGCGTATGCACGATCATGCCTTTGTTGCCGAAGGTCTGCTTCTCGTCGTTGATGTCCGACACCATCACGCCCTGCACGATGTAGTTGAATTGCTCGTTTGGATGCGAATGCGCTTTCGCGCCGGAGCCCGCCGCCTGCATCGCCAGCGCCACCGCTACGTGCTCGCCGTAGAGCACCGCGCCGATGGTGGAGGATTTCGCGGTTTCGATGGTCGGCCCGGACAACACCCGGCGCGGCGCGACTTTTGCGCTGGTGGGGTTGTCCGGTGCGGTATCGAGTGTGTGATAACCGTAGACATATTGCATGCTTTTCTTGCGCCAGTGAATGATTTAGTGCCAATATAACCGCAAACTACGCGAGGAGGAAATATGCGCACACAAGGGTTACTGTTGTGGCTCGGATGCACTTTCTGTATAGCGGCGCAGGCGCAGACCTATCCTGTCCGCCCGATCCGCATGGTGCTGTCCAACGGCCCCGGCTCGGCGGGCGATATTCTTGGGCGCATCGCCTTTATGCGCGCCGCCGAAACCCTGGGCCAGCAAATCGTTGTGGATAACCGCCCCGGCGCCGGCGGCACCATCGGCGTGGAGATCGTGGCGCGCGCCGCGCCCGACGGTTATACCTTGCTCGCCACCTCGTTCGCCACACACTCGGTGGCACCGCACACCTACAAGAGCGTGCCCTATCATCCAATCAATGACTTCGCGCCGATTTCACTGTTCGCCATCACGCAGGCGGGGCTGTGCGTCAATTCAGGTCTGCCGGTGAAATCCACGCCAGAACTGATTGACCTCGCACGCGCGCGGCAGGGCAAACTCATCATGGGTTCCGCGGGCATCGGCTCCACCAGCCATCTTGCCGGGTTGATGTTCGCCACCGCCGCCGGCATCGAAAGCATCCACGTTCCGTACAAAGGCGGCGGGCCGTCGGCTGCCGCACTGGCGGCGGGCGAAGCCAACTGGACCCTGGGGCCGCTCGCGGCGTACGTTGCGCCGTGGAAATCCGGACGCGCGCGCTGCATCGCGGTCAGCGGCGAAAAACGCTCGGCGATTTTTCCGGAGTTGCCGACCATCGCGGAATCCAGCGTAGCCGGGTTTAAATTCCTCGGCTGGAACGGCGTGATGGCACCCAGGAATACGCCGCGCGCCATCATCGAGCGTTTCAACAGTGTGTTGGTGCAGGCGCTGAAATCACCCGAAGTGCGCCAGCTTTACGCCGCGCAGGGAGAAGAACCCGCGTGGACCACGCCGGAGGAATACGCGAAGATTATTCGCGAAGATTACGAACGCTACGGCAAGGTGGTGAAGCAGGCGGGAGTCAAAGTGGATTAAGTCAAGTCAGGAGGCATCATGTACTTGCGACTGATTCGTGTTTTGATTGTCTGCATTGTTTTGCTGGCACCTGCCGCGGCGCTGGCACAGGTCGTTAAAACACCCACGGGACAATACCCCAACAAGCCGATACGGCTGATCGTTGCGTTCGCGCCGGGCGGCACCAACGACATCCTCGCGCGCATGGTGGCAACGCACCTGAGCGGAACGCTGGGGGAGAACGTGATCGTGGACAACCGCACCGGCGCCGAGGGCATCATCGGCACCGACCTCGCTGTGAAAGCAAGGCCCGATGGCTACACGCTGCTGTTGGTCTCATCGGCATACGTGATGAACCCGGCGGTGAGCAAGCTACCTTACGATTCGCACAAGGCGCTGGATTTTGTCGCCAAGCTCAGCGCGAGTTATCTGATTTTGAGTGTTAATCCGTCAATGCCGGTCAACTCCGTGAAAGATTTGCTGGCGGTGGCCAAAAGCAAACCCGGCGAGCTGGTGTTGTCGAGTTCCGGCGGCTTCATGCACTTTGCTTCCGCGTTGTTCACCAGCCTGTCGAAGCACGATTTCAATATCGTGCTCTACAAGGGCGGCTTCCCCGCGATGATTGATGTCATCGGCGGACAGGCGCATGTAAATTTCGCCGTGAGCGTGCCGGCGCTGCCGCATCTGCGTTCGGGCAAATTAAAGGGGCTTGCCGTCGGCACGCTGAAACGCGCGGAGTTGCTGCCGGATCTACCGACGCTCGATGAAGCGGGCGTTCCCGGCTACGATGCATCGAACTGGTACGCCATCGCCACCGCCGCCGGCACGCCGCGCCACATCGTGATGAAACTGCATGACGAAATCGCGCGCTACTTCAGAATGCCGGAGGTGCAAAAACAATTGACTACAATGGGTGCCGTGATTGATGTCAAAACGCCCGACGAAATGCGCAAGATCATCCCCGCCGAAATCGCCAAGTGGACCAAGGTTGCCGTCGACACGCGCATGCCGCGCGCAGTTGACTAAAGACTCAACAAAGGAAGTTCCATGATGAAACCTGCCCAAATTACGCTGTTCTGTGCGATAGCCGCCCTTGTCACCGGCAACGCGACGGCGCAGACGTGGCCCACGCGCCCGATCCGCCTCATCATGCCGTTTCCGCCCGGCGGCGCGACCGACGCGAACGCGCGCGCACTGGCAAAAGAAATGGAAGGCACGCTCGGTCAACCGCTGGTGGTGGACAACCGCGGCGGCGCCAACGGCATCATCG
>CAWUUY010000022.1:0-11042 GCA_963924885.1 uncultured Burkholderiales bacterium | reverse complement strand
CCTTTGTACGGCACGTGCGTTATTTTTACGCCGGCCATCTCGCAGAACAGCGCGCCCGCGAGATGGCCCGCGCCGCCCACACCCGATGAACCATACGACAGCGCGTCGGGCCGCGCCTTGGCGTAGGCGATGAAGTCCGTCACGTTGTTCGGCGGCAGCCCGGCGTTAATCATCAGCATGTAGGCGACGGTGGTGAGTTGCGTGACCGGCGCATAGGCGCGGCGCACGTCGAAGGCTACCTTCTTTTGCACGCCGGCGCTGGCGATCAGACTGCCGGAAATCACCAGCAGCGTGTAGCCATTGGGCACCGCCTGCGCGGCGACCTCCATGATGATGATGCCGCTGGCGCCGGGAGGGTTATCCACCACCACCGAGCGTCCCCAGCGCTCGGTGAGTTTTTGCCCCACGGCGCGCGCGGTGATGTCGATGCCGCCGCCGGGTGCGTTGCCGACGAGAAAGCGGATGGGTTTGACCGAATAGCCGCCGGGGCGGTCGCTCTGTGTTTGCGCGTGCGCAGGTGCCGCGCACGCGAGGCAAGCTGCCACCACGGCGCGGCGCAACATCTGGTTACGCCGCCGAGGATTCAAAGCCAGCCACTGCCTCGCCGACCTCGAATAGATCGACCGCGCCGCTCGTGCCGGAATGCAGGAACTTCACCGCGTCGTGCACATATTTTTGCAGCGGCATGTCGCGCATCACGCCCATCGCGCCAAAGCATTCACCGGATTTTTCGGTGGCTTCGCACACGGTCTCGGCGGTGAACACGCGCGCGGCGGTTTCCAGCGGCAGCGCGGGAAGGCTTGCCGCCGCCTCGGGATGATCGAGCGCCCACGCGGCCTTCCAGATCAGGTTGCGCGGCTTCCAGAGAAATGGCGATGCCGGCAAGTTTGGCGCCGATGGCCTGATGCTGAATGATGGGCCGGCCACCCTGCACGCGCAGCTTGGCGTAGGTGATGGCGGCCTCGAATGCCGCGCGCCCAAGCCCCAAATTGACCGCGGCGGTGAGCGCGATGCTGCGCCGTTGCGCACGCCGAAATGTTTGCGCTTGCGGCGCGGCGAGCAGGTTGTCCGCCGGCACGCTGCAATCCTTGAACGTCACGTAGCCGCCGCTGCCGATGATCCACGGGATGACGTTTTCGCTATTAATACTGGGCGAGCGCACGGAGAGCCCCGCCGTGCCACGCGTGACGAGTAGCACGCCGGCGCTGGTTTCAACCGCCATCAGGCTGGCAATCGGCGCATTGGTGACAAAGCCCGCGTCGCCGTTGAGACTCCATTGGCCGCCGTTGCACACGGCTGTCACGCGTGCGGCGGGCGTGGCGCGGTTGCGGTGATATTGCCAGCCCGGGCCGCCCACATCTGCGCAAGCGTAAGCAAGATGACCGTTTTCATCGTTGGTAAATGCCGGCAACAGCCGCGCGCGCTGTTCGGCGTTCATCGCTTCTTCGAACAGCGCGTGCGCCAACAACGCGGTGTGCGCCATCGCCATCGCCGCGTTCACGTCACCCGCCGCCAACTCTTCCAACACGATGCAGGAGGTGAGCGTATCGGCGTTAGCGCCGCCGTGTTCCTCGGCAAGCATCAGAGTGCGCAACCCCAGCGGCGCGGCCAATGCCAGCAGATCGGCGGGGAAGGGCGGATGCAGCGGCTGTAAGCGTTCAGAGTGCGTGGCCACCGGTTTAATTTCGCGCTCGACGAAATCGCGGATGGTGTCGCGAAATTCAAGCTGCTCAGCGGTCAATGTCAGATTATACATAAGTATTTGTTTTTAAACAAGTTTTTATCTACGAACCGCTTTCATGCGCTGCACCGAGTCACCCGCCAGATGGGTCCAGATGCCCGCGTCGCGCACCAGCTTATCCACGGCTGCGGGCATCTCCACCACGCCCGTACCCGCGTGGATGTCCATGTTGAGGCGCGTCACGCGCTGGATCACATCGGACGAAAAATTTACCAGCAGCACGTTGTTCACGCCGTGCAGGTGCGCGTCGGCCTCGGCGGCCATGCGCATCACGAACGAGCGCAGCGCTTCGGTCAACATCTGCATTTCAGAGAGCTTCAACTGAATCATCTGGTTATCCAGAATGTAGCGCGCGGCGGGGCGCGCCGCTTTGGCATACTGCATCGCCATCGCGCACGCGGCATCGCACACGCCCAGCGCGTTGGCCGATAGCTCCAGATCACCGAAGCTGCCGCCGCGCGTTTTGTAGCCCTCGTTGACCTCACCGATCACATTGGCGTGCGGCACGCGCGCGTCGTCAAACACCAGTTCGCCGTTTTGATAAAACCGCCAGCCGCTTTTGTCGTAATGCCTGCCCACGCGCAGGCCCGGCGTGTCGATCGGCACCAGAAACTCCATGCCGCCCTCGCGGATGCCGACATGGGGATTGGTGCGCGTGCTGACAAAAAACAGTTTCGCCACACCGCCGTTGCGATGAAACATTTTTCGCCGTTAAGCAGCCACTCACCGCCACGGCGCACCGCCGACAGTTTCCAGCCGGATTTCGGATCATCCTCCGGCGGCAACCGGTGATCGGAACCGGCGGTGGGTTCGGTGCCGGCGTGGCCCAGCAGATAGGTCTCGTCGGCGAGAAACGGTTTCAAAAAACGATCCTTTTGATTCTCGGTGCAAAACTCCGCGATCAGGTGGCTCCACTTCCAGCACTGGCTGAAGGTTTTTGCCATGGCGCTGTCGGCCTTGGCGAGTTCGGTCATCACCAGCGCCTGCGTCACGAAATCAATGCCGTTGCGCAAATAAGTTACGTGGCTGGTGCGGGCGTTTCTCCCGCGCGCCGTAAAATTTCCGTGGTGACGGCGTCAGACAGAAAGTAGCCGTGAGATTTCCAGGCCGTCAACACGGGCAATACACGGGTGATGCGCCCCTGCGTTTTAAGTGCCAGCACAATAGCGCCCGTGCCGATCACCGGCACCTGCATTTTTGCGGCAATGCGCCGTGCGCGGCGCTCGTCTATCAATGCCGCGTGGCTGTGCGCTTTGGCGTACGACAGCACGGCGGCTTCGCCGGAACCCAGGCCGCGCGCAAACGCTTCATCCAACGGTGCAATGTCGCCGTGGGCGATGAGGGTCAGCGCCGAGGATTGCGCCAGCGCGTTGATCGTTGCGGCGCCCGCGGCAGTGAGATCCGCGACGCATTCTTCCAGCACGGATTGCGGCACCAGCAGGCTGCCGAGCATTGCTACGGACTGCGGCAACACGGCGCCGACCGCCAGCGCAATCAGTGGCCCAGCGTCGGCCACGATAATGCCTTGCGTCATGCCGCGGGCGGCAATGGCTTTGGCAGCAAGCTCAGTTCGGCGTCGAGGTTCGCGGCGTCATCCAGCAGGCTATACCCCAGCGTGCCGAGATGCTGCAAGTAGCCGGCGTAGTTCATTGCGGCGAGCTTGGCGCCGGCCGCCACCGACAACTCGCCGGATTGCACCAGCTTGTCGGCGAGCGCCACGTTAACGCCCGCCTTGAGCAGCGCGTCGTCAAAGGGCAATGCGACGAACAGGGGCTTGCCATGTTTGGACACTACCGAGTAGCGGCCTTGCTCGGCATTGCGAACCAGCTCGCCAGTGTGTTCCCGCAAATCGCGAATAGCGAAGGTTTCCATGGTTTTCTCAATATTGTGCCATCAAATGATAGCACAATAATTTTTTAAATCGCACGAGGAAAAAATTCGCCTGTTAGGCAGGAAAAGGGAATTAGAGTAAAAGTTAAATAAAATCATACAGTTACTGGGTCAGTGCCCAGCGGCGGAAACAATCCGTGCCGCGCATGATCCTTGAACGCTTGCTCTTTCGGCAGCAGCAGCGAGCACGAACGCACGTGTTGCTCTTTCGGATCGAGACCTGGCAGCGCCTGACCCGTGCGGTTGGCCTCGGCGGTTTTTTGCAGCAACCGCCGCATCATCACGATGCCGCGGTCGGTGGGGCACAGGTTCTCTCGGGTACGGTCCTGCACCGCGCCCATCGATTCCTGCAACGACGCATCCTGCATGGCGATGCCTTCGATGCCAGAGTAATGCACGCCGGCTTTTTGCGCGGCACGATCCATCAGGTAATCATTGGTTTTGTTTTGCAGCGGGATAAACGTACCCGGCTGGTATTTCACGTGGATGCCCTTGCCGTCTTTCATTGCATTGAGTTCGGATTCTTTCAGATCGCGCTTCGGATGATAGTTGATGCTCCACGCCCAGCAGTTTTTATCATCAATCGGCACCCACACGTGGCCGCCCAGCGGATGCCCGGCGCGCGGCGGAATAATGCTGTGCGAGGGCATGATGAAGGGCGTGATGCGCCAGTAGTATTTACTGAGATCATCGGTCACGTTGCGCCGCGCGCCGATCAGCAGGCCGCCGGGAAAATCCGCCACTTCAAAAAACGGCATGCGGTCATGATCGTTGTATTCGTTGCCTTTGCTGCCGACAAACAGTGGATCGGTTTTCAACGCGCCGCCATGCAGAAAACTCACGTGCGAGGAATCGATGCCGCCTTCAATCGCCTGCAAATAATTGCATTCCTGCAGGCGCTTCGACGCATAACGCTGGCGCGGCGACACCTGTGTCCACTCCAGTGCGGGCGGCGCGGGTTTGAGTTCCGGCGGCCCCATGTAGGTCCAGATCACCCCGCCCAGCTCAATGCACGGATACGATTTCAGCTTGATGCGTTTGCACATCGGCCCATTGCCATCCGAACCTTCCGAGGGCAGTTCGGTGCATTGACCGGTGACATCGTATTTCCACCCGTGATACGGGCAGCGCAGTCCTGATTCTTCGTTGCGCCCGAACCACAGCGACACGCCGCGATGCGCGCAGAATTCATCCATCAGCCCGATGCGGTTTTGCGTGTCGCGAAACGCAATCAGCCGCTCGCCCAGCAGTTTGACGCGCACCGGCGGGCAATCCGGCTCCGGCAATTCGTAATCGTGCAGCGCGGGCATCCAGTAGCGGCGAAACAGGTCGCCCATCGGGGTGCCGGGGCCGGTTTGGGTGAGGCGGTCGTTTTCTTGCTGCGTCAACATGATGATGGGCCTTGCCTGTCGTGGATACAATCATTTTATACCGGGAATCGCGCTACATTACGACCTGCGTTCCCGGACAAAAAGAAAGGCAGCAATGGAAAAAGTACTCGCCGCCGTCAGAGTCGGCCCCAGCAAAACCGAAATCCGCGAATACCCGATGCCGGAGATTCCCGCCGACGCAGCACTCTTGAAAATGGAAGTCGCGGGCATCTGCGGCACCGATGTCAAACTCTACGCGCATCCGCCCAACGACAAGCCCACCATCATGGGCCACGAGAACATCGGATACATCGCCAAGGCCGGGCGCGAGTTCACGCGGCGCAAGGGCTTCAAGGAAGGCGACCTGGTGTTCGTCGAGCACTATGTGTCGTGCGGCCAGTGCGAGTGGTGCCATGCCGGCGAGTACCGCCACTGTGAAAATACCAACTGGCGCACCAACCCGGATGCCATCCGCTACGGTTACACCGCCGCCGACAAAGCGCCGTATCTGTGGGGCGGCTTTGCGCAGTATGTGTATCTGCCGTGGAATTCGGTGCTGCATCACGTGCCCAAGGGCGTCACCCCCGAACTCGCAGGGCTGGTCACGCCGATGGCCAACGGCGTCGAGTGGTCGTTGTTCGACGGCCACGTGGGTTACAACTCCAGCGTCCTGATACAAGGGCCGGGCCAGCAGGGCCTGTCGCAAACGGTGATCTGCAAACAGGCGGGCGCCGCGCTGGTGATCGTCACCGGCACCTCTAAAGATTCCGCGCGCCTCGAAGTCGCCAAAGCGCTGGGCGCGGATTACGTCATCAACGTGGACGAGGAAAACGTGCTCGCGCGCATCATGGAAATCACCAACGACCGTGGCGTCGATGTCGCGCTCGACTGCACCGCCGGCGCGGGCACCCAACCGATGAACCTGTCCATCGACGCGCTAAAGCGCAAGGGCGGCATCATGGTGGCGCAGGGCGAGCTGGCGACGTTCCCGAATTTCCCGCTCGAAAAATTCACCGTCAAATTCATCACCATGCACAGTGCGCGCGGCCACAGCTATCGCTCGTGTGAGCTGGCGCTGCAACAGATTGCCTCACGGCGCTTTCCATTGGAGAAAATCACCACGCACCGGTTTGGCTTGAAGGATGTCGATATGGCTATCAAGTCGGTGGGCAATCAGGGCGTGCCGGGGGTTATTCATGCCTCGTTGATGCCGTGGGTGTGAGGCGGAAGTGTTCTTGCTTAATATAACCAGCTAGATGCGGCTTGCGATATGGTTCGCGTGCTCTTAGATAGCAACATCTACAATATCCTTGAGGTCGAGGAGTTCACTCGCAATCGAATTGCAGAATTGATTTCTAATGGAAATATCGAGGTAGTAGCTTTGCCGGTTATTGTGGATGAGCTTCGCGAAAGCGCTTTTGGGGATGTCCCCAATTTTTTTCCGATTACCCGAATTACAAAGACGGTATTCGTTGTCGGCATTGCTGTAGTGGGGTTGGCACGAGTCGGGAAAGGAAAGATCTTTGACGCTCATCGGGGCGATTCGAAGAAGACCAAAGACGCAATAGTTTCCGACACCCGGCGCTGATACCGATTGTGACATCTTTGTTTCTGAAGATAGGCGTTGCCGCGAGCGTCTGAAGCGGATCGCGAAGAGA
Organism: uncultured Burkholderiales bacterium; assembly: GCA_963924885.1. Lineage (GTDB taxonomy): Bacteria > Pseudomonadota > Gammaproteobacteria > Burkholderiales > SG8-41 > UBA5216. The sequence goes on along the minus strand of CAWUUY010000022.1, from coordinate 4,383 downwards.
TGTCGCGCTTTAAGCTATGCAGATTTCAAGGAATGGCTCGGAAATGCATGATGGCACTTGCAATTTTCCTCATTGCCGGCACTTGGTAGCAGGTGGCGGGCTTTTGGCGTGGTCCCAATAGCAACGCCTACTCCGCCTTAACCCCCGCCGCCCGAACCGCCTTCGCATATTTCTCAAAATCGGCGCGGTTCTGCTCCGCATATTCTTCCGGCGTGCTGCCCACTGGATCGATGCCGAGCGTGGTGTAGCGCTGGGCGACTTCGGGGTGGCGCACCGCTTGCGCAATAGCATCCGACAAGTGATTCACAATGGCACGCGGCGTGGCGGCGGGCGCGAGGATGCCGATGACCGGCGAGTAATCAAAATCCTTGAGGCCGGTGACTTCGGCTACGTTCGGCGCGTCCAGCGCTTGGGTGGCGCGTTTGAGGGTGTTGACCGCCAGCAGTTTAATGCGCCCACCGGCGCGATGCGGCGCCAGCAACGGCAGTGCGGACGTGGCAAGCGAGACTTCGCCGCTTAACATGGCGGGGACGGATTGCGCAGTGCCTTTGTACGGCACGTTTATCAAGCCCAGTTTCAGCGGGCCGCTCAGTGCTTCCATCGTCAGGTGGTGCAGGCTGCCGATGCCGCCGGCGCCAGGCCGGTTATCGATGACAAACGGCTGTTTCAACGATTCGGATAGGCGCGGGGTGACCATGCGCATCATATTGTCGGGCAGGCCGCCTGCGGCGAAGGGCAAGATTACGCGCACGGGTTTAAAGGGGATACGATTGTGCCGATACGCTTGCGGCACAAAACGTAAGCGCCATCAGTGCCAGCTGCGACGTTTGAAAGGGAGGCTTCATCAACGGCTGCTCCGCAATGGTATGGGCGTCCAGTATAATCATTCGCGCGATGTAACTGGAGTCGGTCTCGATGAGTAACGTAGGCAACATCAATCCGTACCGCAAGTCTTATTTCGATACCCAGCCGGATTATCTCTATCCAGCGTATCGCTCCACCGTCAAACGCGCGCCGCAACAACCGCTGGTGCAGATGCCGCAAACACTGTCCGAGATTACCGGGCCGCTGTTCACCGCGGGCGATGTGGCCGAGACGGATTACGATCTCACCGCGCAGCACACGGGCGCGCCGCTGGGCGAACGCATGATTGTTTCGGGCCGCCTGCTTGACGAAGGCGGCAGGCCGGTGCCCAATGCGCTGATCGAAATGTGGCAGGCGAATGCGTCGGGGCGCTACAAACATATTGTAGATAACCACGATGCACCGCTCGATCCCAACTTCACCGGCTTTGGTGGCGTGGTCACCGACGCGCAGGGCCACTACCGCTTCAAGACTATCAAGCCCGGCGCATATCCGTGGCGCAATCATTACAACGCCTGGCGGCCCGCGCATTTGCATTTTTCACTGTTTGGTCAGGGCTTCGCGCAGCGGTTGGTGACGCAGATGTATTTCCCGGGTGATCCGCTGCTGGAGTTTGACCCGATGTACAGTAGCGTGCCTGACGAACGTGCGCGTGCGCGGCTGGTGTCGAGCTTTGATTGGGAAAACACCGTGCCCGAATACGCGATTGCCTATCGCTTCGACATGATTTTGCGCGGGCGCGATGCCACGCCCATGGAAACGAAAGAGAATAAGCGATGAGTCTGTTACTCACTGCGGCGCAAACCGTCGGCCCGTTCGTGTCGATAGGTTTTGAAAAGTCGTCGGTGCCGGATGTCGCGCCTGCGGGTGTGGCGGGGGACCGCGTCGTTATCACGGGCAGAATTGTCGATGGCGACGGCGCGCCGGTGACCGATGCCGTGCTCGAAACCTGGCAGGCCAATTCACATGGCAAATACGCCCACCCGGATGACGCGCAGGAAAAGCTGCTCGAAGATAACTTCAAGGGTTTCGGGCGCGTGCTGACGGATGCGCAGGGCGGATTCAAATTGACCACCATCAAGCCCGGCAAAGTCGCAGGGCCGAGTGGAATAGAACAAGCGCCGCACATCACGGTGGTGATTTTCATGCGCGGGCTGTTGAAGCAGTTGATGACGCGAATTTATTTTCCGGACGAGGCGGCGAACGCGGCTGATCCGATTTTGAGTCTGGTGCCCGCGACGCGACGCGCCACGCTGGTCGCTACAAAATCCGCCGATGGCTCATTGCAATGGAATGTGCATTTGCAGGGCGCGAATGAAACCGTGTTTTTCGACTACTGAGGCCTCGAACGATGCGGCTCCTTCGTCACCGGCATCCTACGCAATCATGATCGAAAAAGACATCATCGACGACCTGGTGACCGCCAATCACATTCTGTACAACGAAGGCGTGGTCGATGGCTTCGGCCATGTCAGCGTGCGCCACCCCACGCGGCCGGACCGTTTTTTGCTCTCGCGCAGCATCGCGCCGGGTAACGTCAAGGCCGAGGACATCATGGTGTTCGATCTTGACGGCAATGCGATCGACGCACGCGGGCGCAAGCCGTATCTGGAGCGTTTCATCCATAGCGAGGTGTTTCGCGTGCGCGCCGATGTGCAGGCGGTGGTGCATAACCATTCGCCGGCGGTGATTCCGTTTGGCGTGACCAATACCAAACTGCGTCCGATCTCGCACATGAGCGGCTTTCTCGCCCAAGCGGGTGGTGTGCCCAACTTTGAAATACGCGATGCGGGCGGGCCGGCGACCGACATGCTGATCCGCACGCCGCAACTGGGCGTGGCGTTCGCGCGCACGCTGGGCAATGCCGCGTTTGCGCTGATGCGCGGACACGGCGCGGTGGCGGTGGGCGATTCGATCCGTCAGGTGGTGTATCGCGCGGTGTATGCCGAGCAGAATGCGCGCTTGCAGATGCAGGCGATGCAATTGGCTGAAAGGGGCGACATCAACTTTCTCAACGACGCGGAAGCCGCCGGCACTGATGCTGCCAACTACGCCAACATGGACAGACCGTGGGAGTTATGGAAAATGCGGGTGGGCAAGAACGCATAAAAAAACAGGGGCAACTGTCGTTGCCCCTGTTACGTTGCTGACGCCGCGCGGGTAAATCAGAACCCGCTGCCGATCAAGCCGCCGAGAATGGCGCCGATGGCGGTGGCCAGTCCGCGGTTCGTACCGTTGCCGACCTGGCTGCCGATGACGTTGCCGATGGCGCCGCCGATGGCCGCACCGCCGACCGCACCGGCCACGTTCGGGCCGCGTTCTTCATGTGCGGGATACGTCGGGTATGCCGTCGGCACAGGTTCGGGGTAGTACGCGGTTTCCGGCGTGTAGGCCGGTTCCGGGTAATACACCGGTGACACCGGCGCGGGCGCTTCCGAGTAGATCGTCGGTTCGGTATACAACGGGCGTTCTACATACACCGGACGTTCCACGTAAACAGGACGCTCCACGTAGACGGGACGCTCGACCACGATGGGGCGGCGCGCGTAGACCAGCGGCGGCACGTACCCGGGATGCTGCGCCACCACTGGACGATGCGCAAACGCGGGGCGATGGTTTACCGCCGGCGCATGCACTGGTTGCACGCCTATATTCCTGAACGCGGGCCTGCTCACCGGGGCCGGCGCGGCAACCACAGCGGGCGCCGGCGTCACGATGGCGCGCGCGGCCGGACGCTGATTGCGATTGTTGCGCCCCTCGTCCGCATGCACGGGAAACGTGGCGGCAATCAGACTTGCGGTAACTAACAGCTTCAGTGTCGTGGTGGTTTTCATGGCATCCTCCTTTTAAATGGTTGCCAATTCCTAAAACGCCGCGCGCCACGCGCCGCCGACGCTGCAAGTGCAACAAAGTGTTGCATGCGTAACGGCAGGGTTGCATGTAAAAATACTCAATAAAAACAAATAGTTAAATTTGTTTCTCGAGCCGCTGTCGGAGCCATTCACTGACGCGAAAATAAAACAGCGATAATCGCGGCACAAGGAGACACCATGAATCAAGGTTTGAAAGGTTTGATATGCACGGTGGCGCTGACCACCGCCGGCTCGTTGGCAACGGCGCTCCACGCGCAGGGTTACCCGGCCAAATCCATTCGCATCATCGTGCCGCTGGTGCCCGGCGGCAATCTGGATATCGTGGCGCGCGCGATCGCGGCGCCGATGGGCGACGCATTCGGGCAGCAAATCATTGTTGAAAATCGTCCGGGCGCGAGCAGCCTTGTAGGCACGCAGTTCGTGGCCAAGGCGCCCGCCGATGGTTACACGCTGCTGGCGATTGCCAACACCTTTGCCACCGTGCCCTCGCTGATGAAAAACCCCGGCTACGACGCGCTGAAAGATTTCACCGGCGTGTCGCTGACCTGCCTGGTACCGCAGGTGCTGGTAGTCACGCGCACGCTGCCGGTGAAAACGGTGAAGGATCTGATTGCGCTCGGCAAGGCCAAGCCCGGCGAGCTCGCCT
>CAWUUY010000021.1:0-2875 GCA_963924885.1 uncultured Burkholderiales bacterium | reverse complement strand
GTTTTCGGTGGTGGCGCCGATGAAGGTGACGAGGCCGCGTTCGACGTAGGGCAAAAACGCATCCTGCTGCGCTTTGTTGAAGCGATGCACTTCATCAACAAAGAGCAGCGTGTGCCGCCCGTTTTGTTGCAGCGTGAGTTCGGCGCGGGTCACCGCCTCGCGGATTTCCTTCACGCCGGAAAACACTGCGCTAATGGCGATGAACTCGGCATCAAAAGCATCGGCCATCAGGCGCGCCAGCGTGGTTTTGCCCACGCCCGGCGGCCCCCACAAAATCATCGAGTGCGGTTTTTTGGATTCAAACGCCAGCCGCAGCGGCTTGCCCGCGCCCAGCAAATGCGATTGACCGACGACTTCATCCAGTGTGCGCGGACGCAGTTGTTCGGCCAGCGGCGCGTGCGGCTCGCGCTTGCCGAAGAGGTCGTTCACGATGGTTGGTGATGGGTTGCACCCATCCTACAGATCACTCACGAATAACATCCGCGCCCTTGGGCACGACAAAGGTAAACGCGTCCGCCGCGAGCTTAAGGTTGCGTTCGATATCGGCGAATTTAATCACGGTGACCTGGCCGAACTGATCGCGCAGTTCCATCGCTTCCAGCCCGGTCTTGCTGAACCCCATGCGCACGCGCTCAAACGCGGTGTCTTTCGAGCGGGGAATTGCTTCCAGCCAATCGAGGCCTTCCTGATTGCCAATGTTGTTCAGCGTGTAGCTTTTTTCGATTTCATTGCTGCCGGCAAGCAGTGCCGCCGGGCTTGCGCCCAAGGCTTTATCGAGTTTGCGCTCGGTGACCTGATTCAAGTCCTTGTCGTAGATCCACAGCTTCGTGCCGTCGCCAACGATGACTTGCTCGAACGGCTTGCTGTATTCCCAGCGGAATTTACCGGGACGCGAAAACTGCATGGTGCCGGTGGATTCCTGCAATTTTTTGAGGTTTTTGTCGAGCACCATTTGCGCGAAACGGCCCTTCGCCGTGGTGGTCTGGCTGAGCAACGCCTTTAGCCCCTCGGTGGTTGCGCCGAACGCCAGCGTGGGGAGCGACAGTGCCAAAGCCAACAGAATTTTTTGCATGAATAGGATTCGCAGTCTAAAAAGTCTTGCGTGTGCGGTCGATGTCGGCGACACGCCCGCCGCGTACGGTGATGATGGTGATGAAGGGGTTGGCAATGGTCGGATAGTAATACAAGGACTTCACCATGTAGTTGCGGAAATTTTCCACGCTTTCATCATCCGGCCTGCCCGCGCGTAACAACACCTCGCCTTCGGACATGCCGCGTTGCAGGTAAATGAAGGTGGCGAACTCCATGCCGCGCACCGGTCTGTCGGGCGAGGCTATCGCGCCCGGTGATGGTGACGCAATAGCGAACTGCGGCGCAGCCGGAACAACAGGCACCGCAGCAGGTTTAGCGGCTTCCACCAGCTTGCCCTCGGCATCCACCGAGCCGCCGCTGGACGCCCATCCACCAGCCTCGCCGGACGGTTGGCGGGCGGCCTTTCGCCGTACTGCGTAACGCCACGTTCATCCACCCACGATAGATGTCCGCCGCGGACGCCGCCGCCATGTTGGCAAATAACACCGCTAATCCGAGTAATGAGGTCTTTATCAGCATGCCGCCTCGCCGATGCCGTGTGCGTTGTCCGATTGGACAGCGCAGACGCCAAGAGGTTTAACGCTCGTCCGCGCCGGTAGTTGATGCCGGGGCCAGCACTTCGCGGTTGCCGTTCGATCCCATCGGCGACACCAGCCCGGAGCGCTCCATCTGCTCGATCAGCCGCGCCGCACGGTTGTAGCCGATGCGCAAATGCCGCTGCACCAGCGAGATCGAAGGCCGCCGCGTCTTGAGCACCATGGCCACGGCCTGATCGTAGAGTTCGTCTGATTCGCCATCTTTGCCATTGCCGTTGCCACCGCCATCCAAGTCACCCGATTCGCCCTCGCCCAACCCGCCGTTGAGCACCTCGTCGATGTATTGCGGCTGCGCAAGGCTCTTGAGGTAATCCACCACTTTATGCACTTCGTGATCGGACACGAACGCGCCATGCACCCGCTGCGTGAGGCCGGTGCCCGGCGGCAGATACAGCATGTCACCCTGCCCCAGCAGCGCCTCCGCGCCCATCTGGTCGAGAATGGTGCGTGAATCGACCTTGGCCGCGACCTGGAACGCCACGCGCGACGGGATGTTCGCTTTAATCAAACCCGTAATCACATCCACCGACGGACGTTGCGTCGCCAGCACCAGATGGATGCCCGCCGCGCGCGCCTTTTGCGCAATGCGCGCGATCAGTTCCTCGACTTTTTTGCCTACCACCATCAACAAATCGGCCAGCTCGTCGATCACCACCACGATCAGCGGCATTTCATGCAGCATGTCGGGTTCGACGCCCGCTTCTGCTGGTATCAACGGATTGGGAATCGGCTTTTTCGCTTTTTCCGCGTCGCGAATTTTTTGATTAAAACCCGCGAGATTGCGCACGCCCAGCGCCGACATCATTTTGTAGCGCCGCTCCATCTCGCCCACGCACCAGTTCAACGCGTGCGCGGCCTGCCGCATATCGGTGACCACGGGCGCGAGCAAATGCGGGATACCTTCGTAGACCGACAGTTCCAGCATCTTCGGATCAATCAGGATCAGGCGCACCTGCGACGGCGGCGCTTTGTACAGCAGCGACAGAATCATCGCGTTGATCGCCACCGACTTGCCGGAACCGGTTGTACCGGCAACCAGCAGATGCGGCATACGCGCGAGGTCGGCGACAATCGGATGGCCGGCAATATCCTTGCCCAGCGCCAGCGCCAGCGGCGACACCATGTCGGCATATACCTGCGAACTGAGGATTTCCGATAGACGTACGATCTGACGCTTGGGATTGGGA
>CAWUUY010000020.1:0-10342 GCA_963924885.1 uncultured Burkholderiales bacterium | reverse complement strand
TTTTTGGCGGAATCGTTGCTGCTGGGGGCGGTGGGCGGCGTGGCAGGATTGTCGCTGGCCTCGCTGATGCAGTTCGCGTCGTTTTCGACGATCAACTTTCAGACCTTTGCGGATTTGTCGTTCCGCTTTGTGCTGACAGGCGACATTGCGATAAAAACGCTGCTGTTCGCCATGGCGATGGGATTGGCGGGCGGCTTCCTGCCGGCATTTCGCGCCGCGCGCCTGAAGATCGTTGATGCCCTCCGGGCAGTTTAATGTAACTATTTGTTTTTATTGAATACTTCATGATCGGTATCGACTGACTCGCGACACCGGCAATTTACCGTGCAGGCGGTCGTTCTATCGTGCCCATGTGAAAGCCGAACTGCTTGCGCGCGCGATCAGCAAAAAAATGCGTCAGTGTATTGCGCACGGTGGCAAACGCGATCTGATCCCACGGCACCTCGGCTTCGGTAACCAGCCGCGTTTCGAGCGTCTCGTCGCCGGGCTTGAAGTCCAGATCAAGCAGCTTCGCGCGAAACAACAGGTACACCTGATTCACGTGCGGAATGTTGTAGACGGCGTAGAGCGCGCCGACTTCCACGCGCGCGCAGGCTTCTTCGAGCGTCTCGCGTGCCGCGCCCGCCGCCAGGGTTTCGCCGTTTTCCATGTAGCCGGCGGGCACGGTCCACAGTCCGTGGCGCGGCTCGATGGCGCGCCGGCACAGCAGCACCTTGTCTTCCCATTCGGGGATGCAGCCCACCACCATGCGCGGATTCTGGTAGTGAATGATGTTGCAGGCGTCGCACACGTAACGCGGGAGTGAGTCGCCGGCGGGGATTTTCCGCTCGACCGGGGCGCCGCAGTTGCTGCAAAATTTCATGGAAGGGTTCGCCGTGTGCTGTGCGTTGAGCAGGCGCTACTATAGCGCACGCCGCACAACCGTGTTTCGCCTTGCATCAGCTTTCCAGTTGATAGAGGGTGCGGTTGGCGCGGCGCAGCCGACCGCTCAACTCGCGGCTAAGATTGGTCATCAGCTTGATGGCCAGCGCCGGATGTTGCGAACTGAGCGCCAGGAAGCCGTCGCGCGATAACACCAGGCAGGTCAGATCGGTGTCGGCTTGCACGGCGGCCGAGCGCGCCTCGTGGTCGAGCAGCGCCAGTTCGCCGAAAATCGTGCCGGGCGAAAACGTGACCAGCCGTATGCTGCGACCTTGTCCCGGCATGTGCATGCGCACGCTGGCATTGCCTTTGACGATCAGGAACAAGTCGTCTCCAGCATCACCTTCGTTGAACACCACGCTGCCGCGCGGCCATTCGCGGGGTTCCAATACGGACTGAATGGTCTCCAGTTCATGCGCCTGCATGTTGGCCATCAGATCAAATCCGGCGAGGGGAAAGGCCTTGCCGGTGTCGCTATCTCCCATCACGCGTCGCAGCACATGTTCCTCGGCCCATTCCAAGGCGGCATCCGCGTCTGCGAACAGGTGGTTATCCGTCAGCGCCGCGTTGATGCCGGTATCGCGCAACATGCCGGCGACCTCCGGGTGGTCTTGCGCGCCGCCAAGCAATAATTGCTTGCCGGATTTGGCGAGGCGCTCGTGACCGGACAGAATCACGCGGGCACCTGAACTGTCCATCTCGTTGACGCTCCTCAAGTCCAGAATGACATAACGTGCATCACCGGCGGCCAATGCTTCCAGCCGCTTGTTGAGCGCATCGGAGGTGCCGAAGAACACCGGCCCCTCCAGCTCGATAACGGAAATTTGTACGCCATGCCGAGTGAGTGCGTCCACCTGTGCTGAATCACGGGTGCGGCGGGAATGGATGGTGTTGCCGCGGTATTCACGGCGGATTACCGATTTGCTGATGCGGTACAAAAAGATGGCGATGTTGACCACAAATCCCAACAGTACCGCCAGTCCGATGTTGGCAACGATGGCGACGACCGCGACGATGGCAAGATCGGCCAGAACGTCATTGCGGTTTTCCGCCTGGCCACGGATGACTTTGTTCAGCATATCGAGCGTCCAGCGGTCGAACAACTGAATCGCCGTGGCGACCATCATGCTGGCGATGACCACGCGCGGTACGAGTTCGATCACCGGCAGCATCACACCGCTCACCAGCAGTCCCACGTACACCAGCACCGACGCCGGCCCGGTGGCGCCGCTGCGCTGGCTGGCGTGGCTGGCGGCCATATTGATGCCGGTGGCGATGCCGCCGAATCCCGAGGACAGCATGCTCGCCACACCCTGCATCATCAGTTCGCGATTGCCCTCGCGCGCCTGCCCCAGGCGGGCTTCGGCCAGGCGCGCGCCGAGCATGGTGTCCAGCGAGCTGATCACCGACAGACTCAACGCGCCGGAGATCACTGGCAGCAGCACGGGTTTATAATGCGGAAGCGTGAACAGATCAATAAACTTCGGAAAGTAATGCGGTGTCGGCATTGTCCACTGGATGTGGCCGATTAGCGTCCCGAGTTGTTCCTTGAGGCCCAGTGCCAATAACAGGTAAAAAACCGTCACGCCAACGATCAGACCGCCAATGTTGGAGGGAAACGAACGGGACACGCGCTCGATCTGCAAGATGGCGACGCACGTCAGCAAGCCGACCGCCAGCGTCCATGGTTGTATTTTGTCCAACTGTCCGGTGAGTGCGCCGAGCGCGGTACCGGTGGGTAGACCGAGCATAACGGGAATCTGCGCGGCAAAAATAAGCACCGAACCCGCCACCTGAAAGCCCGCCAGCACCGGTGCGGGCAGATATCTTGCGGCCACGCCGAATTTCAGCAAGCCGTACAGCATTTGCAGCGCGCCGGCCAAAAACACCATCAGGAATACCAGCGCCATCAGCATGGCCGGGTCGCGGATGCCCGCGCCGTGCGCGGCGGTGACCAGATTCTGCGCCACCAGCGCGCTGATCAAAAAAGTGACGATGCCGCGCGGCGAATAAATGATGGTGCTTTTGCCGCCCCCGGTCAGCGCCGCGATCAAGCCGCCGCACACCGCTGCGTAAAGACCCGCCAGCACGCCGTGCTGCACATAGTCCGCCCCCAGCGGCGCCAGCGCCAGCATGCCGAAGCCCACGCACACCGGCACGCTGAGCACGGCGGCAGTAACGCCCCCCATGGCATTGCCGCCGATGGTTTTCCAAATCGTCGATCTCATGTAACTATTTGTTTTAAACAATATTATTGTTTTGGCTCGTGGCGTGTGCAAGGCTGAACGGGGAGTGCTCACGCAGCTCGTCGAGGTAGTGCTCGATGCCTTTTTGCTCGCGCGCCAAAAAGGTTTCAACGGCGGCGGCAAATTGCGGCTGCGCCAACCAGTGCGCCGAGCAGGTTTGCACCGGCATCAGTCCGCGCGCCAGCTTGTGTTCACCTTGCGCGCCGCCTTCAAAAACGGCGATGCCACGCGCGATGCAGTATTCGATGACCTGGTAGTAGCAGGTTTCAAAATGCAGCATCGGATGATGCTCGATGGCGCCCCAGTAACGTCCATAAAGATGGTTGCCGCCATGCACGTTGAAGGATGCGGCGATCGGGAGGCCGGCGCGCTCGGCGATAATTAGCAGCAGATTTTCCGCCATGCTGGCGCCGATGCGGCGGAAAAAATCGAGATTCAGATACGGCGTGTTGTGATGCTCACGATAAGTGCGGTTATAGCAGCGCGCGAAAAACGTCCAGTCCGCGTCGCTGATGGCGCTGCCTTCTGCCCAGCGAAAGGTGATGCCGGCCTCGCGCACACGGCGGCGCTCCTGCTTGATTTTTTTGCGCTTGTTGTGATTCATCAGCGCGAGATACGCGTCGAAGTCGCCGACACCCGCGCCGGGATTGATCCAGTGAAACTGCACGCCGTGGCGCAGCATCATGCCCTTGCCGGCGAGCAGTGCGCCCTGTTCGGCGGGGGGGAACAGGCAGTGCAGCGACGACGCGTTGCTGTCGCGTGCCACCTCCAGCACCTGCGCCGCGAGGGATTCGGCGATGGTGTCCGACTCGGCGAGGATACGCGGGCCGGTGACCGGCGTGAACGGGATCGCCGACAGCAGCTTGGGATAGTACTCAAGCCCGTGGCGTTGATAGGCATCCGCCCACGCCCAGTCGAACACGTACTCGCCGCGCGAATGTGATTTGACGTAAAGCGGCATCGCGCCGGTGAGCTCTTTGCCCTCGGTGGCGACGAGATAGCGCGGTGCCCAGCCGGTTTGTTCGCTGGCGCAACCGGTTTCGTGCAACGCGTGCAGAAACTCATGGCGCAGGAAAGGATGGCCGCCGGAGAGCCGGTTCCATTGTGCGGGATCGATTCCCGACAGCGTGGATGCGATCGCGATGGACATAGTCAGTTGCGGCGGAATGGAATGGTAGGGAGACGTGGCGCCAACGGATAGCCGAAAGCGTCGCGGGAGCGAATAATTTCTCCGTCGATGATATATTAGAGCCATGAAAATTGCGATTGCACAATTGAATTACACCGTGGGCGATATCGACGGCAATGCCGCGAAAATCGCCGATGCTGCCGCCCGCGCAAGCGAGGGCGGCGCTTCCTTGCTGCTGACCACCGAACTGGCGATCTGCGGTTATTCGCCAGAAGACTTGCTGCTGCGAGATGATTTTTGCGAGGCCTGTGATGCGGCAGTGGCGGCGCTGGCACGCAAGGTCACCGGCATCACGCTGGTGGTGGGGCACCCGCACAAGCAAGACGGCAAGCGTTATAACGCGGCGTCGGTGTTGCGTGGCGGCGCCATTGCGGCGACGTATCTCAAGCGGGAATTGCCGAACTACAAAGAGTTTGATGAGAAACGCTACTTCCAATCGGGTACCGCGCCGTGCGTGTTTGAACACGAAGGCTTGCACTTTGGCGTGAATATTTGCGAAGACGTGTGGGAGCAGCCTGCGGCGCTCGCCGCCAAACAGGCGGGCGCACAATTGCTGCTGGTGCTAAACGGCTCGCCGTATTACATGAACAAGCAGCAAACGCGCTATCAAGTGGTGCGCGAGCGCGCGGCGGCTACCGGCCTGCCGCTGATTTTCGCCAATCAGGTGGGTGGTCAGGATGAGTTGGTGTTTGATGGCGCTTCGTTTGCCATCGATGCCGCGGGCACGCTCACGCATTTGTCAGCATCGTTCACGGAAGCTATTGATTTTATTGATGTTTTAGGCGGTGTGCCGCAGCCCGGCAAGATTGTACCCACGCAATCGCTGGAAGCCGAGGTATATCAGGCGCTGGTGTTGGGTGTGCGCGATTACGTCAACAAAAATGGTTTTCCCGGCATTTTGTTGGGATTGTCCGGTGGCATTGATTCCGCGCTGACACTGGCGGTGGCGGCCGATGCGCTGGGCCCGGACCGCGTGAAAGCCGTGATGATGCCCTCGCAGTACACCGCAGGCATGAGCCGAGAAGATGCCTGCGCCGAAGCCGACGCGCTGAAAGTGCGCTACGTGGAAATCGCCATCAAGCCGCTGTTCGATGTTTTTCAACAAACGCTGGCAGGCGAATTCAAGGGCTTGAAGGAAGACACCACCGAGGAGAATTTGCAGTCGCGTATTCGCGGCGTGCTGCTGATGGCGATGTCGAATAAAACCGGTGCCATCGTGCTGACTACCGGCAACAAGAGCGAAATGGGCACCGGATACGCCACACTCTACGGCGATATGGCGGGCGGTTTCGCGGTGTTGAAGGACATCAACAAGCTGCTGGTCTACCGGCTGTCGAACTATCGCAACTCAATTTCACCGGTGATCCCGCAGCGCGTGATTGACCGGCCGCCGTCCGCGGAGCTGCGCCCTGACCAAAAAGATCAGGACAGCCTGCCGCCGTACGAGGTGCTCGACGCCATCATGGAAGCCTATGTCGAAAAGGACCAAAGCCCGCGCGATATTATTGCCAAGGGTTATGCGCGCGCGGACGTGGAGCGGGTGGTGAAGCTGATCCGGATTTCTGAATACAAGCGGCGCCAATCGCCCGTAGGGATTCGTATAACCCAACGGAGCTTCGGCAAGGACTGGCGTTATCCGATCACCAACCGTTTCCGGCCGCAGTTTGAGTGAGCATGCGGGCCGGTCGCCTGTGCTATTCTTGAGCGTATTCAGACGAGCTAGGAGCTACCATGAAAAAGATTGAAGCCATATTCAAGCCCTTTAAACTCGACGAGGTGCGCGAGGGGCTGTCCGAGATCGGCGTCAGCGGTCTGACCGTGACCGAGGTCAAGGGATTTGGCCGGCAAAAAGGACACACCGAACTTTATCGTGGCGCGGAATATGTGGTGGATTTTCTGCCCAAGGTCAAAGTCGAAGTCGTGGTGCCGGATAAGCTGCTGGATCAAGCCATCGACGCGATCGTCAAAGCCGCACGCACCGGCAAGATCGGCGATGGCAAAATTTTCGTCAGCGACGTGGCGCAGGTGCTGCGTATACGCACGGGCGAGACGGACGAAGCGGCTATTTAGGGTTGAGGATTCAGGATTGAGCGCGCTGTGGTGAGGGTGCGCGGCCCTAACGTCTCGATCCTGCTTTAAGAAGTACCACCGCCGCGCCGCCGCCTCCCTCGGTGCGGCGCGCCTGACAAAACGCAAGTATTTCATCGCGCTGCATGAGCCAACTGGCGACCTTGCGTTTTAATACCGGTTCGCCGTTTTTCGAGCCTATTCCCTTGCCGTGAATGATGCGTATGCAGCGCAGGCCGTCATTCAGGCAATGATTCAGAAACGCCACCAGCGCCGGGCGGGCTTCGGCAACGGTCAGGCCGTGCAGATCGATTTCACCTTGTAGTAGCCAATGGCCGCGGCGTAGTTTGCGCAGCGTGTCGGTGGATAGACCCGGGCGCAGGAAATTCAGCTCGTCGCCGGCCTCGAAGCCGGCTTCCCAGGCGTCCTGATCGCTGAGGCTTTCTTTCAGCACTTCGCGGTCATCGCGCAAACGCTGCGCGGGGATGGGGCGCTGGCGGGCTTTGGGGGCCTGCGCGCGATTGACTGGCGATAGGGGCGTGACATCGGGCAGCAACTCGCGCAGCGCCTCCGCGCGTTCCTTCGGCGGGCGTTTTGGTGTCATCGATCCCCTCCAACGCCGAACGCCGAAGGCTTAAATCAAACCCTTGCCTTCAAGATATTTCTGCGCATCCAGCGCCGCCATGCAACCCGTGCCCGCGCTGGTGACCGCCTGGCGATACACGTGATCCTGCACGTCGCCCGCCGCGAACACGCCCGGCACGCTGGTGGCGGTGGCGTTGCCTTCGAGGCCCGCCTTGGTGATGATATAGCCGTTTTTCATATCGAGTTCACCGGCGAAAATATCAGTGTTGGGCTTGTGGCCAATGGCGATGAATACGCCTTGCAGTTTTTTCTCGGTGAGCGCGCCGGTCTTGACGTTTTTGACGCGCATGCCAGTAACACCGCTGTTGTCGCCCAGTACCTCGTCGAGTGCGTTGTCCCACAGGATGGTGGCTTTGCCCGCGGCGGCGCGTTCTTTCAGTTTGTCGACCATGATCGCTTCGGCGCGAAACTTGTCACGCCGATGCACTACCGTGACATGACTGGCGATATTGGTGAGGTAGAGCGCTTCTTCTAGCGCGGTGTTGCCGCCGCCGACTACGGCCACTTCCTGGCCCTTGTAGAAAAAGCCGTCGCAGGTGGCGCAGCCCGATACGCCCTTGCCCATGAATTTTTCTTCCGACGGCAGGCCCAGATACATGGCCGAGGCGCCGGTGGCGATAATCAACGAATCACAAGTGTACGTGGCGTTGTCGCCGATCAGCGTAATCGGCGTCTGCTTCAATTTGGCGGTGTGAATCTGGTCAAACACAATCTCCGTCTTGAAGCGTTCGGCGTGTTTCAAAAACCGTTCCATTAGTGCGGGGCCTTGCACGCCATCCACGTCGGCGGGCCAGTTATCGACCTCGGTGGTGGTCATCAGTTGGCCGCCCTGGGCCATGCCGGTAATCAGCACGGGGTTCAGATTGGCGCGCGCGGCGTAAACCGCGGCGGAATAGCCGGCGGGGCCGGACCCCAAGATCAACAAACGGCAGTGGCGAGTGGTTTCAGTCATGATTTCAAGGGGGTTTTCAGAGAGGGTTTACGGAAGAACGCGAATGTAGCAGGTTGCGCGAGCGAGTGTCGAGCCGATGATGCATCATGACGGCGCGCCGCCGTTCTGGCACACTGGCAAGTGGAGCAGGGGTACTTACCGCGCCGGGAGCATACCGCGGGCGCCAGATCAAAATAGGTGAACAATCGCCATGGCCATACAGTTTAGACTCAATCCCGTCGTTCTGAAATCGGTGCCGCTGTTTTCAGCGTTTACCGAGCAGCAACTCGTCACGCTGCTGAACTATGTGCAACATCGCAGTTACCCGCGAAACGTTTTCGTGATTCAGGCGGGCGACGAAACCGATTCGCTTTATGTGATTCTGTCCGGCAAGGTCAAGGTGCTGATACCCGACGATCAGGGGCACGAGGTGATACTCAGCGTGATGGGATCACATGACTTTTTCGGCGAGATGGGCATACTTGACGATCAGCCGCGCTCGGCAAGCGTGTCCACACTGGAACCGTGCGAAATGCTGCGCCTGTCCAAGGCGGGCTTTATTAATTGCCTGCAGGAAAATTCCGACGTCGCGATGCTGGTGATACGTAATCTGGTCAAGCGCCTGCGCGAGGCCGACCGCAAGATCGAGAGTCTTGCGCTGATTGACGTGTCGGGCCGTGTAGTGCGCCTGCTGGTGGATATGGCGGAAGAGATTGACGGCAAGCTGATAGTGCAGCGCACGCCGCCCAAGCAGGAAATTGCGCGCATGATCGGCGCTTCGCGCGAGATGGTCAGCCGCGTCATCAAGGAACTGCAGTACAAAGGATTGATACGCGCCGAACGCCGCCGCATGGTGATACTCGACCGCAATATTTCCAAGCGCAGGCACTGACTTTTGCGTTTTCACGTCTTCCGCTGGCCATGCGCCACGACGCCGAAACCGCCAGCTCCGCTCTCCAGCGGGGGTTTTTTTTCTGGCGGCGACGAAAGGATTTATCTTATAATCAGGGGCTAATGAGACGCCCCCATGCCGAGTAGCGAGCACACCATCAGCGGCAGCTCGGCTAAAAATCCATTGCCGCCGCGAATCGCCGCCGCGCTGCGCGAATGCTGGTGGATCGCGCTGCTGGCTGCGGCGTTGTATCTGCTGATGGTTCTGTTTACCTACCACAAAGGTGATCCGGGCTGGTCGCATAGTTTGCGCGCGACATCCATCAGCAATGCGGGCGGTGTGATCGGCGCTTATCTTTCCGACTTGTTGCTCTATCTGTTCGGTGTGTCCGCCTACTGGTGGGTGCTGTTTTGCTCCGCGCTGGTGGGTTGGGGGTTCCGGCGCATCGAGGTCGTGCCGGAGATCGACCAGCGTTCGTATGTCTTGGTCGGCATCGGTTTTCTGGTGCTTTTGATCGCCAGCTGCGGTATCGAGTATTTGCGGCTGCATACGCTGAAAGCGGTGTTGCCGCTGGCGCCGGGCGGCATGATCGGCGCGATGGCGGGCGGTGTGGCATCGAAGCTGCTGGGCTTTACCGGCGGCATGCTGGTGCTGCTGCTGGTGTTTGCGGCGGGGCTGAGCCTGTTTACCGGCGTGTCGTGGCTGACCATCCTTGAAAAAATCGGCGCAGGAATCGAAACGGCGCTTGAAAAGGTGATAACGCGCTGGCGCGAGCAGCAGGATCGCCGCGTGGGGGAGCAGGCGGTCATCGAGCGCGAAGTGGTGGTCGAAGAAACCCGCCGCAAGTTCGAGATACACGAGCCGGTGCGCATAGAGCCGCCGCGCGTCGAAATCGCCAAGTCGCAGCGCGTGGAACGCGAAAAGCAGGTGCCGCTGTTCGAGAATTTGCCCGATTCGCTGTTGCCGCCGCTGCATCTGCTGGACGAAGCCGAGCGTCATCTTGAAACGCTGTCGCCCGAAACACTGGAATTCACTTCGCGCCTGATCGAGAAAAAACTCGGCGACTTCGGCGTGGAGGTCAAAGTCGTCGCGGCCTATCCTGGCCCGGTTGTGACCCGCTACGAAATCGAGCCGGCGGTGGGCGTGAAAGGTAGCCAGATCGTCAATCTGGTGCGCGATCTGGCGCGCGCGCTGTCGGTGATCAGCATTCGCGTGGTCGAAACCATCCCCGGCAAAAGCTGCATGGGCCTGGAAATCCCCAATCCCAAGCGTCAGATCGTCAAGCTCACCGAGATTCTGAGTTCGCAGGTGTACGCCGACATGGGGTCGCCGCTGACGCTAGCGATGGGCAAGGACATCGCCGGCAATCCGGTGGTGGCCGATTTGGCGCGTATGCCGCATGTGCTGGTGGCGGGCACCACGGGTTCGGGCAAGTCGGTGGCGATCAACGC
>CAWUUY010000019.1:0-2833 GCA_963924885.1 uncultured Burkholderiales bacterium | reverse complement strand
GAGCTTCAGCATGATCGCCGCCAGCACCACCGAACCGCCGGTGGGCGCCTCGACGTGGGCGTCGGGCAGCCAGGTATGCACCGGCCACATCGGCACTTTCACCGCGAAGGCCATGAAGAACGCGAAGAAGATCAGCGTCTGCGCGCCGATGGCAAGCGGCGTGTCGTAAAAATCCAGCAGCGAAAAACTGCCGCCGGCGGCAAAATAAAGATAGATCAGCGCGACCAGCGACAGTAGTGAGCCGAACAGGGTATAGAGAAAAAACTTCATCGACGCGTAAACCCGATTAGGGCCGCCCCAGATGCCGATGATGATGAACATCGGAATCAGCGTCGCCTCGAAAAACACATAAAACAGCAGGGCATCGAGCGCGCAGAACACCCCGTTCATCAGGCCCGACAGGATCAGGAACGATGCCATGTACTGCGCGACACGTTTCTGGATGATGTCCCAGCCCGCGATCACCACGATCACCGTGGTGAAGCTGTTGAGCAGCAACAGCAGCAGCGACACGCCGTCGATGCCGAGATAGTAATGCGCGTTGAAAGCCTCGATCCACTCCAGCCGTTGCACGTACTGGAATCCGCTGGTCGCGGGACTAAAGCCGGCGTAGATCGGCAGCGTCACCGCGAAGCCCAGCAATGCACCCACCAGCGCGATAATGCGCGCGAGGGGGGCGCTGCGGTCGGAACCGGTGGCGAGCACCAGCACACCGAACACTATCGGTATCCAGATCGCAAGACTGAGCAGCGGCAAGGCGTACATTAATGTAGGTATTTGTTTTTAAAGTGTTTTTTAATAAAGCGTGGTGATCGACCACAGCGTGATGGTCAGCAGCAACACGATGCCGAAGATCATGGCGAAGGCGTAGTTATAGATATAGCCGGATTGCAGCTTGCGGATCACCGTGGAGAACCAGCCCACCACGCGCGCAGAGCCGTTGACGATGACTCCATCGATCACGGTGACATCGCCGCCCTTCCACAGGCCCGCGCCCAGCGCGCGCGCGCCGCCGGCGAAGAACCAGTCGTTGAAGCGATCGAGGTAATATTTTTCCATCAGGACAGTAACCACCGCGCCCCACTTCGCGCGCAGCACCGCCGGCAGTTCCGGTCGCAGCACATAGAGGTAATACGCCGCGCCCGCGCCCGCCAGCGCGAGCCAGAACGGCAGGCTCGCGAAGCCATGCGTGATCATGCCGAACACGCCATGAAACTGGGACTTCAATGTCGCCATCGCCGGATGCGAAGACAAGGTTGAAATGGAATTGCCGAAATAATCGCCGAACACGAATTGCCCGATGATCCAGCCGGCGCACACCGACGGTATCGCCAGCAGCACCAGCGGCAGCGTCACCACCCACGGAGACTCGTGCGGCTTGTGGGCGTGACCGTCGTGGCCATGGTCGTCATGTTGTGCGTCGTGCGCATCATGCAAGTGCGCGCGCTCCGCGTCACACGCCTTCACATCCGGGTGATGCGGATCGGCAAAGCGTTCCTTGCCATGAAAGGCATAGAACATCAGACGGAACGAGTAGAAGCCGCCCACCAGCACGCCGGCGGTCGCCAGCACGTAGGCAAAGCCCGCGCCCGCCAGCGGCGAGGCATGCAGCGCCTCGATAATCGTGTCTTTGGAGAAAAAGCCCGCGAATGGCGGCAAGCCCGCGTTAGCGAGCGCACCGATCATCATGGTGATATAGGTGATCGGCAGGTATTTTCTCAGGCCACCCATCTTGCGCATGTCCTGCTCGTGATGCATGGCGATAATCACCGACCCTGCGCCGAGGAATAACACCGCCTTGAAAAACGCGTGGGTGAACAGATGGAAAATCGCCGCCGAGTACGCCGATGCGCCCAGCGCCATCGTCATATAGCCCAGTTGCGACAAGGTGGAATACGCCACCACGCGCTTGATGTCGTACTGCACGGTGGCGATCAGCGCCATGAAAAACGCGGTGATCGCGCCTATGGTCATCACAAAGGTGAGCGCGGTATCGGACAACTCAAACAGCGGCGACATGCGCGCCACCATGAAGATGCCCGCTGTCACCATGGTGGCAGCGTGGATGAGCGCGGAAATCGGCGTCGGGCCTTCCATCGAATCCGGCAGCCACACGTGCAGCGGGAACTGCGCTGATTTACCCATGGCGCCGATAAACAACAGGATGCAGATCACCGTCATCAGCGACCAGACGGCGCCGGGAATGATTTCGATGGTGTTGGCGGACAGGCTCTTGACGTTGGCAAACACCGTGGCGTAATCGAGCGTGCCGAAATACGTCAGCACCAGTGCAATGCCCAGCAGGAAACCGAAGTCGCCAACGCGATTGACCAGGAACGCCTTCAGATTGGCGTAAATCGCCGTCGGCCGCTGATACCAAAAGCCGATCAGCAGATACGACACCAGTCCCACCGCCTCCCAGCCGAAGAACAACTGGAGGAAGTTATTGCTCATCACCAGCATCAGCATCGAGAAGGTAAAGAGCGAGATGTAACTGAAAAAACGCTTGTAGCCGGGGTCTTCGGCCATGTAGCCGATGGTGTAGATATGCACCATCAGCGACACGAACGACACCACGATCATCATCGTCGCCGACAGCGGATCGATCAGGAAGCCGATTTCGAAACGGATGCTGCCGGAAGCCAGCCAGGTATAGACCGGGCCGTTGAAGATATTGCCGGCCATCACGTCCTGATACACCAGTACGGACGCGGCAGTGCAGATCACCATGCCGATGATGGTGATCCAGTGCGCCGCGCGCCGGCTCAAGGCCCAGCCGCACAGACCCGCGGCAATCGCGCCGAACAACGGCGCCAGCGGCACGAGCAAATAA
>CAWUUY010000018.1:0-10146 GCA_963924885.1 uncultured Burkholderiales bacterium | reverse complement strand
CCGCGCCCGATGGCCACACGCTGCTGCTGTCGTCCGCCGGGCCTATTGTTATCAACCCCGGCTTGTATCCTAAGCTCGGTTACGATCCGTTGCGCGATCTGGCGCCGATTGCGTTTATTGCGTCGTCGCCGCTGGTGCTGGTGCTGCATCCTTCGGTGCCCGCCAAATCCGTGAAAGAATTGATAACACTGGCGAAGGCGCAGCCGGATCGTCTCTCGTACGGCTCCGGCGGCAATGGCTCGCCGCCGCATCTCACCGCCGAGTTGTTCAAGAGCATGACCGGCGCGCGTTTGACGCACATACCGTTCAAAGGCTCCGCACCCAGCGTGATCGCGCTGGTGGGCGGGCAAGTCGATCTGTCGTTTTCCACCGTGGCGATCACGCTGCCGCAGGTGAAGGCCGGACGCATCCGCGCGCTGGCGGTGACTTCGCCGCATCGCGCGCCCGCCATGCCGCAATTGCCGACGATGGCGGAAGCCGGCCTGCCCGGCTTTGAATCGCAGCAGTGGTTTGCGCTGTTCGGGCCGGCGGCGTTGCCCAAGGACATCATCACGCGGCTGAATGGCGAGGTGGCGCGCTGGCTGGAATCCGCGGAAGTGCGCACGCGGCTATCGAACGAAGGCGCGGAACCAGGAAGCCTGACGCTGGATCAGTTCGCGGCGTTTATCCGCACCGATGCCGCGCGATGGATGAAAGTCATCAAGGCTTCAGGGGCCACTGCGGAATAAGCCATGCCCACTTCGACAGAAAACGCACTCACCGGCTGTCTGCTCGGCACCGCCGTGGGTGATGCAATAGGCCTCGCCTGCGAAGGCTTGAGCCGCCGGCGGCAGGCGAAAATGTTTCCGGCGCTGAACGGCTACAAATTCCTGCTCGGCAAGGGCATGACCTCGGACGATACTGAACACACTTGCATGCTGGCGCAATCGCTGCTGGCTCACGGCGCGGGTAGCGATGAACGAAAGATTGCGTCCAATTTCGGCTGGCGGTTGCGCTTCTGGATACTTGGCCTGCCCGCGGGCATCGGGCTTGCCACGCTGCGCTCGATCATAAAACTGTGGCTCGGCTTTCCCGCGCACAAGAGCGGCGTATTTTCGGCGGGCAATGGGCCGGCGATGCGTTGCGCGCTGCTCGGCATAGTGTTTACCGATGACCCGGCGCGCCTGCGCGCGATGGTGCGCGCCGCCACGCGCATTACGCACGCCGATCCGAAAGCCGAATACGGCACGTTCGCCGTGGCGCTGGCGGCAAAATTGTCCGCGCGCGGCGCCGACATCACGCCCGGCGACTATCTGCACGCGCTACAACTACACATCGACGACGCCGAATTTATCGCGCTGGTAAAAAACGTCATCGACAGTATCGCGCGCGGCGAATCATCGGCGCAATTCGCCGAGAGCATCGGCTGCGGCAAGGGCGTGTCGGGCTACATGTATCACACCATCCCCTGCGTGCTGCATGTGTGGCTCACGCATCAAAGCGATTACCGCGCCGCCGTCACCGCCATAATCCGCCTCGGCGGCGATGCTGACACCACCGCCGCCATTGTCGGCGCCATCGTGGGTGCGCGGGTGGGCCGCGCGGGAATACCGACGGAGTGGTTGCGTGATCTGTGCGAATGGCCGCGCTCGGTGTTATGGATGGAACAACTCGGCGCGCGCGTTGCCGCTCGCGCGGCGGGTCAGATGGTTAAGCCGCTGTGGATCAACCCGCTTGGTTTACTATTTCGAAACGTGTTTTTTATGATCGTGGTGCTGTTGCACGGCTTTCGGTGTTTGCTCCCGCCGTATTGATCCCATTCGATCGCCGGCCTTGGTTTCAGGAAAGTCGTGAAAGATCATGCGGAGGCTTATCGCGTGGCGGCGCTGAATGGGTTGAATCGGGTGCGGTGAAGCGGTAACGCGCTGCTTACGGTATCGCCCTCATGCGGCAAGTGCGCTGGCAATATCGGTCTCAGAAAAATCGTTGCCCTTAAACAGCAAGGGTTGGCCGCTGGCCTTGGCGAGCGCGTAGGAAAAGCAGTCGCCAAAGTTAAGCCCTGCTGGATGGCGGCCCTTACCAAAATCCGTGTAGGCCTGACGCGCGAGATGCGCCTGCTCTTCGGTCACTGGCTCTATGGTGATTCGCGCGCGGCGCAGCAGAGTATCCAATTGGAGACTGCCGCTGCCCTTGGTCTGGGCTTCGACCGCCACGGCCACTTCGACAAAGGTTGCCGCTGATATCTTGCAGGATGCCGCAGTGCTGATGGCTTGCGCAAACTCCGCAGCATCGGATTCAGTAAACAGGATCGCAAGGATCGCCGAGCTATCGATAATCATTTCGGCAGACCATGCTCATCGTAGAGTAACTACGAATGATCAACGGGTTTTCCGCTCACGTTTGCTGCACAGCGGGCGCCGATGGCCATCAGCTCCGCAGCCGTGGTGTCAGGCCGCTGCTGGCGACGCACCCTTTCCAGCCGCTCTTTTAAGGCGAGCGTAACTGCCTTGGTCATGCTCTCACCCGTGACCTTGGCGAGCGTGGCCGCCAGTTCGTGGGCTTCTGGATCTTTAATGTTGAGGGACATCGCGCCTCCTGACTTTCGCATCAATCAGCGCAGTTTAGCATATGGTAGATTTAGTTCTACCGATCCACCACTGCGAATTTTTTACCGATATTCGAACAACATCCGTCGGGTTTATTCATATTTTATATCATTAAATCATATACTTATGAATAACTCACCATTACCCACCGCGCGACTTCAAACAGCAATCGATCATGGTTGCGCGCGGCCATCAACTGCGCACCCACCGGCAGGCCATTCGGCCCGGTGAACAGCGGCAGCGTCATGCACGGCACATGGGTGCTGGTGCCGATCAGACAATGCGAGGCGTTTCCGGTGGCGTTAAGGCCCACCGGCGCTTCGCCCGACGCCGCGGGTACCAGCAGCACGTCGTAGTCTTTCATCACGTCGTGCATGGTGCGGCGCAGGCGCGCCAGCCTGCTGCGTGATTCGCGGTATTTTTCAAAGCTGCATGCGAGGCCGTCTTTCAGGCGGTTATTGCGCAGGGTTTCGCTGATCATGTCGTAATGATTGTTGATCTCCCACGCGCGGTTGCGCGCGAACTCGAAGCTGGTTACCCAGCGGTGCGCGTCATCGAGTTGGCTGTAGGTTTCGGGCAGCGTCACGTCGCTGACTTTCGCGCCGGCCTTCGCAAGCTTGGCCGCGCAGTCTTCGAGTGATTGTTGCGTGGTGGCGTCGCATTGATCCCAGTACGGCGTGCGGCAAAAACCGATCCGGGGCGGCTGCATGATGTGCGCGGCCATTGGCTGAGGCGTCACGCCGAGCACCACGTCGCGATACAGCGCGATGTCTTCCACCGAGCGCCCAATCAGGCCCACCGTATCCACTGAGCCGGAGGCCTCCATCACACCGTGGCAACGGATGTCGCCCCACGTCGGACGATAGCCGACGCAGCCGCAGAACGCTGCGGGCCTGATCGTCGAGCCGGTGGTCTGCGTGCCCACCGCCAGCGGCACCATGCTGTCGCCCACCGCCGCCGCGGAGCCGCTGGACGAGCCGCCAGGCGTGCGCGCGTGATCGCGCGGGTGATGCGTTTTGCCGGGATGGCGGTTGGCGAATTCGGTGGTCACCGTTTTGCCCATGATGAGTCCGCCCGCGCGCCGCGTCAGCGCCACGATTGCCGCATCGATGCGCGGACGGTGGCCCTTGTGAATCGGCGTGCCGTACTCCGTAGGCATGTCGCAAGTGTCGATGATGTCTTTCATCCCCACCGGCACGCCTTGCAGCGGCCCGACTTTGCCGCTGGCGTCGAGGGCGCGTGCTTGTTTGATGACAAGATTGGGATCAAGAAACTGCCACGCTTCGACATGCGGCTCGCGCGCGGCGATGTGATCGAGACACACGCGGGCGACGGCTTCGGCGGTGGTTTGTTTTGCCGCGATGGCGGCAACAATTTCGCTGGCGGTGAGTTGGTTGAGTGGTCTCATAGTTTAAATATTATCAATAAAAATAAATACTTACATAAAAACCGCTTTAACCAAGGATAAACACAGATAACCTCCAACCCGTCATTCCCGCGTAGGCGGGAATCCATAAGCCGTCTCAGTTGGCACTGCGTTATGGGTTCCCGCCTACGCGGGAACGACAAAGGGGGGCATCTGTGGTTAATTGGTTTTAGCTTTTATAAATCGGTTCCGGCTGCGTAAAGAAAGCGTGCAGGATGTGATAGACCGTCATGTAGTTGATCTGCTGAAAGCTCGCGTGCGAGATGCCCGACATCACCGCGAACTGCTTGTCCGGATTCGGTAGGCGTTTGAAAAACTCGATCAGGTCGTCAAAACCCGCGATGCCGTCGAACTGGCCGCGCATGATGATCGTCGCGGCATTGATTTTGGCGGGGTCGCATATCGGTAGCCGCGAGCACATATCGACGTAGGTGCCGGTGGGCACGGAGTCGTCGAGTTCCAGCACTTGCGTTGCGAAGGCGTCGATCACTTTCTCTTCGGCGCAGCCGGGATGATCGCGACTAAAGACCGAATGAATAAACTCGCGACTGATCGGTCGGCGATTGATCTTCGAGAATTCGGGCAATTTCTTGGTGCGCTCGGCGAGCGTGGGACTGCCCGCGCCCGTCCACACAAAAGCATCCAGCGCCAGACGCGATACGCGCTCGGGGCAACGCTCGGCAAAACACGCTGCGCGCAGCGCGCCGGATGAAATGCCGTAGACCATGAACGTTTTGATGCCGCGCGTTTTGGCGATGTAGTCGGTGGCGGCTACCAGATCATCCACGCCGTTGGCGATGTCGAAATTGATGTCGCGCTTTTTATCAGAGCGGCCATAGCCTTCCATGTCCACGCACCAAGTATCGAAACCCTTCTCGACAAAATAATCCATCGCCGACGAATGCGGACGGCCCGGCACTTTCAGATCAAAAGTCGGCTGCGCCGCCATCGACGAACCATGCACGAATAAAATCGTGGGCTTCACGCCGGGCGTGCCTGAATATTTCTCGAATAGAAAAAGCTTGACCTCGCCTTTTTGGGTCCAGTGGTCGTGGGCGGCGATAGGAGTGGTGGCACTCATGACGAAACTCTCTGTGTTGATGAATGAAAAGGTGCCCAGTCTAGGCGAGCGCTTGTCGAGCGTCAAACGATGGACGGAATGTCCGGCACGCGTTGGTGGGCAGTAACACAGCGACTATAATTCGCGCTCCCGCCGGAGAATCCGATACGCAAAGATAACGGCGTGAAGCAGTTGCTCTCTGCGTTCAACGCGCAGCTCAGTTTGAATCCGGCAAGTTTCAGGACATGCGCTACGCTAGCCTGAGCGGCGGAACTGCCAAAATGCCGCGCAATCTGGTGAGCGGCGGGCCAAGTTTGGTTTACATTAAAAATACCTTTAAAAACAAATATTTACAATTACCATATGACGTATCAACATCTGCTGGTGGGCCACGACGGCCATGTGGTCATCGTAAAATTGGCGCGCGCCCCCGCCAAAAACGCGCTCAACCAAACGCTGATCGCGGAGCTGCGCGATGTGCTGGCGAAAATTTCCACCGATGCGAACGCTCGCGCGCTGCTGCTCACCGGCGAGGGCGATGTGTTCTGCGCCGGTGCGGATTTAAAAGAGCGGCGCGAGCATCCGGGCAAGGACGCGGAGTTTCGCGCGCCGCTGTTGCAGTTCTGGCATGAACTCGCGCAGTTTGCGAAGCCGCTGGTGATCGCGGTCAACGGCCACGCGGCGGGCGGCGGTTTTGAGCTGTCGCTGTTGGGTGACGCAGTGGTGGCCAGTGATGCCGCGCAGTTCTGGCTGCCCGAAGTGCAATGGGGCGGCATCCCCGGCGGCTGGGGCACGCAATTGCTGCCGCGTTTGATCGGCCCGGTGCGCGCACGCTGGATTATTCTGAACGGGCACAAAATTTCCGCGCGCGAAATGTTCGGCATGGGGCTGGTCACGCACGTGGTTGCCGCCGCCGATGTGCTCGACACCGCGCGCGCCGTGGCTACGGAACTCGCCACGCGCCCTCCCATGGCAGTGGCCATGGCGAAAGAAGCGGTGCGTCAGGCGCTCAATATGCCGCTCGTCACGGGCATCGAGATGGAAGAAAAATGTTTGCAGCAGGCGGTGGTCGCGCCGGAGCGGCGCGAGTTACTGGAACGATTTGCGCAGGGTCATCGACCGAAATAAGCGCGGAGCGGCAGTGGCGAACGCGCAGCGTTAGTACGTTGCCTTGACGCGAAAATAACTGTTGCGGTCGATGCTCTTGACCTTGACGTTTTCCACGCGGTTGCCGCGCAGCACTTCGAGCGACACTTCCACGCCTGCGTTGCCGGTCTCCCACAAGCGTGTATAAAAATCGGCCTGGCCTTTAAGACCGTCGCCCGCGATGCCGACGATGATGTCGCCGGCTTTCAACCCTGCCTTATCGGCGGGGCCTTCGGGCGACACGCGCGCCACCAGCAGATTGCCGCCCACCTCCTGCGAGGTAATGCCCAGCCAGGGCCGCGGGCGCGCGGTGGATTTTCCATTGGCGATGAAATCACCGATCACCGGCTTTAATAGATCGATGGGCACGAACATATTTCCGGGAACGGCGGTACCGCCCGCAATCGCATTGCCCACCGCCAGCGAGCCGATGCCGAGCAATTTGCCTTCGCGGCTGACTAGCGCCGCGCCCTGCCAGTTCACCGTGGCGGGCGCGGTATAGATGGCTTCGTCGAGCAAGTATTCCCAATAACCGACGAACTGGCGCTTGGACACCACGTACGCCGGCGCCACGCCGTCAAAACCGACGATCAGCACCATGTCGCGTTCCTTCGCTTCTGATGACAGGCCCATGTCGATGGGCTTCACTGGCACCGGCACCAGCGATTTAATCAAGCCCAGCCCGGTGGCGTTGTCAAAACCCACCACGGTGGCCGGATACGTTTTGCCGTCGGCGGTGTTGATCTCGACTTTTTCCGCTTCGGTAATCAGGTAGCCGATGGTCAGCACCAGACCGCTGGAATCGATCACCACTCCGGTGCCTTCGCGATTGCGGCCCAGCGTTTGGCCGCTGCGCGCGTTGGCCGACGCCTGCGCTCGCACACGCACCACCGAAAGCGCATCGACGGTCATCTCCGGTTTGCCTTGTGGTAAGGCTGGCGCGACTTGCGTATCAGCGCCCTGCGCGTGCAACGGCCCCGCCGCCACCCACAACGCAGCGAAAGACAGCGCCGACAACAGTTTGACTACGCAACGATTCAATGAGCCCATGGTGATTCTCCTTGCCGCGGGTTGGACCATTATCCTTCCGCGCGCCTATGAACGTATGCTACGACGAATCCCCGCGCTTGGTAAGCCCAAGCCTGAATCACGCTAAAATGCAGCCGACTCCCGCTGAATTCACACATAGGTCGCCGGCGGGCTTGATTGATTACAGGGAGATTACACATGGATTTAGGACTGAAAGGCAAGGTCGCCGTCATCACCGGCGGCAGCGACGGCATCGGCCGCGCAACAGCAGTGCTGCTGGCACGCGAAGGCGCCAAGGTGGTGATATGCGCGCGCGGCCAGGAAAAACTCGATGAAACCGCTGTGCACATCCGCAAGGACGGCGGCGAGGTGATGGCGGTGCAGGCGGACGTGACGAGCGATGCCGACATCAACCGTCTGTTCGATGAAACCGTCAAAAAATACGGCGGCGTCGATCTGCTGCTGAACAACGCCGGCTTGTCACAACGCGGCAAGTTCCTCGAGATCGACGACAAGATGTGGGATATCGACATCGACATCAAAGTGTACGGCGCCATCCGCTGTCTGCGGCGCGCGATCCCCGAAATGAAAAAACGCGGCGGCGGGCGCGTCGTGAACATCAGCATCTCCAGCGCCAAGCAGCCAGGCGCGGGCTCGATGCCCACCTCGCTGTCGCGCGCGGCGGGACTGGTGATCACCAAATCGCTGTCCAAGGAATACGCACCGGAAAATATTTTGGTCAACGCGGTGTGCATCGGCAAAATCAAATCCGGCCAGCATGACCGGCGCATGGTGCGCGAAAAAATCAGCCCGGAAAAATACTACAACGAGAGCTCCAAGGACATTCCCATGGCGCGCTTCGGCGAGGCCGAAGAAGCCGCCAGCGCCATCGTGTTTTTCATGTCGTCGATGGGCAGCTACGTCACCGGCTCCAGTCTGAATCTGGATGGCGGTACGTCGGGCGTATTGTAGCATAAGCATCTGTTTTTAAAGTTATTTTTATGTTTCTGGTCGTGCGTGACACGCGCACGACCAGCATGGAAAACATCGCTTGAGCGAGAACTATAAGTTATTGGGCCTTCATCGTAAGCGATCTATTAACCCCGTCCTTTCCCTGAACACGTGAACGCGATACACCTACGGCTTTCAAAAGGAGAGCGCGATGGGTGAGAAGAAATCGAAGTGGCTGGAGCACTTGATGGCGGCTGAAAGCTCGGGGCTGAAACTGAGCGCGTATGCCGCGAACCAGCAGATCGACGTGCGCCGGCTGTATGAAGCCAAGCGTAAGC
Source organism: uncultured Burkholderiales bacterium (assembly GCA_963924885.1). Taxonomy (GTDB): domain Bacteria; phylum Pseudomonadota; class Gammaproteobacteria; order Burkholderiales; family SG8-41; genus UBA5216. The sequence continues at coordinate 1,611 of CAWUUY010000018.1, read as the reverse complement.
GTCCGCAACCGGCCACTTCAAACTGGGCAGTTGTTCGCATCAAGCCAGACCCATCGGTGCGGGTCACGGCCAAGACGAGTGAGTGCGCGGCGCCAACCGCCATTGCCCTGCAAGCGCGGCTTGGCAACGGCGTCGTCTTGAGTTGGACCCACGACCAACGCAAGGCGGATGCGCCATGCAGCGTGCTGCGCACCCTGGCGGCGCTGCCATGTTTCATCTGAGCGCCAACCTGGCGGTGTACCTGCACCGCGGGACGATTGACTTTCGCAAGAGCATCAACGGCCTGTCGGCGATGGTTGAGCACGAGCTGCGTCTGGATTCGTTTGCCCATGCCGCGTACGTCTTTGGAAACCGCAGGAAAGACCGCATAAAGATTCTCGGCTGGAGCCGCAACGGCTTCTGGCTGCTGCAAAAGCGCCTAGAGAATGCGCGTTTCGTTTGGCCGCGCGAGGACACGGCGGTGATCGTGCTCACGGTGCAGCAACTGCACTGGTTGCTCGATGGAATTGACCTCGCCGCGATGCGCGGACACGCTGCGGTTTCGTATCAAAAATCGGCCTGAAAAATATCTCAAAAAGCTTGATTTTTAGAGGAGAAAGAGGGAACCTTTTGAGAGGTAAATCAGTCAAAAACTGTAATGACGTTGCAGCCCACTATCGAAGAATTCAAGGCCCTTCAACAGGCCTTGCAAGCGTCCCTTTCTCAACGAGAAAAACTCACCTCTGAACTGCGCTTTGTGAGCACTGAGCGCGACCTACTCAAGGAGCGGCTGGACAAGGTGCTGCGCAAGTTCTTCGCCGCCAAGAGCGAAGCGCGCGGTGCCGAGCAAAAGGACATGTTCTTCAACGAGGCCGAGGCTCTGGCAGCAGCGGCGCAGGCCACGCCAGCGTTGGCAGATGGCGACGATGCCGCGGTGGATGTGCCGGGCCACAAACGCCCCAAGCGTGGACGCAAGCCGTTGGACGCTGACTTGCCGCGTCACGTCGTGCGCCACGAACTGCCCGAATCCGAACGCATGTGCCCGCATGATGGCGCCGCCCTGCGGGAGATCGGCATCGAGGCGAGCGAGCAGTTGGACATCATCCCCCAGCAAGTGCGGGTGATTCGCCACGAGCGGGTCAAATACGCTTGCCCCTGTTGTGATGGCGCCCTGCGTCTGGCTCTTAAGCCCGCGCAGATCATTCCCAAGGGCTTGTTCAGCGAGAGCGCTCTGGCGTGGATCACAACATCAAAATTCGACGACGGCTTGCCTCTGTATCGCCAGTCGGCGCTGCTGGCGCGTCTGACGGGCGCGGACTTCTCGAAAAACACCATGGCCACCAGCATCGTGCGGGTTGGCATTGGGGTGCAGCCCGTCATTAACCTGATGCGTGACCACTTGCTGGAGTCGCCCATCACGTTTGGCGACGAAACCACGGTGCAGGTTCTCAAGGAGGCGGGGCGAAGTCCGCAGTCCAGGAGCTACATGTGGGTGGGGTTGCGATGCCGAATCGTTCTGGCGGCCGCAAGCGGGCGCACGAACTTGGAGATCGGCATGGAGATGGGGGTCGATGTGAAGACCGTGGCGCTATGGCGCGCGCGCTTTGCCGAAGGAGGTGCGAAGGGTTTGTG
>CAWUUY010000017.1:0-2677 GCA_963924885.1 uncultured Burkholderiales bacterium | reverse complement strand
CGGTACAGCCCTAAAAGTCAAAACCGCACCTTGGTACAGCATCAAAACTCAAAACGGCACCTTGGCCAGCGCCACGCCTTTCGCGCCATCGCTCACCAGCATGTCGGTCGCGCCGAATTTGCGGCGGATGTCGAACACCGGCACGCCCGCCGCGATAAACGCGGCGTTGTGAAACATCGCCTGCATCGGCACGTTTACCAGCCCGAACGGTATCACCGACGGCGAATGGCTATGCACCACCGCGTTGATGTCGGGCCGCACCTTGTAAATTTCGCCGTGGATAAAACGTTCGAGAAAACTGCCGCGCCCGTTGGCGTTGCACGGGTTGCTATCGAGATCGTATTCGATGATATCGGCGGGCGTCACCAGCGCCGGCGCGATGGAGCGCGACATGAAGTAGCGGTTGGGCGCGTGCGGATGGCGCAGCGACACATGACCGAAGCCGTCCACCACGCCTTGCGCGGCGAGGATGCGGGCGGCGGCTGCCAGATCTGCGATTACGGTCGGGTCGACCAGGCCGCCGGATTTAGGTGTTGTCATCATTGCCTCACTTCGTGTTCCAAGACGCAAATCCACAGCCGACATAGACTGCCGGCTGCGCGCTGTAGTGAATCAGATCAAAGCTACGCGCGCCAGCAGCGCCATGGGCCGCCAGCCAGTTGCGCACTTCAGCCGTGCCATTGCCCGCGACCTCCATGCGCTGATCGAGAAAACGAAACAGCGCCTCGCGATCCCCCGTGGCAAAGTGTTGCAGGCACTCGCGGTCAAACGCTTCGTCGATGGCGCCCATGGTCGGTTCGCCGATGGAATGACTCAGCCCGCCGGTGGCGAGGATAGCCACGCGCGTGTTGCCCGCGAAACTCGCGATGGCGTCGGCCAGCACCGCGCCCCATTCGTAGCAGCGGCGCACCGTCGGAAACGGCGGCTCCACGGTGTTAATCACGATCGGCACGATCGCCGGCAACGGCGCGATGCCCGCTTTCCACAGCGGGATGCAAAAGCCGTGATCCAGCGCAAGCTGGTACGACACGCTCGGCTCAAAACCGCGCGTGAACGCTTGCGCGACGATGTGTTGCGCGAGAGCGGCATGCCCGGCCATTTGCTTATGCGGATAGGCGGCCAGCCACGGCTCCGGCGGACCGGCATGCGTTTCGCCCACGCCCACGCAGATGGCCGGCAAGTTATCCATGAAAAAATTCACCCAGTGATCGGGCGAGATCACAATCAGTATGTCGGCACGCGCGGCATTGATGCGTTTGCCGAGTTCGTCAAAGGCGGTGGTGATCGTGCCTTTGCACGCCGGGGTCAGCGTGCCCCACGCGCGCACGATCAGCGGCCCGTGGCTGGCGGCGTAAATGCCGGCGAGTTTAGCCATGGGATTTTTCACCGTTTGCGCGCGCCGTTGAACGGATACGGCGCAAAAATTCGTCTTCAGGCATGCCACTCACCAAAAAATAAAAGCGCAAAAGATAGGCGTTGACCAGCGGCGCCAGCACCGCCACATCGTCGTTTTCAATCGCGGCGCGCACGTCGGGTTTGAGCGGATAGCGCTCCAGCACCGCATCTCGATAGGAGCGATACTCCGCCGCCGCCGCGGGCGTTTGCAGATCAAAAAACAGTTTGCTTAGCTGGTAGTCGCGCATGGTTACTCCGCAGTAATCCCCGCCGCTCGTATTAACGTGCTCCACTTTTTGATTTCGGCTTTCACGAACGCTTCCGTTTCGGGCACGCTCATGCGTAGCACGCGTCCGCCGCCGCTTTCAAAACGCTTCGCCATGTCCGGCGACTGTATGGCCTTGGCCATTTCCGCTTGCAAGCGCTTAATCACCGCCGGGGGCGTGCCACCGCGCGCGAAGATGCCAAACCACGCTTCCATGTCCATTTGCGCGACGCCGGTTTCGTTGACGGTGGGCACGTTGGGCATGCCGGCGAAACGCTGCGCGCTCGATACCGCGAATGGCTTAACGCGGCCCTCATCGACAAACGGCTTGGCGGTGCCCGCGTTGTCGAAAAACAAATCCACGCGCCCGCTTTGCAGATCGAGGTGTGCCGCCTGCGCGCCGCGATACGGCACATGCACCATTTTCACGCCGGTGATGTGGGCCAGCGCGGCGGCGGCGATGTGCTGGCCGGTGCCCACGCCGCCGGAGGCATACGTCAACTTGCCGGGATTGGCCCGTGCAAAGTCGATCAGTTCCTTGAGATTTTGCGGTGGCAAATCGCGGCGCGACACCAGCGAGTATGCGTAGCTCGCCACCATGCCCACCGGCACAAAATCATTCAGCGGGTCGTACGGCAGGTTTTTGTAAAGTCCTACATTGGCGGCAATGTTGCTTAAGCCGCCGACCAGCAGCGTATAGCCGTCGGGCGTGGATTTGGCGGCGATTTCGGTGCCCACCAGCGTGCCCGCGCCGGTGCGGTTTTCGACTACCACCTGCTGGTTTATTTGCTCGGATAATTTTTGCGACACCACGCGCGCGATCAGATCAAAGCCGCCGCCGGGCGGGTTGGGCGCGATGATGCGGATGGGGCGGTAGGGGTAGTCTTGGGCGATGGCAGGCACGGCCAAGAGCATGCACAGTAAAACGTGATTAACCTTGACCATGACGCTATTGCCTCCTAAACATCCCTGTCGTTCCCGCGCAGGCGGGAACCCATAACACAGTGCCACTAGCGA
>CAWUUY010000016.1:0-3488 GCA_963924885.1 uncultured Burkholderiales bacterium | reverse complement strand
CCGCCAAAGCGTTGTCATTGCTATGCCGCGCCCGTGATTTGGTTTGCTCAATGTGCAGCTTGCTCAGCAGTTTGGCCACCTTGGCGTTGATGTATTCGGCGCCGTTGTCGGAGTGAAAGCCGACTATCTCGAACGGAAATTTCGCCATGACCAACGCCAGCATCGGAAGCAAAAAGGCTTCGCTGATACCTTGCACGCAAGCCTCGACGTGCCACTGGCTGACACGGCCACCGTATCGCCCTCGCCGACCCCGCGCTGTTGCAAGGCCGACGCCGGCCTGCAGCTGCGCGTGTAAACGTCAGCCCACGTCAGTCGGATGTCGCCGTGAACTACCGCCGAGTGCGCCTGATACATCGACGCCGTGCGCGCAAACAAAGACAATGGCGACAGCGGCGTAAAGTTTGCCACTTTCTTTTCCAGGCCGATGGTATACGGATTTTGCGCCATCACGGAAATCCTCAACCCTGCGATGCGCGCGGGCATTCAAGGCCGCTGCACTTCATTCCCAAGTCATACCATTCAACTCCACCGGCTGCGCGGCGAAGATGAAACATATTCTTTTAAAACATATACTTAAATAATTTTTACGATGCGTGTGGCGCACGCAAATGCGCACACGTCGGGACGCTTGGCACGCTACACAAACGCATCACGAAACTTCAACACGGCCTCCTCAATGCGCTCCACCGCAAACACCTTCAAACCGGGTATCGCCTGCTTGGGCTGATTGGCTTTGGGTATCAGCGCGTGCGTGAAGCCCAACTTGGCCGCCTCGCGCAACCGCTCCTGCCCCCGCTGCACCGGGCGCACTTCGCCCGCGAGACCCACTTCGCCAAACACCACCAGCTTCGCAGGCAGCGGCTTGTTTTTCAGTGACGACACCACCGCCATCATCACCGCCAGATCGGCGGCGGGTTCGGTGATGCGCACGCCGCCCACCGCGTTGATGAACACATCCTGATCGAAACATACAATACCCGAATGCCGGTGCAGCACGGCGAGCAGCAGCGCGAGGCGGTTTTGCTCCAGCCCCACCGACAAGCGCCGCGGATTGGGCGCGTGCGCTTCGTCCACCAGCGCCTGGATTTCCACCAGGATCGGGCGAGTGCCCTCTTGCGTGACCATCACGCACGAGCCGGCGACCTCGCCGCTGTGCTGCGACAAAAACAGCGCCGACGGGTTGGATACGCCCTTCAAGCCTTTTTCACTCATGGCGAACACGCCGAGTTCGTTCACCGCGCCATAGCGGTTTTTAAACGCGCGTATCAGCCGGAAGCTCGAATGTGTATCACCCTCGAAATACAGCACGGTATCGACCATGTGTTCCAACACGCGCGGGCCGGCCAGCGCGCCTTCCTTGGTGACGTGGCCAACGAGAATGATGGTCGTCGTGCCCGACTTCGCCACGCGTGTGAGTTGCGCCGCGCACTCGCGCACCTGCGCCACCGAACCCGGCGCGGAGGTCAGCGCCGATGAATACAACGTCTGGATCGAATCGATCACCGCCACGTCCGGCTTTTCGTGCTGGATCGTGGCCTGAATTTTTTCCAAATTGATTTCTGCCAGCACATGCACGTGTTTTGCGTCGGCATCCAGCCGCTTCGCGCGCAGCGCGATCTGCTGCGCGGATTCCTCGCCGCTGACGTACAGCACCTTGCGTGTCGCCCCCATCGCAGCAAGTGATTGCAGCAGCAGCGTGGATTTGCCGATGCCCGGATCGCCGCCGATCAGCACCACCCCGCCCGGCACCAGCCCGCCGCCCAGCACGCGATCGAACTCCGATACGCCGGAAGGGATGCGCGCTTCCTCGCGCGCTTCAACTTCCGACAGCCGTTGTAGCTTGCCCGCCTCCGCGATCAGGCCAAAGCGATTGTCGCCGGGCGCCACCGATTCATTGACGCTCTCCACCAGCGTGTTCCACTGCTGGCAGCCGGGGCATTGCCCCTGCCACTTGGGCGATTGCCCGCCGCATTCGGTACAGACGTAGATTGTTTTTGCTTTTGCCATGATTTCGCCGTTAGAGGAGCGTCGCGAGCTGCGGCCACACGACGCGCCATACTTCATTAAAGGTTTGCGCCTGCGGCATCAATGCCCCCGCCACGACAGCAAAAATCCACGCCACCACCAGCACAATGCCGAACGGCAGCCACGTCGCCTTGATCAAGCTACCGATCCAATCCGGGTCGCTGACATCCTTGCCTGATTTAATCAGGCCACCCGCCAGCAAGGCACTAAACGCCGCATCGATCAAAATCTCCGGCCCCATGCTGGTAATAAAGAATGCGCCACCGATGGCCAGCGCAAGCAGCGCCACCACGATCATGAGGCCAAAGGCGATCAGGCAGCCATCCCCATCGCCTCCGCCGATGTCACCCACCACATCGCCCACCTTGCCGCCGACATCGTCAAACACAATGCTGTCGCCGCCGCCACCGCTACCGACGACGGGCATCTGCAAACTATCCGCCACCAGTTGATTCGGCTGCGCCACAGCGCCCGCATCAAAGCTGCCGCTCGCGCCACCGCCGCCAAAGCTACCCCCGCCCCCACATAATGCATCCACAAGCGCACCCCTAGCAAAAACACGCCGTACGCCACCACAATCGCAATCGTGTAACGCCAAAACATCGACGACATGCCCAACGCAAACAACGCCTTGGTCTTCAGCAGACCGGCACAGTAGGCCCACAACAACAGTATCGACGTGTGAAAACGCAGCCAAAAACGCGAGTGCAGTGCGGCGGCAATGCGTTCGCTCGTCAATCCTGCCGCCGCACTGCGCCAGTTCTGTTTCTTTTTTTTAGTAGCGGCCACAGCCTGTTTGCCATTGACGATCATTTTGACAATACATTACACGTCACGTATTGCGCCTTCGCGTTACCGATAGGATCTTCGCGGGCAACCCATAGAATGGGTCAGACGATAGTGCCTTTCCTCGATAACCCTGATTGCACCATCGGCAATTTCACAAGCGAACAACGCGACAAGATCATCCGCCAGAAGTTGCGCCGCTATCAGCCGACACTTTAACTTCAGAAATTTTGCCCGACACATCGCCGCATTACGCTCAATCTGCACAAGCTCTATTTTGTCTCGCTGCCCCGCGCTTTGCACCGACAACACGTAATGCGCTCCGTGTTTATCAACGCCGGTGTAAATTTTATCTATTTCAACACGCCCGACACCAGTGACCGAAGTAATCAAGCAACTCTGCAATGAATAACACGTCAAGCCGGTGAAGATATCAATGATCCGGTTGTAACGCAGCTTCGCCAGCAGTGCATGTCTGTCTCTCGAGGCATAGGCCACGACCACCCCCGGCGTAACATCGGGCACGACAATCTCCGACCGTGTCGACGAGGGCTTGATGTTAACGGGAATTTTGGGCATTCGAAGTATCTTTGCTTACGTAACTTGTTTCTTGGCGCATCCAGGAACAGGCTAATCAACTTCTCTACGCCGTCATTTCCGCGCAGGCGGGAATCCAT
>CAWUUY010000015.1:0-6677 GCA_963924885.1 uncultured Burkholderiales bacterium | reverse complement strand
GGGCACGAATATCAAGGTGCGCGCGCCGTTTGCCTGCCTTTGTAATGGCGCGGCGGCGCATGCGTTTGAGCTCGATGCGCTGTGCGAACCCAGCGTGGGCATGCACCCCAGCGCGGCACTCGGCGTGCCGGGGCTGGCGGTGGCGCAGGGGCGAAAGAAAACCGGCAAGGATTTGATCGAGGCTTTTGTCGCGGGTTTTGAAGTGCTGTACCGCATCGGGCAGGCCACGCATCACTCGCCGGAGAAACTCGGCTTTCATGCGCCGGGCGTGATGGGCGTATACGGCGTGTCGTGCGTGGTGGCGAAGCTGTTTAACGAAAGCGCGGAACAGATGGCCCACGCTTTCGGCATCGCCGGGTCGATGAGTTCCGGGCTGATGGAGTTCTCGAAAAGCGGCGGGCTGGTGAAGCGCCTGCACCTGGGGCGCGCGGCGGAAGGCGGCTTTCTGGCGGCAGCACTCGCGCGCGATGGTTACACCGGGCCGGCCGAAGTGCTCGAAGGCAAATACGGCTCGCTCAATACCTTTTGCCGCGACGCGCAGCCGGAGTACATGAACAAGGAACTGGGCACAACGTGGCACACCATGAAAGCCAAGTTCAAGCGTTTCGCCTGCCATGCCAACGCGCAGGTGCCGGTGTCGCTGATACTCGACGTTAAAGCCAAAAACGGCATCAGCGGCGACGATGTGGCGCGTATCGAGATGGCGGTCAACGAAAAAAGCCTGAGCCATCACAACATACCCGAACCCACTGATCTGGCGATGGCGCAATACAGCGTGCCGTTTTCCACCGCGCTGGCGTTGTTTGTCGATCCCACCGATCCGTGGGTGTTCTGCGACAAAAACGTGAACGACCCGCGTATCCGCGCGTTGTCAAAATCCGCGTCGCTCACGCCGTTGATTCCGGCGAAGGGCCAATCCGGCATGGCGACGCGCATCACACTGCATTTGAAAAACGGCAAAACCGTGATGGTCGAGGGCGACAATTTCAAGGGCACGCCGTCGATGCCGCTCACGCGCGGCGAGTTGCTGGAGAAATTTTTGAAGCTCACCGCGCATCGTGAGCGTCCGAAGGCCGAACGGCTATTCTCGCAACTGGCCGATCTGGAGAACATCAAGGACGTCAGCGCGCTGGATTTTGCGCTGTAGTCGCGGCAGGTCGTGCTTGTGATGGCATGTTAAAAAATTCAATAAAAACAAATAGTTACATTATTCCTCTGGGCGGGTTGCCAGCGCCCGTACAAGCCTCAGGCGCGACCGTCCATTGACTCCGGCACACCGCACGTTCGCTGACTGGGTCATGCTCGCCGCGCTGGTGGCGATGTGGGGCTCGTCGTTCATGTTCATCAAGATCGGCGTGGCGACGGTGCCGACGTTTACGCTGGTGGCCGCGCGCCTGATCCTCGGCGCGGCGATACTGCTGGTCATCATGTGCCTGCGCGGCGCGCGGCTGCCGCCGTGGGGCCGCGTGTGGGGCTACTACACCATTCTCGCGCTGCTCGGCAATTGCATCCCATTCACCACCATCACCTGGGGCCAACAACGCACCGACAGTGCGCTCGCCGGCATTCTGATGGCAGTGATGCCGCTGGCGACCATGGTGCTGGCGCATTTTTTTGTGCAGGGCGAGCACCTGACACGCAACCGCGTGCTTGGCTTCGTGCTCGGCTTCGCGGGTATCGTGGTGTTGATGGGGCCGTCCGCCTTTGATGGCGTCGCCGGGGCGCCGCTTGCCGCGTTGTCACAGGCAGCGATTTTGTTCGGCGCGCTGTGTTACGCCGGCAACAGCGTGTTGACGCGCATTCTCGCGCGCGGCGACGACGTTCTGGTAGCATCCACCGCCATGTTGTTGATCGCCAGTGCGATTTCATTGCCCATCGCGCTGGTGATTGACCAACCGTGGCGCATTCAATTCAGCGCTGCATCATTTTGGGCGATTCTGTGGCTGGGTGTGGGGCCGACGGCGATTGCCACGGTGGTGTATTTCAAACTCATCGCCACGGCGGGGCCGACCTTTATGTCGCTGGTTAACTACATGAGCCCGGCGGTGGCGGTGTTTCTGGGGGTGGCGCTGCTGGGCGAGACGCCGGGGTTGCACGCTTATGTTGCGCTGGCATTGATATTGCTCGGTATAGCAGTGTCGCAATGGCGACGCGGGGCTTGAAAGCCGGGATTTAACCCCCAAGTCTGTCTTGCGGCCCGGTGTTGTAACCTACAGCGGGACGATGCGTTAAAGAAAGTGCAGGATCTAACCGTAGGTAGAAGGAGGCAGCTTATGAACGTGGTCTATAACAGCGATAATTACTACGTGGTCGAGTACGCCGACCGGCGCGGTTTCGAGCTGGTGGACAAGCACGTCCGGCGCAGCACCTTCTTCCACGGCGACGTGGCCGAAAAGTTCGCGCAATCCATCAATGGCGTGATCGCCGAAGATGCGTCGCCGGAACACATCGATGAATTTCTCGGCAACTTTGACGTGCTAATGAGCCAGCCGCTGGTGCTGCACTAACCGGGCGGCGTGTTACCACCGCTCCAGCAGCGACTGGTGATAGACCAAGCGTTTGGCCGGGCGGCGGGTTGGCGATGGCTTCTTCGATGGATTTCGCGCCGCGCCATTGTTCCTTCGGGCGCGTGATGCCGTCGGTGCCGACCTGATCGAGGCCCCAGTAGATTTCGAGGTTATGCCCGTCCGGGTCGAGAAACTCCACTGCAATCTGCACGCCCGCGCGGCGGCGCCCGTCAAACACGATGGTTGCACCACTTTCGCGCAGATGCTTGCGTGCGCGCAACACGTCGTCGAGCGAGCCAACCTCGAACGCCATGTGATGCAGTTCATGCGTTTTTGACGGCCCCGGCGCGCCGCCGATCAACGCCACGCCGTGATGATCCGGGTTGCAGCGCATGAACACCATGCCGCCGGGCATCATGTCCTCGCCGTAGATGTCCGACACTTTAAAACCCAGCACGCCGGTGTAAAACGCCACCGAGCGTTTGAGATCAGTGACCATCAGCACCACGTGGCAGATCTTGCGCAACTCGAATGGCGTGGCCGCGCTGCTGATGGCGGCACGTAGCTCTTCGGTGTTGATGGTCATGATTGCTCCCCATGCAGTCATCGTAGGTTGGGCTGATAAGCCCAACCTACGAACGGCTTCATTGTGGCAATGGCTGCGAGTGACGTCAATCCAGCCGCGACCACCCCGGCTCATCGCGATCCAGCAGTCGCTTTAACGCCTCAAGATAAAGCGCCGCCTGCTGGCTTTCGCCGGTCATCTGCCGCGCGGTTTTTTCGGCGATATCGTCAGTCACGATGCGCAGCGGCTTGCCAGTGCCCATCGCCAGCACTTGCAGCATGCACACGCGCTCCAGGTAATACAAATCGTCGAATGTCGCCGACACCGTTGGCCCGCAGACGATCACGCCGTGATTGGCCAGAAACAGCACATCGGCGTTGCCCATCGCTTTGCACATGCGCTCGCCTTCGGCCATGTCGAGCGCCAAGCCCTGATAGTCGTCGTCATAGGCCACGCGATGGCGAAATTTGAGCGAGGTCTGGCTGGCCCATTCGATCCGCCCGCCTTGCACCGCCGTCAGCGCAGTGGCGTAGGGCATGTGCGTGTGCATCACGCACGTGGCGTTGGCGTTGCCGCGATGGATCGCGCTGTGGATAAAAAACGCCGTCGGCTCCACGCTGTGTTTACCGGACACCTTGCGCCCCTGTGCATCCACCACCACCAGATCGGCGGGGGTAATTTCAGACCAGTGAAAACCCTGCGGATTGATTAAAAAATGTCCCGGCTCGCCCGGCAACGCCAGGCTGAAATGATTGCAGATGCCTTCGCCCAGACCCATGCGCGACGCGCTGCGTAATGCGCATACGAGGTCGATACGTGCCTGGATATCGTCGCTGGCGCCAGTCTCATGATTTTTCATAAGTAAATGTTTTTAAACAGTTATTTAACAATAAATGATTCGATCTTCAAGGCGGCGCTTAGCAGCGCCCTGACTTCCTGCATGGTCGCCTGCCCGGCCAAATCCTCGGCCACCACCACGTCGTTGCTTCTGCCATCGCGATGGCGCGCGATCAGTGCATAACGCGGCGTTGAACTGAACACGTTTTGATAACGCGCGCCGATGCGCGGCTCGATGTCCGTGATGTCATCGCGCGCAATCTCGCGCAGGCGCGTTACATAGCCGAACACGCGCCGCTCGGTGCGCGCGCCAGCAGCGTCGATATCCACGTGCAACGAATTGGCTGCGAGATAAATCGCGAGCGCCGCGAACACCACGCACGCCAGCATGAACGGCGCGGCAAATCCGCCGATCAACGCCAGCGACACCATGGCCGATGCATTAGCGGTATCCAGCGGCAGCAGCGCGGACAATCCCAGCGTGGGCATCAGCCCGCACAGCAGCGCGAAGGCGGCGAGGCTCAGTGTCGCCCCTGGCGCGCGCAGCACGGAAAAGGTCAGCATGATGCCGCCTTCCGTGCGCCGCACGACAAAGCCGTCGCCGCGCGCCAGCGTGGGCTCAGTCGAGCCGGATGTTGGCAAACTTCGCGACCTTCGCCCATTTGTCCATCTCGAGCTTGACGAAGCTGGTGAACTGCTCGGATGGCATGCCCGATGCGATCGCGCCCTGCGCCAGAAAGCGTTCGCGCACGTCGGGCGATTTGAGCATGGTCGATAGCTCCTGATACGCCTTGGCGACAATCTCGCGCGGCGTATTCGCCGGCATCACCACCGATTGCCACGAACTGCCGTCGAAGCCCTTGATACCGCCTTCATCGACTGTCTGCAGATCAGGCATCGGCGGAAAACGCTCTTTGGTGGAGATGGCGATGGGCCGCATCTTGCCGGCCTGCACATAGGGCAATACCGTGGCCGCGGTGTTGAACGCCAGTTGTATCTGCCCGGCGATTTGATCGACCACCGCCGGCGCCTGCCCTTTGTACGGCACATGCACCATCTTCAGGCCGGCCATGGCGTTAAACATTTCCATCAACATATGCGGGCTGGTGCCGTTGCCAGTGGACGCGTAGGTCAATGCGCCGGGCTTGGACTTTGCCAGCGCGATCAACTCCTTCACGTTTTTGACCGGCAGCGTTGGATGCGTGGTCAGCATGCTCGGCATCATCGCCATCAGCGTGACGTGACTGAAATCGCGAACCGGATCAAAGCCGAGTTTTTTATACACCGCGGGAGAAATCGCCTGCGCCACGGTCATCATGCACATCGTGTGGCCGTCGGGCGGCGCCTTGGCGCACATCTCCGCGCCGATGTTGCCGCCGGCGCCCGCGCGGTTGTCGGCGACGACCTGGATGTTCCAGGCCTTGGCCAGACGGTCGGCGGCGGTGCGGCCCATCAGATCGGTGGGGCCGCCCGGTGGAAACGGAATGATAAAGCGTATCGGCTTTGACGGATAACTTTGCGCCTGCGCGTTGCCAGGGTACGAAAGGCAGGTAAAGCAGGTAAACGCGGCGGCGAGTAACACGGGCAGGGTGGCGCGAATGGCGTACGACATGCGTTTCTCCTCTTTGTTCTTAGGGACGGTGATTCGGCGCCAGTTTACCTTGATGCACCACACGTGCAAGTCTGGCGAGCGTGCTCACGATTCACCGGGGCAAAGCGCGATATCATCGAGCGATGCAACAATTCTGGAATTTACTTTTGTTTCTTGCTGCGCTGTTGGCAATGACAGCCTTGCCGGTCGCCGCGCAGGTGGGCATGGTGCTGACTGTCGAAGGGCAGGTTAACGTGATTTCGGGCAAGCAGGAATGCGGCTTGCGTTACGGGCTTGATCTGGAGGAAGGCGACACCGTGCGCACTGGTGAGAAATCCTGGGCGGTGTTGCAGTTTCTGGATGGCGCGAAGATCACCGTGCGGCCTTCCACCGAAGTGCGCATCGAAAACTACCGCTTCGCCGACAGCAGCGAAGCGGCTCGCAATCATGCCAGCTTCGAGTTAGCGCGCGGCTCTCTGCGCGTGCTCACCGGCGCCATCGTGCGCGGAAAAAACACCGGTTACCGCGTGCGCACGCCCGACATCACCATGGAGATGCGCGGCGCGGATCATGACGTTACGCATGTTGTCACGTCTACGGCGCCGCAATCCACGCCGGTGAGCGATGCCGCGCCGGGTTCGTACGGCAAGACGTTCATCGGCGAAGCGGTGCTCAAAGGCCCCGGCGGCGAAATCACCTTGCGCGACGGGCAGGCCGCGTTCGCGGCGTTGCGTGTGCGCGCACCGCCGCGCTTGCTGACGATGGAACCGTGGTTTTTCAGCATGCACTCGTTCATCGACCGGCGCGCGGCGGCGGTGGCGGACTCCCTGCTGGGGCCAAACGTGCCGTAGTACGATGCGCGCGATGGTACGGCGGCGCTCAGGCCGCCAGCCGGATAATCTCCGTGCCGCGCGGTGGCTTGGCGAGAAAGCGTTTGAGTATCTTGTAGGTATCCACGTCGAACACCGGCGCCGATCGCGCGTCGGCGAGATCGTGCAACTCGGCATCGCTGCGCACGGTGCCCAGATAACACCATTGATCCAGCACATGTAGATCGCTGTTGTCTCCGCCGGGCGTGACTTCACGTATGCCGATGCGGCCCTGAAACGGCCACGGCAGCGTGCGCAGCGATCCCAGCGCCTCCTTCAGGCGCAGCGCGTGCTGCGCGCGCGACTCC
>CAWUUY010000014.1:0-3832 GCA_963924885.1 uncultured Burkholderiales bacterium | reverse complement strand
GCTGACGGTCGCGTATCTCGATCCACAGCCGGTGGGCGATAAAAAGCCTGCCGCACCGCCAGCGGGGGTGCGTCATGCGCAGTAAGTATATGTTTTTGTTGAATTTTTTATTCTTATCATGCCTATCCAGCGCGGCGCAAGCGATCCTGCCGATCCAGCAGTGGCAGACTTCCAGTGGCGCGAAAGTGTATTTCGTACAAAACCGCGATATCCCGATGCTGGATTTATCCATTGATTTCACCGCCGGCGCGGGCATGGACAGCACGCAAAAACCGGGCGTGGCGAGCATGACCAATCGCATCATGCGTCTCGGCGCAGAGGGCATGGACGAGGACGAGATCGCGCGCCGTACGGCAGATATCGGCGCGGGCATCGGCGGGCGCTTTGACAGCGACCGCGCGGGTCTGTCGATGCGCACCCTGTCGAGCCGCGCCGAACGCGAGCAGGCCATCGAGGTGTTCACGCGTATTTTGCACAAGCCGTTGTTTCCGACGGGCGCGTTCGAGCGCGAAAAAACGCGCCTTATCAGCGCGATCAGGGAGTCAGACATACAGCCGGGCAGCATCGCCGCGCGCACCTTCAACCAGTTGATCTACAGCGGCCACCCGTACGGGCAGCGCGCCTCGGGCGACGTGGAGTCGGTGGGCAAAATCACGCGCGACGATCTGGTGGGTTTTTATCAGCGGCATTACGTGGCGCGCGACGCGGTAATCGCCATCATGGGCGACCTGTCGCGCGACGAAGCCAACGCGCTCGCCGAGCGCATCGCCGCCGGTCTGCCGGCATCAACAGGCCCCGCCCCCGCGCTGCCGCCGGTGGAAGCCAAGCCGCAGAGTGCCACGCGTTTGATCCCGCATCACGCCTCGCAGAGCCATATCCTCGTCGGCGCGGTGGCGATTGCGCGTGACGACCCAGATTATTTTCCGCTGTTCGTCGGCAACTATGTGCTGGGCGGCGGCGGATTCGCCTCGCGCATCAACGAAGAAGTGCGGCAAAAGCGAGGCCTCGCATATTCGGCCTACAGCCACTTTTCACCACTGGCGCAAAAAGGCACGTTCGTGATCGGCATGCAAACGCGCAAGGATCAGGCGAAAGAAGCGCTCGACGTCACCATGAAAACCCTGCGCGACTACATGGCGCACGGCCCCACCGCGAAGGAACTGGAGGATGCGAAGAAAAACTTGGTCGGCGGCTTTCCGCTGCGCATCGACAGCAATCGCAAGATTCATGATTATCTGACGGTGATCGGCTTCTACAAGCTGCCGCTGACCTATCTGGATGATTTCGTGAAAAATATCGAGCGCGTCACTGCGGCGGATATCCGGCGCGCGTTTGCGGCAAAGTTGTACCCGGATCAACTGGTGACGGTGGTGGTAGGCGCGGAGGAAACCACGACTGGGGCTGCCGCCACTGCGCGCTAGTTTGAAAGCCAATCGCGTTCGTATCATTGGCGGCGAATGGCGCAGCCGCTATATCAACTTCCCCGATGGCCACGATCTGCGTCCCACGCCCGACCGCGTGCGCGAAACCCTGTTCAACTGGCTGGGTCAGGACCTCACCGGCATGCGCTGTCTGGATTTATACGCTGGTAGCGGCGCGTTGGGTTTTGAATCTGCCTCGCGCGGCGCAAAACACGTGGTGCTGGTCGAACGCGAGCGCGTGGTGTGCGCGGCGCTGGAGGCCAGCCGCGCGATGCTAAAGGCAACGGCTGCGCAAATCGAAGTGGTGCGCGCCGATGCGCTAGAATTCCTGCGCACTGACAGCCGTGTGTATGATGTAGCGTTTCTCGATCCACCGTTTGCGGACAATCCATGGGACGCGCTGTTTGAACGGCTCGTGAGCAGGCTCTCGCCCAGTGCCATGGTGTATCGGGAAAGCGGCGATGCGTTACCCGCGCCGCACGGCTGGGAAATTCACCGGCAGGGGCGCGCGGGGCAAGTGAATTATCAATTATTGAAACGGACAAGCTCATGACCATCAAAGCGGTATACCCCGGCACATTTGATCCGATCACGCTTGGGCACGAAGACCTCACACGGCGCGCGGCGCGGTTGGTTGATCAGGTGATACTCGCGGTGGCCGACAGCAAATCGAAAAAACCGCTGTTCACGCTGGAGGAGCGCGTGGCCATCGCGCGCGAGACATTCAAGGATTTGCAGAACGTGCAGGTGATGGGTTTTTCGGGGCTGTTGATGAATTTCGTGCAGCAGCACGGCGCGCGTGTGGTGGTGCGCGGCGTGCGCGCGATGTCGGATTTCGATTACGAATTTCAGTTGGCTGGCATGAACCGCCAGTTGTATCCGGACGTCGAAACTATCTTCATGACGCCCGGTGAGCAATACGCTTATGTATCGGCAACGCTGGTGCGGGAGATTTCCATCCTCGGCGGTAACGTCGGCAAATTCGTTTCGCCGTTCGTCGCGTCGCGGCTTGCCGAGAAGGTCAAACAGTTGGGAGGCAAATAGCGTGGCGCTGCTGATCACCGACGAGTGCATCAACTGCGATGTGTGCGAACCCGAATGCCCGAACGACGCCATCTCGGCGGGCGAGGACATCTACGTCATCGACCCGAACAAATGCACCGAGTGCGTCGGCCACTTCGATGAACCGCAGTGCCAGAAAGTGTGCCCGGTGGATTGCATCCCGCTGAACCCCGACGTGTTGGAAACAAAAGAGCAGTTGCTGGAGAAATATCGCGGGTTGATTGCGCAAAAAGCTGCGTAAATAACGCAATAAAAACAAGTGGTTATTGCGCGATTGTGCTGACGTCAAGCGGACGTTACAGCGGAACTCCAGGCGAATATTGCATAAGGGATCGGTCATGAAACGCGCGACAGTTGTTATCAGCGGGCTACTGATCTTGTTGCTGTCGCCTCTGGTGCAGGCGCAGCAGTACCCGGCAAAACCTATCCAGGTCATCCTGCCATTTCTGCCAGGCGGCGCCGCAGATGCGCTGATGCGGCCGCTCGCGCCGAAACTCGCCGAACTCACCGGGCAGCAATGGGTGCTCGATAACCGCGCTGGCGCCAACGGCAATATCGCGGCCGAAGTCACCGCGAACGCTGCGCCCGACGGCTGCACGCTTTTTTTGCCAACAGCTCGCTGGTCACCAATCCGTCGCTCTACAGCAAGCTGCCGTTTAACGTCGAGCGCGACTTTGCACCGATTACGCTGGCGGCAATGACGCCGAGCGTGCTGGCCACGCATCCGTCGCTGCCAGTAAAAACAGTCGCTGACCTGATTGCGCTAGCGCGGCGTCAGCCCGGCAAACTTAATTTTGCCTCTGGCGGCGCGGGCAACACCATGCACTTGGGCGTCGAGTTGCTTAAAAGCATGACCAAGGTTGATATGCTGCATGTGCCCTACAAAGGCGCTGGCCCCGCGATCATCGATGTCATCGCCGGGCAATGCGATTGTCTGGTGGTGAACATCGGCCTGGTGATCGGCTACATCCGCGGCGGCAAACTGACGCTGCTGGCGGTCACCAGCAAAACCCGCGCGGCGGTGCTGCCCAATATTCCGACCGTATCGGAGTCGGGATTGCCCGGCTACGAATCAACCACCTAGTACGGTTTTATCGGCCAAGCCGCGCTGCCGAAAGACATCATCGCGCGCGTCAACAACGTCGCCAGCACCGCCATCAAAAACCCCAACACCTGCGAGCGCTACACCGCGCTGGGCGCGGAACCGTTCACCAACACGCCGGATCAATACGCCGCGTTCATCAAAAAAGAAATACAGGATTGGGCGAAGGTGGTGAAGGTGTCCGGCGCGCGATTGGATTAACTTCAACAACTTGTTTAAGCGCTCCTGTAGGATGCCGGTGACGAAG
>CAWUUY010000013.1:0-3093 GCA_963924885.1 uncultured Burkholderiales bacterium | reverse complement strand
GCACAAAGTCCGCCAGCGCGGTGGTGAACGGCTTGCGCGCGTCGCCGCCACTGAGAAACGCCGTCACCTGCTCCGGCAGCGGGAACAAATTGCGCCGCAGGTTTTTCGGTAGCGCCTTCAGATACGCCGTCACCTTGTCGCGGATCATGCCGGGCGCCAGCCAGTCAAACGGCGTTTCTTGCAGCGTGTTCAACAGATGCAGCGGCACGGTGACGGTCACGCCGTCAAGCGCATGCCCCGGTTCGAAACGGTAACGTAGCTTGTAACTCATCTCGCCCACGCGCAGCGTTTCCGGGAACTGCTCCTCGGTGATATCCATCGCCGAATGGCGCATCAAATACTCGCGCGTCAGCATCAACAATTGCGGCTGTTGCTTTTCGGCCTCGGTGCGCCACGCCTCGAAGCCCGCGCCGTTATGAATATCCAGCGGCACGCGTTCATCAAAAAACGCGAACAAGGTTTGCTCATCCACCAGCACGTCGCGTTTGCGCGCCTTGTTTTCCAGCACTTGCACTTCTTTTATAACTATATGATTTTGAACGAAAAATTTAGCGCTTGTCGCGTACTCGCCTTCGACCAGCGCGCGACGGATAAAAATATCTCGCGCCTCGCGCGGGTTGATCGGGCCGTAATGCACGCTGCGTTTGGGCACGATCGTCAGCCCATAGAGCGTGACACGCTCGTACGCCGTGACCATGGCGCGATCTTTTTCCCAATGCGGGTCAACGTAATGGCGCTTCACCATCGCGCCCGCGGTGCGCTCGATCCAGTCCGGATCAATCTTCGCCACGCAACGCGCGTAGAGGCGCTGCGTTTCCACTAGCTCACCGGCCATCACCCACTTGGGTTGCGCCTTGCGCAGCACCGAGCCTGGAAAGATCGTGAACTTGATGCCGCGCGCGCCGAGATAGTCGCCTTCGTCGTTTTTGAAACCGAGATTGCCGAGCAGCCCGGCCAGCAAAGCACGGTGTATTTGCTCAAAGGTGGCGGGAGTCTGGTTCTCGCGCAGGCCCATTTCGCCGGTGACGGCGGCAAGCTGGCCGTGAATATCGCGCCACTCGCGCATGCGCCGCTGCGACAGAAAGTGTTCCTGACACTGTTCCATCAACTTGCGGTTGGATTTTTTGTGCTTGATCGCCTCGTCGAAGAATTGCCATATTTTCAAATACGCCATGAAATCTGAACGCTCGTCCTGAAACGGCTGATGCGCGCGATCCGCCGCCTCGGCACGATCAAACGGCCGGTCGCGCGGATCCTGCACCGACAGAGCCGAGGCGATAATCAGCACCTCGGAGAGGCAATTCTCCTGTTTGGCGGCGAGGATCATGCGCGATATGCGCGGATCAATCGGGAACTTCGCCAGTTGCCAGCCCACGTCGGTGAGCTGGTTCTCGTCATCCACCGCGCCCAGTTCCGCCAACAATTGGTAACCGTCGGCGATCATGCGCGGCGGCGGCGGCTCCAAAAACGGAAAATCCTCTACGTCACCGATCTTCAGCGACTTCATGCGAAGAATGACGGCGGCCAGCGATGTGCGCAGTATCTCCGGGTCGGTAAATTCGTCACGCCCAGCAAAATCCTCCTCGTCGTACAGCCGAACGCACACACCCGCCGCCACCCGCCCGCAGCGCCCGGCGCGCTGGTTGGCAGAGGCGCGCGATATTTTTTCGACCTGCAATAACTCCACCTTGTTGCGATAGCTGTAGCGCTTCACGCGCGCCAGCCCCGCGTCGATCACATAGCGTATGCCCGGCACGGTGAGCGAGGTCTCCGCCACGTTGGTGGCAAGCACAATGCGCTGCCCGCCGTGCGGCTTGAACACGCGATCCTGATCCTCATGCGACAAGCGCGCGAACAGCGGCAGAATCTCCGCGCCGGCGGGATGGTGCTTGCGCAGCGCCTCAGCGGTCTCGCGGATTTCACGCTCGCCGGGCAGGAACACCAGAATGTCGCCGCCGGTTCTATCACGCGCGAGGTCGTCCACGGCGTCCAGTATCGCGGCCTCGATGTCCTCGTCTTCCTGAACCGCGGATTTTTCCTTGGTCTTGTCTTTGGTTTTCAGCGGGCGATAACGCACCTCCACCGGATACATACGGCCGGACACCTCGATCACCGGCGCACCGTTAAAATGTTTGGAGAATCGCTCCGCGTCGATCGTGGCAGACGTCACGATTACTTTCAAATCGGGCCGGCGCGGCAGCAGCCGCTTCAAATACCCCAGCAAAAAATCAATATTCAGGCTGCGCTCGTGCGCCTCGTCGATGATGATCGTGTCGTAGCGACGAAGCAGCGGATCGCCCTGCGTCTCGGCGAGCAAAATGCCGTCGGTCATCAACTTGATATAAGTGTTCGGCGACACCTTGTCGGAAAAGCGCACCTTGTAACCCACCACCTGACCGAGCGGCGATTTCAGCTCCTGCGCGATACGCGTAGCCACGGTGCGCGCGGCAATGCGCCGCGGCTGCGTGTGACCGATCAATCCATTGACGCCGCGCTTTAACTCCAGACAGATTTTCGGCAACTGCGTGGTTTTGCCCGAGCCGGTTTCACCGCAGATAATCACCACCTGATTTTCGGTGATGGCGCGCGCGATGTCCTCGCGCCGCGCGACCACGGGCAAGTCTTCGGGATAGGTAGGATGCGGCAGATTGGCAAGCCGCGCTTCGAGTGTGGCCGGGGTGGGTTTCATTACGGGCGGCGCATGGAAGGCGCGCATTCTACAGCACGCGCTCCCACGTACCGCCGCTGCGCGATCCGAACGCGCCGCCGGACCTCAAACTTTAACTTGGGGGTTCAGACTATAAAGACCAGTGATCTTCGCTTCCGCCAGCACATGCCCTTTGATCGCCGCACGCACGTCGCCGCCATTAAACGTCCCGCTGACACCACACGTCGCCACGTCCAGCGCATACAAGGTGAACACATAGTGATGCACGATGCTGTCGTTCCACGGCGGGCACGGGCCGTCGTAGCCGAAGTAATTGCCGGACATGTCTTTGTCGGCGGCAAACCATAGGGTGTAGTCATTAATGCCCTGGCGCGCGCCGCGCGGCGCGTTCGGGCCTGCTTTGCCGCGCGCGGTGACGCCGTTGG
>CAWUUY010000012.1:0-3092 GCA_963924885.1 uncultured Burkholderiales bacterium | reverse complement strand
GCGGCTGCGTTGCTCGGCGGCTCTCAGGGGGATTTTCTCGTTACACCTAGTCGAATGCAGGCGTTATTTTTCTTGCTTGCAGCACCCCGCAACCCGTAGGGCGCAATCGTTCATTACGCCAGATGCAAACGGCTGAGCCGCGATATCCGGGCTAAACCGCGACCCCCAACCGCCACAACGAAGTCACCTCCGCCGCCCGTGCCTTATGCAGCGCATCGCTCGCATCCGACACGCGCGGATGCTTCGGTTTGATATCGGTTTTGCCCAGTACTTTTAACCCGGCCTTGTCGATCCACACTTGCAGCTCGTCGCGCGTGCGCAGGCCCAGATGCTCGGCGATGTCCGACAGGATCAGCCAGCCTTCGCCGCCGGGAGTGAAATGCGCCGCGAGACCATCGAGAAAGCCGCGCAGCATGCGGCTTTCGAAATCGTAGACGGCGTGTTCCAGCGGCGTGGCGGGCCGCGCGGGGATCCACGGCGGGTTACAGACGATCAGCGGGGCTTTGCCCTCTGGGTATAAGTCCGCCTCCACGACCTCGATACGATCCGTGAGCTTCAGTCGCTGTACGTTATCGCGCGCGCAGGCCAGTGCGCGCGGATCGTTTTCGGTGGCGATCACGCGCTGCACGCCACGCTTCGTGAGCATGGCGGCCAGCACGCCGGTGCCGGTACCGATGTCAAAGGCCAGTGGCGGCAACTCACGCGTGGCGAAGAGCGCCCCTGCCACCAGCTGCACGTATTCGCTGCGCACTGGCGCGAACACGCCGTAGTGCGGATAGACGCGCGCGCCGAGGGCGGGCACTTCAACACCCTTTTTCTGCCACTCGTACGCGCCGATGATACCGAGCAGTTCGCGTAGCGAGGCGACGTACGGCTCAATCGCCGCGCCGTACGCCGCCTCGCAGGCCTCGATCACATCAGGTGCGCGCCGCAGTGGTATGCCGTGACCGGCATCAAACGGAATCAGCAACATGCCGAGCGTGCGCGCGCGTTGTGACCGGGTGAGGCGGTAACGGTTAAAGAGGTCGATCTTGGAAGGCTCGGCCGCGACTTTGGGTTTGCGGGGCCGGCGCTTTTCGTGATCGATGCGTCGCGCCAACGCCTGCAAAAAGAGCTTCGCGTTCTGAAAATCGCCGCGCCACAGCATGGCCGTGCCTTCGCACGCCAAACGGTAGGCGATGTCGGCGGTCATGGTGTCGTCGATCAGCACTACGCGTTTGGGCGGCGGCAAACCGGCTTCGGAACGCCAGCCCACGGCGGCCAGGCCGTCAATCGCGCGCAATGCCGAGAAAGGATGGACGATCAGCGCGCCGTTTTCGTCCTGCGCTTCGAGTGTGGCGGGTGGTGTGGACAAGGTCGTCCCCTGAATGATCAAGAGGGACAGCTTATACGCGGTTCCATGGGCGCGGTCGAGACTGGCGTGGGGCCACTAAAAACCACCCCCCGTCATTCCCGCGAAAGCGGGAATCCATAACACAGTGCCACTTGAGACCACGCATGGATTCCCGCTTTCGCGGGAATGACGGGAAGAAATTTGCGCTCTATGGAGGAACAAAGGGTTGCGTCAAAGTAAGAGGGGACGCCCTCCCATCCCGAAAACCGCGAACTGTCACGCCACCAGCAAAGGCCGCAACTGCCGCACGTCCTTCAACTTCTCGATAGCCCACACCGCATCACACAGCTTGCGCGCACGCGCCTTGCCGAGAATCGGCGCCATCAGATGAAAGCATTTCTCATCCACCTGCGCGCGGGTCATCGGGTTTTGCGCGGTGCCGAGCACGGCTTTGACGTGAATGTTGAGTTCGCGACCATCCTTGAGTTTTAACGACAGGCGGCACTGGCGCGCGGGCATGGCGGCGGCCATTTCGTCGTCGCCCTGCAGGGTGACCTTGCGGCGCACCGCCAGCACTTTCGGGTTCTTCATGCGCTTTTCGTCGTGCGCCGACTCGAAGGTGACGATGCCGTCGAGCAGCATCACCGCGCACATGTGCTGCATGCAGATGTCGGGCATTTGGCGGTTGTCGGTGGTGTTCGCCCCCTGATGCGCGACGCGCACGGTGAGCCTTTCCACCTGATCGGCGGTAACATTGTTGGCACGGATCAACTCCAGCAGACCGTCGAGCGGCGCCTGTATGGGTGAGCCCACCGACCAGCGTTTGATGTTGGTGCGCATCACCTCGTAACGCGAGCCGAGTTCTTCGATCAGGCGCTCCGGTATCGGCGGCTTGCCGATGCGGCGTTCTTCGTTGTAGGCATGATAAAAATTGCGCTCGCCGGAGAGTGCGTCTTCCACCCCGGTGAAGCCGTGCGACACCATCGCCGCCGCCGCCGTGCCGTTGCGCGCAGGCATGCCGCCGAAGTCGAAAGCTTTTTCGATGTGTTCTTCGTCGCGCATCCAACACGACACGCCGGAGGCCTGCTGCGCGGTGTACGACAGCAACCAGCGGCACTGATCGTAATTCAGCTTGGCGAGCGACCCTGCTGCCGCCGCCGCGCCGAACATCGGGCCGAAGGTGTGGGTGGAGTGCCCGGCCTCGCGGAAATCATGCGCGTGCAAGCTCAGCGACAAACGGCTTCCCACGTCGTAGCCCAGTGCCACCGCGCGCAAAAGTTGCGTGCCGTTCGCGCGCTCGCGCTCGCCCATCGCCAGTGCCGCAGGCACCACGCCGCAGCCGGGGTGCGTGAGCGAGGGCGCGTGCGAGTCATCGGTTTCATCCGCGTGGGCGAGCATGCCGTTGGCCAGCGCCGCGTGTTCGGCGGTGGTGACAAACTTGCTGCCGATCACCACCGATTGTTTGGTGCCGCCGAGGGTTTTGATATACGAAATCGCCGCACGCCCCGGCGGCAGACGCGAGCCGGACACCATGGCCGCGAGGGTATCGAGCAAGTGGTGCTTGGTGCGCTCTGCCACGTTGGCCGGCAGCGGTTTTTTGGCAGCTTGCGCGATATAGGTCGCCAGCGTTTTCATCACCGGGGAGATATCGGGTGGGGGTTTCTTGGGCATGGTGTTCTCCAGAGTATTGATTCAGCTACATCAAAGTGTCGCGATGACTATAACTCCACACCGTCGTTCCCGCGCAGGCGGAAACCCA
>CAWUUY010000011.1:0-3754 GCA_963924885.1 uncultured Burkholderiales bacterium | reverse complement strand
GTCCTCCACCGAAGTAGCCGCTGCCGCGGACGTGGTGATTACCTCGCTCGCCAAGGCCGGCGTGCTGGAAGACGTGGTGGCGAAAATAGTTGCCGGAATACACAAAAGTAAGCGCGACAAAAAGCGCGCGCCGCTGGTGGTGATCGAAACCAGCACACTAACCATAGACGACAAGGAACGCGCGGAACTGGCGCTCGCACTCGCCGGCGCGCAAACCCTCGATTGCCCGATCAGCGGCACGGCGGTGCGCATGAAAGAAGGCGCGTGGACAATATTCGCCAGCGGCCCGCAGCCCGCGTTCAAGCGCGTAAAGCCGGTGCTCGATGTGTTCACCAAAAACGTGCAGTTCGTCGGCGACTACGGCAACGGCACCAAAATGAAATTCATCGCCAACCATCTGGTGGCGATCTACAACGTCGCGGTGGGCGAGAGCATGACCTTCGCCCGCAAAATGAACCTTGATCCGCAACAGGTTTGGGATTT
Organism: uncultured Burkholderiales bacterium; assembly: GCA_963924885.1. Taxonomy (GTDB): domain Bacteria; phylum Pseudomonadota; class Gammaproteobacteria; order Burkholderiales; family SG8-41; genus UBA5216. The sequence continues at coordinate 3,271 of CAWUUY010000011.1, read as the reverse complement.
GTTCTCCAGCAGCCCCGTGCTCGGCAACGGCGTGTTCAAACTGCGCGGCAAACTGATGGTCGAAGAAAACTATCTGCCGGCCACCATGAAAGTCGAAGTGTGGCAAAAAGACATGCAGGTGATCGGCGACATGGCCAAGTCCGTCGATTGCCCGCTGCCGTTGTTCACCACCTGCGCGCCGATCTACACCACCGCGATGGCGCAGGGGTTGTCGCAGCACGACACCGCGTCGGTGTGCGAGGTGTTGGGGCGGATGGCGGGGTTGAAGAACGGCAAGCGATGAAGGATGCTGACCGAATCGGCGCAACAATCGGTGCTTGCCGAGGGATCAGGTAGACTAGTGTAGTGCTTCGTTCTGTTTGGAACTTAACCCAGGTTTAACAGGCATTAAAAAATCTCTATTGAAATCAGAGTCTATGGCGCGCGTGGAGTTCAAGTGCCCCCAATCCGCATTGGCAAACATTCCATTGCCACAACTGCACACGATTCGAGTGATGGTAGATGCGTATGACGAAAGTGATTGGAACAGTGGCAAACGACCTGACCATCCTGCAGGGCCTCGCCCGTTTTTTTCCATCAGGTTTGAATATGGATTACCTTTCTCCATAGGAGAGGTGCCATATCCAGATACTGAGTTCGTATTCGCCACTGTGTATTTCCTTTTCAGTGGTGGCGAATTTCGCGAGCGTTGGTTTCGCAAGCCAACCGGCCACGATCAATGAGATATGCAATTCGAGTGCAAGCCGGAATGGCGCCCCAAAGGCGCAGAACCTTGTTCAACAATTAACGGGCCAAGCTTCTTATATCTCGTAGGGCGCAATCCTTATTGCGCCGCATGCGAGGTCATCAGGCCTCATAAATTCAACTATAACGTCGCCGGGGGCATCCCGGCAGCTGGTTCCTTTCTTTTGAACGGTCAAAAGAAAGGAACCAAAGAAAAGGCCGCTCCGATTCGCCGACCCCCTCCTGCGTTGCTCGTCACGCCGGGCGGCTGCGGAACTCGCCCTCGCATAAACTAAGGGCGCGAGGACTCAGACAGTCCTTGCCGACTTTCCCCGGCGCGGCTGCGTTACTCGGCGGCTCTCAGGGGTCTCGTAACCCAGTCTTGCGCGAATGCGTGAGCTTTCTTTCCCGCACCTTCACTGCAAAACCCGTAGGGCGCAATGCGCTTCACTTCGATTGCGCCCTACGAATGTTTCGCGTTCAGCGTTTCTTCTTCTCCGCCTTAAACTCCGCTTCCAGCCCTGGCAGCGTTTCCTTCATCACATGAAACGCATCTAGCGACGCCGGGCCGCCGCAATACAAAAACGAATGCAGACACATTTCGCTTAACTCGGTTTTGCTGATGCCGTTGCGCAGCGCGCCCCGCAGGTGGATGCGGATTTCGTTGGGGCGGTTTAACGCGATGCACTGCGCCAGTGTGACCAGGCTGCGGTCGCGCAGCGACAGGCCCTTGCGGTTCCACACGCTGCCCCAAGCGAATTCGGTGGCGATTTCCTGGAACGGTAACGTGAATTCATCTGCGTTTTTGAAGGCGCGTTTGACGTATTGCTCGCCGAGCACTTTGCCGCGGGTGGCGATGCCGGCTTTGAAGGCTTTGCTGCGGACGGGAGTTTTTTTCATACTTATTCCTTGGTGGTGAATTGTTTGGCGGTGTCCGCGCCCTGCGCTTTGGCGATCAGGCGGTCGGCGTCTTCTTTTAACAACAAGCGCGTGGCGACGAGTTTTTGCGCGGCGTCGGTGAATTGTTTCACGTAGGCGGCGTGCGAGCCGTAGCGTTCTTCGATGGAGGGGCGTGGGTCTTTGCGTGCTTCGCGCTCGGCGCGGGTGACGGCGAACGGTATGAACGTGCCGTCGCGGTCGCACAATTCGCCTTCGACAAATGGCGCTTTGTAGAGATTCCAGCCGGTGTAGGTGCCCAGCGGCACGGCGACTTCGGGCAACTGAATGCCGGCGATCTCGTTGCCGTCGGCGTTGATCTGCGTGACCAGCGGCCGATAGGGCTTGCTCATGTCCATCGCGGGCTTGATCCAGTCGGTCAGCACGCCGAATTCGCTGACGCGGCGCGCCACCGCCACGCCGGGGATGGCGGGGAATTGTATTTGTTGTGCGGCCACCAGCGTGCGGTCTTTCAGACGCGGCGTGTTCGACGGCGGCGGCGCCTTGCCGTCCACCCAATCCGAAAGGGCGATCATCATTGCGCGCAACGCGGGCGTGGGGCTGTGCGGGTTGCGTGGGTTGACGCAGTTACCCGGCGTGGAGGTCATCCACGCCTGGCCGCCATGCTGCGTGCCGCTGATGAGATAGGTGCGCGCATGGGCGGGCAGATCGACATCGCGTTGCCCCCGCGGATCGGTCACCAGCAGCGACGCGCCTTTTTGCCAGTATTCGGTGGAGGTATTGCTTTCCATCCACAGCGGATCAAAGCCGTCGTTGCGCAGTAGGCCGTCGGTTTTGCCGGTGACGGGGTCGCGCATGCGCGCGGTGGAAAACGGAAATTCGTTCTCCGGCATCATGTGATCCTCGAACTGCGTGTTGGTGCGCGCGGGCTGGCCGAACTCGGCGTTTAAAAACACACCACCCACCCCGGCGGTGTGCGCCAGCGCACCGTCGAGCACTTTTCGTCCGAGTGTGTCCTGATTAAAACCCTGATAGACAAAATCACGCAGGAAGCGCCCGCTTTGGGAAATGCCGAACGCCAGCGTGGCCTTGATGCCGCGCGCCGGATTGGACGTGCCCTTGGCATCTGCGCTCTCGTAACGCATGAACGAAATCAGATCACGTGTAGCCGCCATGCCAATGCCGAGCACGCGCGGGTCTTTCGCCGGGTAGTGAAACTCGTAGATCGATCCTGTTTCCGGCTTCGCGCCCTCGGGTAACAGGCGTATTTCGCGTGCATTCACATACGCCCAGCCGGACGCGGGAATCTCGATGCGCGGGTCGGCTTCGCGGCGACGCACGGTGAGCTTGGCTTGCGACGGATCGAGCGTAGCGGCGTCGTGCGTCAATCGAAAGGTGTCGCGCAAAGGCGAGCGGGTGCCGTTCACCAGCTCGTCACGGATCACACGCACGATGGGCTTGCCGTTGTTGGTGGCGATCACCGGCTTCATGCCCATGCCGTTACTCGAGCGCGGCGCATCCGGATCCCAACCGCTCCACGCAAAGGTGAATCCCATGTTGAACAACAGGCCGGTGCCGGCGTCTTCCAGCGTACGTGGATCATTCGCCTGCGCCACCGACTTCGGACGCGCATCCATCAGCCGCCAGTGGA
>CAWUUY010000010.1:0-4861 GCA_963924885.1 uncultured Burkholderiales bacterium | reverse complement strand
GGGCGAGCGCGCCATTCGCATGCCCAAGGTGAAGCAAAAAATCTCCGGCTGCTTTCGTACGCTCAAGGGCGCCCAAGACTTCTGCACTATCCGCTCCTACCTCGATACCATGCACAAACAAGGGCATAACCTGTTCGAGGTGCTACGCTCCACTTTCATGGGCTGCGCACCGTTGCCTGCTTCACGCTGAACTGTCACCTTTTATCTATAACTACCACTGATAGAGTACATCTAGACTCGGCGCTTTTTCCAGCGACCATACCAGCTCCAGCACGCGATCACATTTGGCCGTGCCTACCATCTGCTCGCAATTGGAGCGGAACTTGTGCGCCAGGTCTTCATCGGTCATCGGGTTTTCGACTTCGCCCTTTGGGTTTAACACGCGCTGCTCGAACGATTGTCCGTTCATCAGCGTCACCTTGGCGACACCGGAACGGCAGCCGGGATAAATGCGTTCGCACTCAGCGTCAGCCGCCGCCGTGGTCACGTTAATCAGGCGCTGCACTTCGGCGCTCTGAATATTCGCCGGGTCGTAGGTGCCCACCGTCACTTCGCCATACATCATCGCCAGCGCGGCGCTCACCGGCGCGCTCATCTGCGCGTCGAGCAGGCTGTGCGCGTGCCGATGATCGTGGCCGCGCGCGCCGACTTCATACATGCCCACATCGATGCGCGCCACGTCCGCCGGCGCAATGGCATGCTTTGAACGCAAATCACGCACCGCGTCGAGCGCCGCATGAAAATGCCGGCACGCGGGATACGGCTTGAAATACACATTGGTAATTTCAAAGCGCTCACCCAGCGCTTCGCACATACGGCCCCACACCGCGTCGTCGCCCGCCATCACATTAAACAAACCGTGTTTACCTTCCAGCACCTGCTCCGGCCCGGTCAAACCGCGCTTCGCCAGTTCCGCGCAAGTGATCCCGTCGCGCGCGGCCTTGCCGGGATGAATACGCTTGACCTCCGCCCCGCCGAATAAATACTCGCGCAGTCCCGCCGCGAAACTGCCCGCGATGCCCATCGCATCGAGCGTGGTTTTGGCATCCAGATGCAGCAACCGCGACACGCCTGCCGCCGCGCCCAACACACCGGAGGCGGGCGTGTTGTGAAAACCACGCCTTGCTGAAGTCGGATGCACGGTGGCGGCGATACGCGTGGTCACGTCATACGCGGCAACGCCGGCGGCAATCACATCCTTCGCGCTGGAACCGTGTTTTTCTGCTATCGCCAGTATTGCCGGAAACACCGCGCCAGCCGGATGCACCGAACCGCGCGTAAAGCCATCATCAAAATCCAGTCCATGCGTGCTGGTGCCGTTGACAAAAGCCGCGTTCGGACACGACAACCGCGCCTGCGTGCCCATAACCGCCGCCTCTTTAGATTGATCCCAACTGGACACGTAATCAAACACGATCTTCGTCGGCCCCATGCGTGAACCGGCAATCGCACAGGTCAGATAATCCAGCAGCGCGCGCTTGAACGCATGCACCGCATCGGCGGGCAGCTTGTCGTAGGTCAGCGCCGAAGTGAATTCAGCGATCTTCTTACTGGCGCCCGAGGCGTGTTGCGGATTGTTGCTTGCGGTGTCCATGATTTTCCTCCCCTGAATTTGAATGGATCACTCCACCCGTATATTCGCCTCGCGCACCACTTTGCCCCACTTCACATGTTCGGCCTTGATGTGCGCGGCGAATTCTTCCGGCGTGCTGCCGATGGCAACCGAGCCATCCACCGCCAGTCTTTCGGCCGTATTGGGCGCGCGCAACGTTTTCGCGATCTCGCCCTGCAAACGTTCGATGATGGCGCGCGGAGTGCCGCTGGGCACGCTAATGCCGTTCCAGGTGCTGGCGTCGTAGCCGGGTAGCCCAGCTTCCGCGAACGTCGGCACATTCAGCACCGCCGCAGAGCGCTTTTGCCCGGTGATCGCTAGCGCGTTGATCTTGCCGGAACGGATGTGTGGCGCCACCGCCAGCGGCGAACCAAACATCGACTGCACCTGCCCCGCGATCAGATCATTGATGGCGGGCGGCGCGCCACGATAAGGCACATGCACGATATTGATTTGGGTCGAAAGGCGCAGCATTTCCGCCGCCAGATGGCCGGAGCCGCCCGGTCCCGAGGTCGCATAGTTGATCTCGCCCGGCCGCGCGCGCGCCAGCGCGAGAAAATCCTTGAACGTTTTCACCGGCAGCGTGGGATGCGTCATCAAGAGCAGCGGCTGCGAGGTGGCCAGCGTCACCGGCGCGAAATCCCGCTTTGGATCGTAGGGCAGGTTTTTGTGTATATAGACCGACAACACCATCGTCGTGATGCCGCCGAGGTACAAGGTGTAGCCATCGGCAGGCGATTTCGCCGCAAGGGTGGCGCCGATCAATCCGCCGCCGCCGGGACGATTATCGATCACCACGTTCTGTCCCCAGACTTCGGACAACCGCAGTCCGATCAGGCGAGCCACAATATCGGTGGGACCACCGGCGGGAAACGGCAGAATCAGTTTCAGCGGCTTCGTCGGATACGCCTGTCCTGAGCTTGTCGAAGCGGTCTGCGCGCCCGCCCCCGTGGCCAACAACCACAACGCAATACCGAAGACGAAATGCGCGGGCCGCAGGGTCATGGCACTAACGCCCCTTGAATGCCGCTGCGCGTTTTTCCTTGAACGCCGCCACGCCTTCGAGATGATCGTCAGTCTGCTTGGCAACCGCCTGACACAGATTCTCCTGCTCCAGATGCGTCTCGAGATTGGGCGTATACATCGACTGGAACATTTTCTTCGCCAGCGCCAGCGCGAACGTGGCCGATCCCGCCAATTCCTGCGCCAGTGCCATGGCGTTGCTTTCGAGCTCGGCATCCGGCACCACGCGATTGATGAGCCCCCAATCGCGCGCCTCTTCCGCCGGTAGCATGCGCGCGGTGTAGACCAGTTCTTTGGCCCGCGCCACGCCGATGCGCTGCGTCAAAAAGAAAATCGAGCCGCCGTCGGGCACCAACCCTATTTTCTTGAATACCTGGGAGAATTTTGCAGTGTCCGACGCCACAATCAAATCGCACGCCATCGCCAGCGAAAACCCGATACCCACCGCCGCGCCGCGCACCGCCGCGATCACTGGCTTTTCCAAATTGACGATGGCGTTAATCATCGCGTGCCGCGTCTGCATACGCGCGCGCGCTGCCACCTGATTGGTGTTGACCATCGTCGTCACATCACTGCCCGCGCAGAAGGCGCGTCCCGCGCTGGTGACAATCACCGCACGCACCTTGTCGTCGGTGTGAAACTGCGTGAACAGTTCCGTGATGCGGTTATACATCTCATCGGTCAGCGCATTGAGCTTGTCCGGGCGATTCAGCGTGACAAAAGCGACGTTACCATCCAGTTTGTAATCGATACTCACTTCGTTACTCCTTATGTTCTACAGATTTTTAGCCGCGGATTAACACAGATGGCCACTGATTAAAACCCAAATCCCCGTCATTCCCGCGTAGGCGGGAATGACGTGTCTGGGTAGTTGCATTTTGAATCCGTGTAAATCCGTGGCAAATGTCTTTCAGTTGTTCTTCGGTGGTCGCTGCGAAAAGCGCCGATCAAAAATAATTTCCGCCAGCCGGTTCTTGAGCATTTCCACCGAGCCGCCGGCGATCATCCACCCCCGGCAGCGTTTCAGACAATACTCCACCAGCGTCTCCTGCGTGTAGCCCAGCCCGCCCATCACCTGCATCGCTTCGTTGGCAACATCAAAGCCGGTCTGGTTACACATCAGCTTGGCGATAGCGGTTTCCTCGGCATCGGGAAAGCCCTTGTCCGCATTGGTGGCGGCGCGATACAGCAACAACTGCGCCGCTTCCAGCTTCATTTTCATCTCGGCAAATTTCCATTGCAGACCCTGAAACTCGCACAGCGGGCGGCCGAACTGCTTGCGCGTCAGCGCGTATTCGCGCGCGAGGTTGAAGCAGTAGCGCCCGTACGCCAGCGAGCGCGAGGCATTACCCACGCGTTCGGCGTTAAAGCCCTGTATTTGTTTTTTGAAGCCGCCCGCCGGCAGCAGCACGTCTTCGGGCGGAACGTAGACGTTGTCGAAAAATATCGGCGCCCACTCGTTGCCGGACATGAATTTGCCCGGCTTGCCGATGGAAAACCCCGGCGCGCTGCGCCGCAACATCACCGAACCGATGCCGCCGACACCCGGCCCGTAGCGCACATACACCAGATATTGATCCGCGTGCGGATTCGGAAACACCTTCTGGCCGTTGATGCGAAAGCCCGCGCCGTCGGGCGTGGCACTGGTTTGCAAATCGGTGGTGGCGGAACCCGCGCCCGGCTCGGTCATCGCCACCGCAATCACTTCCTCGCCTTTAAGCAACGGTTGCAAATAGCGCCTTTTTTGATCCGCCGTCGCAAAATGCGCCAGCACGCGAATCGCACCGAAGTTGCCTTCCTGAATCACGTCGGCGCTTCGCGGGCACACCAGCGCCACTTGCTCGATGGCGAGCACCGCATCCATCAGCGTTCCGCCCGCGCCGCCATCGGCCTCGGGCAGCGTGATGCCCAGCAGCCCGGCAGCGGACATTTTGCGCGCGATGTCATGCGGAAACTGCGACACCTGCCCGCGCGCCACCGCGCCGTCGGCCAGCGCTTTGCGCGCAAACGCCGCGACGGAATCGCGGAACGCGCGCTGATCTTCGGTGAGATTGAAATCCATATTGACTTGAAAGATTGAAACGCTGAATGCCACGCATTGGAAAGAACGTTCCCGATCCGATATTTTAGACCATCACAGCCTACAGCAAACGCGGGAAGGCTAGTATTTTCCAATCCGGGTATGAGCCTGAACGAAGGGTAATTTAGCGGCTGTGCGTTCAGATC
>CAWUUY010000009.1:0-5746 GCA_963924885.1 uncultured Burkholderiales bacterium | reverse complement strand
ATGGTGCATCCCTATCTGCGGCGGCGGCAGGGGCTGGAGCCGGTGAGCTACCCTTCCGCAGCGATCAAACAAGTGCTCGAACGCACGCTTGGCGTGCCGATTTTTCAGGAGCAGGTGATGCAGCTCGCCATCGTCGCTGCTGGTTTTACGCCGGGCGAGGCGGACGAACTGCGCCGCTCGATGGCAGCGTGGAAGAAAAAAGGCGGGCTCGAACATTTTCATTCGCGCCTGATCGATGGCATGCGCGAGCGCGGCTAAACGCAAACCTTCGCCGAACAGATTTACCAGCAGATTTGCGGCTTTGGCGAATATAGATTCCCGGAATCGCACTCGGCGAGTTTTGCGCTGTTGGCCTATGTGTCGGCGTGGCTTAAACATTACGAGCCGGCGGCGTTTTTTGCGGCGTTGCTGAACAGCCAGCCGATGGGGTTTTATTCAGCGTCGCAACTGGTGCAGGACGCGCAACGCCACGGCGTTGGGGTGTTGCCGGTGGATGCGACGGCGAGCGATTGGGAATGCACACTGCCCGCACCCGACACCGTGCGGCTGGGCCTCTGCATGGTGACTGGCCTGCCGCAAGCCGACGCCGAACGCGTGGCCGCCGCGCGCACGGCGCAACCCTTTGTAAACGTCGAAGACTGCGCAAGGCGCGCATAACTGAATCAGCGCACGCTGCAACAACTTGCCGCCGCGGGCGCTTTCACCTCGCTTGCGGGCCACCTCCGCAACGCGCACTGGCTGGCCGCCGGCGTGCAAGGGCAATCACCGTTACTACAAGACGCACCGATCATCGAAGCGCCGCCACAACTGCCTGCCCCCACCGAAAGCCAGGACATCGTGGCCGATTACGCCGGCACCGGCCTGACACTGGGCCGCCATCCGCTCGCGCTGCTGCGTCCGCGTCTGGCGCACATGAAACTCGTCACCGCCGAACAGCTCGCGCAAGGTAGCGACGCGACCACGTGCGCGCCGCCGGCATCGTCACCTGCCGCCAGCGTCCCGGCACCGCCAGCGGCGTGGTGTTTGTCAAACTCGAAGACGAAACCGGCACCGTCAATGTAGTGGTGTGGGGCCGCATCGCAGAAAACCAACGGCGCGAGCTGCTCGGCACGCGGCTGTTGGGCGTCGAAGGCAAGCTGCAACGCGAAGGCGAGGTGATACATCTGGTGGCACGCCGCTTAACCGACCACACAAGATTGCTCGGCACGCTGGCGACCGCATCTCAGGATTTTCATTAGCCCACGTCCCGCAATCTGCGCGTGGGCACAAAACCCGTGCCCACCCTACCGCCGCATCGCAGGATTTTCATCAGCCAACTCGTAACCTTTAGAGCGGGAACGCTGCGCTTTTCCCACCCTACTCGCGATTCATTCGCCACAACACCTGCTCAATCCACCTTCGCCCCCGACACCTGGACCGCTTTTTGCCATGCGGCGTGCTCACGCTTCAAAAACACGCCAAATTGTTCGCGTGTATTGCCCACCGGCACAAACCCCATGTCGGTCAACCGTTTATTCACATCGGGCGTGGCGATGATTTTCATCACCTCAATGCTCACGCGGTCGAGTATCGGCGCGTGGGTCGCGGCGGGCGCTACGATACTGGTCCAGGTTTGCAGGTCGTAACCCTTGAGGCCCTGCTCGTCCAGCGTCGGCAGATTCGGCATGTGCGGAATGCGCTTCGCGGTTGATACGCCAATCGCGTGCAGCTTGCCCGCGTTCACCAGTGTCAACGTCACCGGCACGGTATCAGCCACCAGCATCACCTGCCCCGCCATCAAATCTGTCAGCGCCTGCACCGAACCTTTATAGGGCACATGCGTCAACGCAATCCCCGCCTGCGACGCAAAAACCGCGCTCACCAGGTGCGAAGTGCTGCCGCTGCCCGACGAGCCATAGTTGATCTCGCCCGGTTTTTGTTTCGCCAGGCGAATAAACTCCTGCACGTTTTTTGCCGGCAGCGCGGGCGTCACCGCGAACACCATCGGGATCGATACTAAGTGCGACACCGGCGCAAAATCGCGCATCGTGTCGTAGCCGATTTTGGGATACAGATGCGGATTGATCGCCAATGCCGCACTGCCGCCCGCTAGAAAAGTGTAGCCGTCGGGCGCGGCCTTGGCGGCCAGTTCCGTGCCGAGCGCGGCGCCCGCGCCGGGACGGTTATCCACGATGACCTGCTGGCCCAGCGCGGGCGACAAGCGCTCGCCTACAGCGCGCGTGATGATGTCGGCGGCCTGCCCCGGCGGAAACGGCACGATGATGCGCACCGGCTTTGTAGGCCACTGTTGCGCGGATACGTTGATCCCCTGCAAAAAAAGTGCGCCCGGCAACAAGGCGCCTGCCATCACTGCGTAAGTACGTGGATGCACGATATTCTCCAAAAAAACTGCCCGGTTAATTTGACGCTTACCAGCATTGTCGCTTTTTCTATATGATACCGCCTCCCATTAAATACGCGTTGCCGCCCGGAGCCATCGCATGAAAGTAACCCCCATCGCCGCACTACTTCTCGTTGCCGCCGCCCTGCCCGCCGCCGCGCAGCAGTGGCCCACCAAGCCGCTGCGCATCATCGTGCCCTTCGCGCCCGGCGGCGCTTCCGATGTGATCGCGCGCATACTGGCCTCCAAGCTCACCGACAGCCTCGGCCAAACCGTGGTGGTGGATAACCGCCCCGGCGCGGGAGCCAACATCGGCATCGGCCTCGCCGCCAAGTCGCCCGCCGATGGCTACACGCTGCTGGTGGCGAGCTCTGCGTTCACCGTGAACCCCACGTTGTATGCCAACCCGCCGTACGATGCGCTAAAAGATTTTCAGATGGTCACCTGCGTGGGCACCGCGCCCAATATGGTGGCGGTGCATAACTCGCACCCGGCCAAGAGCGTGAAGGAGTTGATCGACCTCGTGCGCGCGCTGCCGGGCAAACATAATTATTCGTCGCCGGGCGCGGGCACCACGCCGCATCTGTCGGGCGAAATGTTTCGCCTCGCGTTCAAACTCGATCTGCGGCACATCCCGTACAACGGCGCGGGGCCGCAGATTCAATCGCTGCTCGGCAATCAGGTACCGATCGGCTTTGCCTCGGTGCCGAGCTTCGCGCCGCAAGTCAGGGCCGGCACGTTGCGCGGGCTGGCAGTGACCGCCGAAAAACGCATGGCGTTGCTGCCGGATCTGCCGTCCATGGGCGAGCTCGGTTACAAGGGAATGGAAGCCGACACCTTTCAGGGCTTGTTCGCCCCCTCCAGCGTGCCCAAGCCCATCATCGCGCGCCTGCACGGCGACATCATGAAAGCGATGAATACACCGGACGTGCGCGACCGGCTCACCGCCATCGCCATGATCCCCGTGGGCAACACGCCCGAAGAATTCACCGCACAGGTCAAAGCAGACATCGCGCGCTGGGGCAAGGTCATACGCGAAGGTGGCATCAAGGTCGATTAGCCCGATCATTGGCGGGTTAACACCCGCCCTTCTACAGGGTAACGACCACGCTGCCGTTCTCCACGGCAACCGGGTACATCAGTAGCTTGGTGGGCTTGCCCGAGCGAATCAGTTCGTCGCCGGTCAGCAAATCAAACTCAAAGCCGTGCCACGGGCAGGCGAGAATTTCGCCGTCGCGGCCGTAGATCAACTCACCCACCGCGCTGGGCAAGGTGGTGCCGCCGATAGGCCCGCGGCACACCGGCGCGCCCTTGTGCGGGCACACGTTGCGCACCGCGCGGAACTCGCCGCTCTTTAACTGCGCAATGCCGATCTCGCGGCCATCGATGTCGATGATTTTGAATTTGCCGACGGGGAAGTCGGCGGTTTTGCCGACGGTGTGTTGTTTCTTTTCTGCCATGCTCTATCTCATCCGAAACGTCGTTAGCGCATTATCCCAAAATATCTTCTGCCGCTCGGCCTTGGGCAGCCCGCGCAGCGATTGCCCCGGCATGTCGTTATCCCAGTGCGGGTAATCGGTGCTGAAGCACAGTTGATCGTAGCCCATGATCTCGATCAGTTTGTCGAGATGTTTAGGGTCTTCCGGCTCGTCGATCGGCTGCGTGCTGAAGCGGATATGTTTATGCACATATTCGACGGGCGACTTTTTGACCCACGGCACTTCGTGGCGCAGTTGGCGCCAAGTTCGATCCATGCGCCACAACAGCGGCAGCAGCCACAAAAATCCATACTCGACAAAAATCACTTTGAGATTGGGGAATTTCTCGAACACGCCGCTGAACACCAGGCTGTTCACACTCGACTCACCCGCCTGATTCAGCGTGACGTAACGCTCAACATACGAATCGGGAATGCCGCCGGCCGCAATCGGCGGGCCGTAAAAAATACTGTCCGGGCCGGTGACGTGCACGAGGATCGGGAGTTGCATCTCTTGCGCCGCTTCGTAAATCGGCCACCAGTAGCGGTTGCCCATCAGAATGTTCAGCAACGGCAGCGACACCGCGACGATCTGCGGATGCTTGCCGATGCGGCGTATCTCGGCAGCGGCGGCCTGCGGGTCCTGCGACGGCACTGACATCGCGAACTTCAAGCGGTTATCCACCTTCAACCACTGGTCGATTAAATAATCGTTGAACGCCGAACACAGCACGATCGATTCATCGGTGCCCGCCAGCGTGCTGCACAACGCGCCGGTTTGCAGGCAGTTCAGCACCGCGTGTTCGATTTTGTTTTTGACCAGCAAATCCTGCACCAGAAAATGCGGGTCCGATCCCGACACGCCGCCGCACGGCGGGCGCGCGTCCTCGCGATTCACCGCGCCGTTCGGATGCAGGTATTTCAGCGAACGCGCTTCCGCGCCCACCGTCGCGCGCTTGCGCAGGAAGCGCTGCTTCCACGCGTCGGGCATATAGGGGAACACGCTGCTGATGCCCTCCTTCACATACGGATGCACATCGCAATCGACGACCTTGAAGGTGTTCTCGGTACCGGGTTGGCCCGGCTGTTTTTCCGGCATATCCATGGTGCTAACTCTCTCGGTGACTAATGGAAGGCGCGAATTATAATCCCGATGCATGCGCCGACCAATGACCCCGGCGCGCGCCCAACATAATTTATTGTCTAAAAACAAATACTTAAAAATATCCTGACTGGAGTAACCGATGAGCGTTCAACCGCTGCACGTCCCCGAACCAGCCGCGCACCCTGCACCCGCCGCATCGATCTCGCAACAGATCGCCGAATTCGCCGCCAACCTCAGCTACAAAGCCATCCCCAAGGCCACGCGTGAGAATGCCAAGTATCACGTGCTCGATGTGGTGGGCACGGCCATCGCCGCGACGCGTTTTGATTTTGCGCAGCATGCGTTGTCGGGTTTGCTCGGCATCGCCGAAGGCGGCAAAAATTCCGTGATCGGCATGGGCGTCAAGTTGCCGCTGCGCGATGCGGCGCTGCTAAACGGCATCCTCGCGCATGGCCTCGATTACGACGACACGCATCCGGGCGCGATTGTGCATCCCTCCGGCAGCGCGTTTCCGTGCGCGCTGGGCGTCGGCGAGCATATCGATGCCTCCGGCAAGGACGTGCTCACCGCCTTCGCTCTCGGCGTGGAGATCGCCACGCGCGTGGGCCTCGCCGCGCACGGCCTGATGCACGCGATGGGGTATCACACCACCGGCATCGCCGGGCACTTCGGCTGCGCGGTGGTGGCGGGCAAACTCTTTAACCTGAGTGCGCAAAAACTCACGCTGGCGCAGGGGCTGGCAGGCAGCACGTCTTCGGCCGTGTCGGAGCATCGCGCCGACGGC
>CAWUUY010000008.1:0-7400 GCA_963924885.1 uncultured Burkholderiales bacterium | reverse complement strand
TGCCGATCCGGCGCGGCTGCGGCAGCTGGCCGAAGCCGGCGCCAGCAAGTTTATCGATCTGGTTTCCACCACGCCCGCTGACGCAGCGCGCGCGCTGCTGTATCACGAGGCGCGCATCGTGTCGCTGGACGGCAGTGGTGTCACGCAACTGACCGCGCAATTGCACACGGCGAACAATAGACGCTGGCTGATCGCCGGGCAGGCCAAACTCGCGATACCCATACTCGCGCGCGTGCTCGAACTCGCGCCCAACGAGCCGCAGTCATACCGCGATCTGGGCCTGGCGTTCGCGGCGGACAAACAATGGCAAAAGGCCGCCGATCAACTGTATGAAGTGGTGATCCGCCCGTGGCATGGCCGCTTCCCGAAGATCGAACTCACCGCGCTGGATGAACTGAACGCGATCATCGCCAAGGCAGAAACGCCAGTCGATACCAGCCGCTTTGATGCACAGCTGCTGCGCAACCTGCCGGTGGATCTGCGCGTGGCGCTGTCGTGGGACGCCGACAACACCGACATCGACCTGTGGGTCACCGATCTGAACGGCGAAAAGGCCTACTACGGCAACCGTATCAGTTATCAGGGCGGGCGCATGTCGCAGGATTACACCGGCGGCTACGGCCCGGAAACCTTTGCGTTGAAACACGCCAAGCCCGGCAAATACAAAGTCGAAGCCAACTTCTACGGCCACAACCAGCAGATCGTTGCCGGCGCCACCACCCTTCAACTGAAACTCACCACGCGCTTCGGCACGCGTGAAGCGAAGGAACAAACGGTGACGCTGCGGTTAAAGGGCCGCAGCGAAGTCGTGACGGTGGGGGAATTCGAGGTGAAGTAGTGAAGTAGCGTGCGCTGTGTGCACGATCCGCCGTGGTTCGTGTTCAAGCGCGGGTTCGTGCGCTAAGCGCACGCTACGTGCTCCGGTTTACAATGGTTCCGTAACCACCCGGAACCCCAAATGAAAAACAAGCAAATCCTCCTTGCCTCGCGCCCGCAAGGCGTTGTCGACGAAAGCCATTTCCGCCTCGTCGAAACCGACATCCCGAAGGCCGGCGAGCGCGAATTCGTCATGCGCGCGCATTACCTCTCGCTCGACCCTTACATGCGCGGGCGCATGGACAATGAAAAATCCTACGCCGCCAAGGCCGAGGTCGGCGCGGTGATGGTCGGCACCGCCGTGGGCGAGGTGATCGAATCAAATCACGAAAAATTCAAGGCCGGCGATTTTGTTGAAACACGCACCGGCTGGCAGGAATACGGTGTCAGCAACGGCGGCGGCGTGCGCAAGCTTGATCGGAATTACGTGCCGCTGTCGGCTTATCTGGGTGCGGTGGGCATGCCCGGCGTCACCGCATGGATCGGCCTGAACGAACACGGCAAACCCAAGGCGGGTGAAACCGTGGTGGTGTCGGCTGCCAGCGGCGCGGTGGGCAGCGCGGTCGGCCAACTCGCAAAATTTAAAGGTTGCCGCGCCGTGGGCATCGCGGGCGGACGCGAGAAATGCGACTACGTGGTGAACGAACTCGGCTTCGACGCTTGCATCGATTACAAGGCGGGTGGTTTGGACGCCGCGCTGAAAGAGGCGTGTCCCCAGGGCATCGACGTCTACTTCGACAACGTCGGCGGCCCGATACTCGACGTTGTGCTCGACCAGGTAAACGCCTTTTCGCGTATCGCGCTGTGCGGGCAGATTTCCGGCTATAACAACCCCGACGCGCTGACCGTGCGCAACTTCCGCAGTTTTTTGGTGAACCGGATTCAGGCGCGCGGCTTTATCTGCTCCGACCACATGGATCTGTGGCGGCCCGCGTTAAAAGAGTTAGGAGACCTGGTGCATGAGGGCAAACTCAAGTACCGCGAAAGCATTGCTGTTGGGTTGGAGAACGCCCCGCAGGCGTTTATCGGGTTGCTTAACGGGAAGAATTTCGGCAAGCAGTTGGTGAAGCTGATTTAAGGATTTCGGATTACACTCCGATTCTTCCGCGTCACAAGTCCCTTCGCTTTACATGTCTGAACTCCTGATTGCCGCCACTGCTGCCGACCTGATGCCCGAAGCCGCGCGCCTGCGCGACGCGGGCCACGGCCCGCTGGTTTCCTATTCGCGCAAGGTTTTTATTCCGCTGACGCAACTGTGCCGTGACGTGTGCGGCTATTGCACCTTCGCGCATACGCCTCGGCCGGGCAAGCGCGCCTATCTCACGGCGGACGACGTTTTGGCTATCGCCAAGGCCGGTCAGGCCGCGGGCTGCACCGAGGCGTTGTTTACGCTGGGCGACAAGCCGGAGCTGCGTTACAAGGCCGCGCGCGAAGAACTCGCCGCGTTGGGTTACGCCACCACCATCGACTACCTGCACGCGATGTGCGCGCTGGTGTTGCGCGAAACCACACTGCTGCCGCATGTGAACCCCGGCGTGATGACGCGGGACGAAATGGCGCGGCTGCGCGAAGTGAGCGCTTCGCAAGGGCTGATGCAGGAGAGCACCTCCGAGCGGCTGTGCGAAAAAGGCGGGCCGCATTTTGGCTCGCCGGATAAACACCCGGCGGCGCGGCTGGACGTGTTGCGGCTGGCGGGCGAGCTTAAAATCCCGTTCACCACTGGCATCCTCATCGGCATCGGCGAAACGCGGCAAGAACGGATGGATGCTTTAATCGCGATTCGGGATTTACATCAACAGTACGGGCACATACAGGAAGTCATCATTCAGAACTTCCGTGCCAAGCCAGACACTCGCATGCGTGACGAACCGCACGCGCCGCACGAGGAACTGCAGTGGACCATCACCGCCGCGCGTTTGTTACTCGGCGCGCAAATGAACATACAGGCACCGCCCAATTTAAGCAGCGACCATTGTGAGGAGCTGCTCGATGCCGGCATCAACGATTGGGGCGGCGTGTCGCCGGTAACGCCCGATCACGTGAACCCGGAAGCGCCGTGGCCCGCCATGGAAGCGCTGCGTACGATAACCGCGTCGCGCGGCAAAGAACTGGTGGCGCGGCTGCCGAGTTATGCGGCGTATGTGCGCGACGTGCACGTCTGGCATGATCCGAAGATCGCAGCCGCGGTGATCCGCGCCAGCGATTCGGAAGGATTCGCGCGCGCGGACGGCTGGTCGCCGGGCTTGGTGTTGCCGTTGAATACCATTACACGGAAAAGTAAATATTTAATAAAAACAAATACTTATGATGCCTCTACCGAAGCGGGCATCACGCGTTTGTTCAGCGCACGGGGTAATGAATTCCACGACCTCTGCGCCGCCGCCGATGATCTGCGCGCGAAGACTGTCGGCGACACCGTGCGCTACGTGGTGAACCGCAATATCAACTACACCAATATCTGCGTGTACCGCTGCACCTTCTGCGCGTTCTCCAAGGGCACGCACAGCAAGTCGCTGCGCGGCGAGCCGTATGATTTGCCGCTGGACGAAATCGAGCGGCGCGTGGCCGAGGCGTGGTCGCGCGGCGCCACCGAAGTGTGCATGCAGGGCGGCATTCATCCCTCGTACACCGGCGACACCTACCTCAATATTCTGCGCGCGGTGAAGCGCGCCGCGCCCGGCATTCATGTGCATGCGTTTACGCCGCTGGAAGTGACGCACGGCGCGCAGACGCTGGGATTATCGGTGCGCGAATTTTTGCCGAGGCTGATCGATGCGGGGCTGAACAGCCTGCCGGGCACGGCGGCGGAGATTCTCGACGATGAAGTCCGGCAAGTGATTTGTCCCGACAAAGTGAACACCGATGAATGGCTCAACGTGATGCAAATCGCGCATGAACTGGGCTTGCGTTCGACCGCCACGATTATGTTCGGCCATGTGGAGCAGCCGAGACATTGGGCGCGGCATCTGTTGCGCATCCGCGCCTTGCAAGAGAAAACCGGCGGCTTTACCGAATTTATCCCGCTGCCGTTTGTGCATATGGGCGCGCCGGTGTATCAGCAGGGGCGCGCACGGCGCGGGCCGACCTCGCGCGAGGCGATTTTGATGCACGCGGTGGCGCGGCTGGTGTTGCATCCCGTGATTCAAAACATACAGGTGTCGTGGGTGAAAATGGGCGCGGATGGTGTCGCGGCGTGTCTCGCGGCGGGGGTCAACGACCTTGGCGGCACGTTGATGAACGAAAGTATTTCACGCGCGGCGGGCACGCAGCATGGGCAGGAGATGGAGCCCGCGCGCATGGAAGCGATGATCCGCGCGGCGGGACGCGTGCCGCGGCAGCGCACCACGTTGTATGCGAACGCGGCGGCGGAGCGGCACGAGGCTGCGTGCGTGGCCGCACCGTTGGCCGCGCCCCTATTTCAAAAGGCAGCAGCATGAAAATCGGCGTACTCGGTGGTACCGGCAAGGAAGGCAGCGGACTCGCTTATCGTTGGGCGCTGGCCGGCCACGATGTTGTGATTGGTTCGCGCGATGCCGGCAAAGCGTTGGCGGGTGCCGCCGAGTTAAATCAATTGCTCGGCGGCAAGGCGGTGGTGCGCGGCGCTTCCAACGCCGAAGCCGCGCAAGCGCACGTGGTGGTGCTCACCGTACCGTACGCCGCGCAGTTGGCCACCGCCGAAAGTGTTGCTGGTGCGCTGGCTGGCAAAATTCTCATCGATGTCACCGTGCCGCTGGCGCCGCCCAAGGTGGATCGGGTGCAATTACCCAATGGCGAATCTGCCGTAGTGGCGCTGCAACGCAAGCTCGGCCCGCTAGTAAAAGTGGTGTCGGCGTTTCAGAATGTGTCGGCCACGCATTTGAAAGACCCCGCGCATGAAGTTGATTGCGATGTGCTGGTGTGTGGTGACGACGCGGATGCGCGCGAAGTAGTGATCGGTCTTGCGCACGACGCGGGACTGCGCGCGTGGCACGCGGGGGTGCTGGCGAATTCAATTGCGTCCGAGGCGCTGACGTCCGTGTTGATCGCGATTAACAAGCGTTACAAGGTGGCGGGATCGGGGATACGGATTACCGGGATTCCGGGTGTGCCTGCGAAGTAGCCACGCTGTATGACTGTGCTTTCCCTACCCTTACCCCAACCCTCTCCCGCCCAGGCGGGCGAGGGGGCTGATTTATCTGGTAGCAAAGACATCTCTCTTTCGCCGCTATCTAGCCCCCTCGCCCCGCCTGCGGGGAGAGGGTTGGGGTGAGGGGCAACCACGCACGCGCCTATGCCGCGCGAACTCCGACTCATTGCCTTGCCCGGCATTCCCGAATTGACGTCAGGCGCGTCGCTCCTTGATTTGCTGTTGGCGGCAACCACGCGCGCGGGCTTGACACTCCTATCGGGCGACATCGTTGTTCTCGCACAAAAAATAGTCTCCAAAGCCGAAGGCCGGGCCGTAATACTCGCCAGTATCACGTCTTCCCCACTCGCACAACAAATCGCCAGCGAAGCCCACAAAGACCCGCGTCTCGTCGAGTTGATGCTGCGCGAATCGCGCGCGGTGCTGCGCGTGAAACCGGGCATCATCATCACCGAACACAAGCTGGGATTCGTCATGGCGAACGCGGGCATCGATCAATCGAATGTGCCGGGCGGCGACGACACGGCGCTGTTGCTGCCTGAAAACCCCGATGCGTCTGCACGCGGCGTGCGCGATGCTATCAAAAACCAAACAGGCGCGGATATCGGTGTGTTGATAATTGACAGTTTTGGCCGCGCATGGCGCCACGGCGTCACCGGCATCGCCATCGGAGTGGCCGGCTTGCCCGCGCTGGTGGATCAGCGCGGTAACAAAGATCGCGAGGGCCGCGTGTTGAAAGTGACGCAAGTGGCGGCCGCCGATGAACTCGCGGCGGCGGCATCGCTGGTGATGGGGCAGGCGGACGAAGGCACGCCCGCGGTGCTCGCACGCGGCTTTCAATACGCACTGCGCGAGAGTTCGATCAAAGAGCTGCTGCGCGATGAGGCCGAGGATTTGTTCCGATGATCGTGGCACTCGCGGGCGGCGTAGGCGGCGCGAAGCTCGCGGTGGGGCTGGCGGTCGTGCTGCCGCCGGGCGAACTCACCATCGTGGTCAACACCGGCGATGATTTCGAGCACATGGGTTTTACCGTGTGCCCCGACCTCGACACGGTGATGTATACGCTGGCGGGGGTGAACAACACGGCGCTGGGCTGGGGCCGCGCGAATGAAACCTGGCATTTCATGGAAGAAGTGAAGCGCCTCGGCGGTGAAAGCTGGTTTCAATTGGGCGACCGCGATCTCGCGCTGCATGTGCTGCGGCGCGAGGCGTTGAAACAAGGCAAATCGTTGTCAGTGGTGACGTGTGATCTGGCTACGCGCCTTGGCGTCAAACACACGCTGTTACCGATGAGCGAAACACCGGTGCGCACGATGGTCAAAACAACCTCTGGCGAACTCGATTTTCAGGATTACTTCGTGCGCCAACGCTGCAAGCCGCGTGTCACCGGTTTTCGTTTTGCCGGGGCGCGCGCGGCGCGTGTGCCCGATGCACTGGCGCGCGTGATGCGCGGGCGGGTGGATGCGGTGGTGCTGTGTCCGTCCAATCCGTTTGTGAGCATCGCGCCGATCGTCAGCGTGCTGGCGATCAAGGCGTGGCTCAAGGCGCGCACCTTTCCGGTGGTGGCGGTGTCGCCGATCATCGGCGGCGCGGCGGTCAAAGGCCCGGCCGCTAAAATGATGCGCGAGCTCGGCGTGCAACCCACCGCGCTCGCCATCGCGCGGCATTACGGCAACGCGGTGGATCACTGGGTGATTGACCGACAGGATGCGACACTCGCCGCCGCAATTGAAAAACTGGACAAGCGTGTGCTCGTTGCTGATACGCTGATGACGAACCGCGCTAAAAGCACGGCGTTGGCACGGCGTGTGGTTCGTTTTGCTGGATCATAAAATAATGAATAAAAACAATTATTTACACGTAATTGTGCCACACCGCGGGGTGAACGCAGGCAAGTCGCGCTTGTCCGCCGTGCTGACGGATGTGGCGCGCGGCAAGCTGAACCGCTGGCTGCTCGCGCGCACGGTCGAAGTCGTGGCGCAATGGCAAGGTGATGCACGGCGCTGCGTGGTCGTCAGTCCGTGCGAAGTGACGCTCGCGCTGGCGCGCAAGGCCGGCGCGCACGCGCTCGCCGAGCCAGCCGCCACGCCCGACTTGAATGCCGCACTGTCACACGCTGCCGCGCGTGCTGCCACGCGTGGCGCGCAACGCCTGCTGATATTGCCGTGTGATTTACCGTGTCTGGATGTAGCGGCATTGCACGCGCTGGAGGCGGTGCCGGTCGCGGGCCGCGATGTGGTGATCGCGCCTGACCGGCATCATCAAGGCACCAACGCCCTGCTGGTGGATGCCGTGGTGCGCGAGTTTGCGTTTGGCGCGCACAGTTACGCGCGCCATCTCGTGCAGGCTAATGCGCGCGGCGCGCGCACGGTGGCGTGTGTGCATGCGGCGCTGGCGT
>CAWUUY010000007.1:0-4351 GCA_963924885.1 uncultured Burkholderiales bacterium | reverse complement strand
GGCGAATCTCGCCGCTGGCATGCAGGACCCGTACCTCGGGCACTCGCCCGTGGTGGCGATCAGCGGCCGCCACGTCGGCACCATGCAGTATCGCAATGCGTATCAAGAGGTTGACCATCAGCCGCTCTACGCCGCGGTGACCAAGTTTCACGGCAAGATCGAGGCGCTGGAACAAATGCAGCAACTGATGCGCCAGGCGTTCCGCGAGGCCACCACCGGCACGCCGCGCCCGGTGCATCTCGACATGGCGGGCTTCACCGGTGATGCGATCACGCATCTGGAAGGGATGTTCGATGTATTGCCCGACGACGCGCACACGCGCTATCCGGCGTTTCGCCCCGCGCCCGATGCGGCGGCGGTGCAGCGCGCGGTGGCGGCGATTGCGAAATCGCAAAAGCCGGTGATCATCGCGGATCGCGGCGCGACGATTTCCGACGCGGGCGCGGCACTGGCCAAGCTCGCCGAGAAAATCGGCGCGCCGGTGTGTGCCACGCCGGATGCCAAAGCGATCCTCACCGAAAATCATCCGATGTTTTACGGCACCATGGGCCTGTATGGCCGCACCGGCGGCAACCACATTGTTGATGAAGCTGATCTCGTGATCTACTGCGGCAGCAACACCAGTGACCACACCACCGGCAATTACAAAATGCCCAAAGAGGGCACGCCGATCATCCAGATCGACATCGACCCGGTGGAAATCGGCCGCAACTACAGCGGCGTGATTGGCGTGCAGGCGGATGTGCGCACCGCCGTTGAAGCGATTACCGCGGCGGCCAAGGTAGCCAAACACGATGCGTGGATTGCCGCTGCGAAAAAACACGTCGATGCGTGGCGCGCCGGGGCGAACAAACATCGCGATTCCGACGCCGTGCCGATGAACCCCGGTCGCATCTGCCGCGAGCTCACCGAGCTGCTGCCCAAAGACGCGATCCTGTTCGCGGACACCGGCTTTGCCGCGCTGTGGACCAACACTATGGTGTGGTTCAACCACCCGGAGCAGCGTTACTTTAGAGCGGCGGGTTCGCTGGGCTGGTCGTTCCCTGCGTCGCTCGGCGGCAAATGCGGCGCGCCCGACAAACCGGTATTCTGCTTCACCGGCGACGGTGGCTTTTATTACCATCTGCCCGAACTCGAAACCGCCCGCCGTCGCGGTATCAAGACGGTGACCATCGTCAACAACAACAAGTGCCTCGCGCAAGGCTTGAAGAACTTGAGCATCGCCTACACCGGCGCGCCCGAGCCCAACCGCAAGGACGAGTGCTACGAATTCCTCGAAACCGACTTCGCCAAAATCGCCAAAGCGTTTGATTGCTTCGGCGTGGTGGTCGACAAACCGCAGGATTTCAAAAAGGCGTTCGAGCAGGCGATAGCGTCGGACCTGCCTGCGGTGATTGATTGCCGTACCGAGTTTGCTTCGCAGGCGCCTATGCCTTGGATGCCTGCTTGATGGGCGTGAGGCGTTAGGGGTCAAGAGTGAGGCGTAGATTTGCGCCGCAATTGCGTATGGAGAAGTAGCCACTTAACAACGAAACCCCTTCTCCCGCCCTGGGGCGGGAGAAGGCGGGGATTAGGGTAGGGGGAAGCACACATGTCAGTCATGCGCATCGTTGTCGCTCTTGTCGTTTTATTGTCAGCAACCCTAACCCAAGCCGCCTACCCCGACCGCCCCATCCGCCTCATCGTCCCCGTAGCCCCCGGAGGCGCAGTCGATGTAGTCGGCCGCATCGTCGCACAAAAACTCGGCGCGCAACTCGGCCAAAACGTCGTCGTCGATAACCGCCCCGGCGCGAATTACATCATCGGCACCGAAGTCGTCGCACGCGCGCCCGCCGACGGTTACACCCTGCTCACCACCGCGGGCGGCCACACCATCAACCCGGTGGTGTACAAAAAGCTGCCATATGACACCTTCCGCGATTTCACGCCGATCAGCCACCTCTGCAATTCCAGCGGGCTAGTGATCGTGGTGCATCCCTCGGTGCCGATCAACACGCTGCAACAACTGATCGACTTTGCCAAAACCCACCCCGGCAAAATGATTTACGTCTCGGCCGGCTGGGGCAACTCCACCCATATCGCGGGCGAACAGTTTCAGGCCATGGCCGGCGTCAAACTCACGCACGTGCCTTATCGTAGCGCCGGCCCGGCAGTGACCGATCTGCTCGGCGGACAAGTGCCGCTAATGTTTGGCCCCAGCCCGGTGGTGGTGCCGCTGGTGCAGGCCGGACGTCTGCGCCCGCTAGCCTTCACGGGTTTGAAGCGCTCGCCGCAGTTACCCAACGTGCCCACGGCTGATGAATCGGGATTAAAAGGTTATGAATCCACCGGCTGGTACGGCCTCTACAGCCCGCGCGGCATGCCGCGCCCCATCGTCGACAAGCTCAATGCCGCTGTGAATCAGATGCTGCAAACAGCGGATGTAATCGAACGCTTTACCGCGCTCAACCTCACGCCCGTGGGCGGCACGCCGGAGGCCTTCGCGAAATTCCTGAAAGAGGATTATGCGCGGTATGTGGCGGTGGCTAAGGCGGCGGGGATACAGCCTCAGTAATAACTCATGCTGCTGGGCGTTGGCCCGCGGACGTAGAGCCGTCAGGCGGACGTTTGCTTCCGCGATGTGTATTCCCGCAATGCACGATTAACCGCATCCGAGTCTGGAAACAGTTTGTGCAAGTCAGGGTCGATGAGCACGATGTTCGTGCCTTCGCGGTAGCACTTGGCGTATTTCCCGCGTATGCCCGACTTGATGAGGTCTTCGGGGTACTCGTCTTTCAGGTTGTCTTTTTCAATGTTCATATGCCTTACGCTCCCGTGGCGTCATCTGTCTGGCGGATATGATTCGGATTCGATCAGTAAGTTCGGTAAAGGATACAACAAGATATGCACCTTGATGCGTTTTCCCGAATATCAGATATCGTTCTTCCTCGATAGAATGCGCTGGGTCAGGTACGCAGGACGAGAAATCGTCGTTAAATACCTCGCTTGCGTCGACAAAAGAAATGCCATGCTTGGCCTCGTTGATGTTCGCTTTCGCGGTATCCCACTCGAAGTCCAACGTCACCGCCTCACAGAGATTTTGGTGCTACTTTGCCGGGATCACCGGCAACAACACCGCCGCCGGATGCTGCGGCCCAAAATGCAGCGTCACCTTGCCGCCAAAAATCGCCGGCGGACGATCCACCGGGTCGTCGTGCATAAAGGGGCCGCAGCCGCTCATGGGGTTTTTCATGTTCGATAGCGACGCTGCCGACTGGCCGTGATCGTAGTCCTTGCCTTTGATGGTGAGCGCAATGCGATGGCCCTTGGGCACGACAATGCAGCTGGGCCAGATTTCGATGTCGAGTTCGTACACCTCGCCCGGTGACAGCGGCTGTTTTTCGTCGTGCGTGTGATACGGGCGATAGGGCGGCGAGCGTGCGCGATCCAGCTTGCGGTGTGACGCGCGCAGCCAGCCTTGCGCGATGGGGGTTTTTGGATCGAGCGCACCCTGGAACAGCACTTCTTTTCCGGCGGGATCGAACACGCGCAGGATCACGAACAAATCCGCGTCGCTGGTGGATGACGATACAAAGAGCTTCAGCGCTGACGGGCCAGTGATTTCGGTGTCTTTGTCGAGCGGTGGCGTAGAGAAGGTGACCCCATCGCCTATGGCATCATAAGTAATTTTTTTTATTGAATTAATTTTAATCGTTTCCAAACTCATGTTCAACGGATCAAAATAAAAATTTGTCCACTGCGTGCGCGCAATCGGCCATTCGTTTTCATGCCGTAGCACAAATTTTTCGCCCGGATGGCGTATCTGCAATTGCACCTTGGGCTGCTTGTCCCAGCCGTTCTGTTTGCCCTTCAAAAAGTAATCGAAGAATTTTTTCTGCAGGCCCACGCCGTAGTCGGTGTAGAACGGCGCCCAGTGCGAGCCGCCGTGCACTTCCAGCCATTTCTGCTTTGACGCCGCGCCGACGTAGCCCTCGAAATTGCCGCGCGGGTGCAGGCCCTGCCCGCCCCAGTTTGATGCCGACAGCAGGGGTACCTTTACCTGCGACAAGTCGGCGCTGCGCTCGCGATACCACTCGCTGTCGGTCTCGCGCTCCAGCACCGCGAGCCACATGTCCTCGCGGTTTTTCGCCAGTTCAGGTTCACTCAGGGTCTCCGGGCCGCAGGCGAGTTCGCCGGTCACCGGGTGTTTCTTGCCGCGCTCACCGACGCCGTGCTGCACCGTCTTGACCTGCATGTCCTGCCAGTTCTTGCGGAAAGTGCAAAGAATGCCGCCGTGGTGGTTGCCGTCGCGGTAGTTGTCGTGCCATCCTTCCCACACGCAAATGGCGGCGAGGTGCGGCGGCTGCGTGGC
>CAWUUY010000006.1:0-10228 GCA_963924885.1 uncultured Burkholderiales bacterium | reverse complement strand
GCAGGCATTCGGCGGCGGCATCGTCGGCCCCTCGGCCAATCGCTTCGGTCGCGTGTCCGCCACCACCGCCGACCATGTGCAGCAGGAATTTGGCGATGCCGTCGATTGCGTGTTGGACGGCGGCGCGTGCGAAGTCGGCATTGAATCCACCATCGTGGATTTGTCGAGCGACAAACCCGCGCTACTGCGCCCCGGCATCATCACCGCCGCGCAAATTGAAGCAGCGTTGGGCGCATCACTCACTGCGCCCAGCGTGCAATCGCCTCGCGCCCCCGGCACACTCAAAAAACACTACGCGCCGCGCACGCCAGTGATGCTGGTCGAAGGCGACCTGATCGACGAACTCGCGCGCAGCTTCGCGCGCCAGGGCAAGCGCATCGCCGTGCTCGCCTGCAACGCGCGCCGACCACTGATCGACAAACTCACCTGGATCGCCGCGCCAGAAACGGCAGCGGGCTACGCGCATGATCTTTACGCCAACCTGCGCCGACTCGACACCGCCGGGTGTGACGTGATGCTGGTGGAAGAGCCGCCGCTGGCGATCGAGTGGGCGGCGGTGCGGGATCGACTGGGGCGGGCGGCTGCCGGAAGTGCCCTTGGCGCTACCGACTGAGCCCGCAATGACCTGCCTGATACGAAAACGGCCGCGTCTGCGTTTAGCGTGCCTTTTGCTTCTGGGCAGCACGTTTTGGCCGCATGCGTTATTTGCCGCGAACCCCATCTTGGTCCATGACGTTGCAACGCGCCCCGGCGTTACAGTTCAAGTCATGGTGAACGATCCAGAGAAACCCGTCGCCACGATTTTGTTGTTTCCAGGAGGGACGGGGCGCATTTTGTTTCAACCGGACGACACGACGAGCTACCGGGGCTTCCCGGTGCGCAAGCCGGAACTTTTCGTGCAGCACGGGTTTATCACCGCGGTTATCAATGTCGCCCGATGTGCCGCCCCGGCATTTTATGCGCGACACGGCAATCCATGCGGACGATATACGCCATGTCATCGCTTTTTTGCGCAACCAAGCGCCTATTCCCTTGTGGTTGGTCGGCCACAGCGCCGGCTCGACGTCGGTAGCACATGCTGCGATCACATTACGCGATGAAGGACTGGCGGGTATTACGATGATTTCTTCCGAAAATGGCAAGCCGGACCTAAGGTCAGGCTATCTGGACACGTTGAAAATCGAGGAGATCGCTGTCCCAACCCTGGTCGTGCATCACGAGCAGGACGTATGCGAATACACGCTTTTCACCAACGCGCGGCGATTAATGGGAAGACTGAAAAAGGCACCCAAGTCCGAACTCATTTCATTCAAGGGTGGAGGCCCAGTCAGTGGTGACAGGTGCGGCAGCTTGCACTACCATGGTTTTCCGGGCTTGGAACGGGAAGTCTCGTCGCGTATCGCGGATTGGATCAAGGCCAACGGGAAGCAATGATGCGTTTCCGGCCAACTGCGAAGGAAGCGCTACCCCTTCAACCGACTTCCCAGTGCTTTCGCCATCAGCGTCAGCCCGGAAATCTCCGTTGCCGCCTGCGCTTCGGCGGACGCGTTGCCGCCTGCATCGACTGCCTTACTCCGCGCCCGCAGGTTCTGCGCAAACGTCGCGATCAGTTGTTCGGATATCGCCGAGATCATGCCGACGCCGCGCCCGTATTGCGCTACTTGGCCGGCGAGTTGCAGACCGCTGGTGAGCGTGACGCGGGTGCCGCCGTCCTGTTCACTTAACGCAAATTGGGTCACGGTGTTTGCGTTGCCGCGGCCTTTGGTTTCGTTCCAGGCGGCTTTGATGACGGCGCCGTGCGCCGCATCGTCGCGGTCTTCGATGCGCAGATTGCCGGCAAAAACCATCGTCAGCGGGCCAAGTTTGACGGTGACGCGGCCTTTGTATTGATCGTCGCCGATGGACTCGATATGGCTCACGCCGGGGAAACACGCCGCGGTGTCGGGCACGTTCATCAGGATCGCCCAGGCGGCGGCGGGCAGGATGGGGATGTCGAAGTGATTTTGGATTTGCATGTCAGTTGCTGAATGAACCGCTTTTGATGACTTCGCTCATCTTCGTCATGTCCACCTTGATAAACGCGGCGAAGGCTTCGGGCGTGCTGGCAACGACCTCGACCCCGTTATTGGCGATGACTTGCGGGTCAACGGCTTTCATGCCTTGCTGCACGTGGCTGGCGAGCAGCTTGATGATGGCCGCGGGTGTCTTTTTCGGCGCGAACAGGCCGATCGCGGACTCGGAAGCATAGCCCGGCAGCACGTCGGCAATCGGCGGCAAATCGCGTGCGAGCGCCGAGGCCTTGGATGTGGTCACCGCCAGCGCGCGCACCTTGCCGCTTTTGACGTGCGGCATGATAGGGCCGAGGGCCGCAAACATGAGATGCACTTCGCCGGTGAGGAGCCCCAGTATCGACGGCCCGGCGCCCTTGTAATTCACGCGCACGATCTTGATCTTCGCCAGATAATTGAATAACTCGGCGGCAATGTGTTGGCTGGAGCCACCGCCCCCCGCGCTGTAGTTAAGCGTGCCGGGCCGTGCTTTTGCCAGCGCAATCAATTCTTTGGTGGATTTCACCGGTAGCGAAGGATGCACCACCAGCACATTAGGCGAGTTGATCACGAGCGATATCGGCGCGAGATCCTCGACCGGATCCCAACTCACCTTGGCAAGCAATGGCTGCAGCCAGGTGTAGGCGCCGTAGAACAACAGGGTGTAGCCGTCGGGAGCCGTGTCGCGTGCGACGATTTCGCTGGAGATAGAGCCGCGGTTTTCGACGATCACGCGCTGGCCGATACGTGGCGCCAATTCCTGCGCGGTGATGCGCGCGCCCCAGTCGTGGTTACTGCCGGGGGTGGCGGTCAGGATGCGGATGACTTTGGTGGGGTATTTGTCTTGGGCAATAGCGTAAATTGGACTTAGCGACACAGAAAGCAGCGCCAACATGGCTACGTGTCGTAACCCACGCGCGAAGCGCGCAAGACAGGTAGTGGTGCAACAAAGAACGATGCTGCGAGGCGAGCCAACGGTCTGCGGTAACAAACCCCCTGAGAGCCGCTGAGCAACGCAGGTACGCCGGGGGAAGTCGGCGAGGACTGTCTGAGGCCTCGCGCCTTTGTTGTATGCGAGGGCGAGTTCCGCAGCCGCCCGGCGTGGCGAGTAGCGCAAGGGAGCCCGGAGGGCCGGCGAACCGGGGGCCGCCTTCTTTGGGTTACCTTTCTTGGCGGAGCAAGAAAGGTAACCAGCTGCCGGGCTGCCCCCGGCCAAGTTGACGTTCAACGCATGTGGATTTGCAAACTCATGTGCGGTGCAATAGGGATTGCGCTCTACGCGAGCTAAGAAATCCGTTTTCGGCGGACAGGTTTCCTCTTTTTTCTCGACATGCGTTTTGCAACCTCCGCGAACATTTCATTTTGCTCGGCTCTGTGTGGAAGCAATTCCGATAGAAAAGAAAGCAGGGCTGCGTCATCAAAACCACGCAGTATGTTAAACGCGATTTGTTTTCTCATTTCTTGACTAGCCCCGATGTAGGCGCTGAAGGCTATCTCATCAACGCCATTAAAATCAGGCGCCTGCAATATATCCAACGCAATTGCTTTACGGGTATCAAGATTTGCCGCTTGGGTTAACGTGAGCAGAAACCTATCCAAATCCTGCTCTGTAAAATAGACACATTGATAATCGCCTCAGTCTCTGGGAATGGTGGCCCTAATACCACCAAATACCTTTTTATTGTTCGACCAACTGTCGGATGTGTTCAGGGGGTTGATGGATACTTCCATAGGACGGTAGCTTTTGTTGCGCTCCACAATCCCTCTTAACCACTGATTTGTTACAAAGCCCATTGGACACCTCTCTAAATTTAGATTGGCAAGCCCGGATGAGGTTCGCTGGTCACTCATCCCGCCGCGTAAGCTTCACCCCCAACTGCTTAAGCTTCCGGTATAAATGCGTGCGCTCCAGTCCGACAATCTCCGCCACGCGGCTGATGTTCCCACCCTCTTTGCCCAAGTGATATTCGAAGTACGCCCGCTCAAAAGCATCGCGCGCTTCACGCAGCGGCTGATCGAACGCGGGCGCCTGTTGCACCTGCGCGGCCTCGGGCAGGGCGCGCCACACGTCATCGGCGCTGATTTCGTCGCCCTGCGCGGTTTGCGCCAGGGTGCGCACCACGCTTTCGAGCTGTGTGATGTTGCCGGGCCAGTCGAAGTTGCGTAGGGCGTTCAGCGCGGCGGTGGAAAACTGGCGCGGAGTGATTTCTTTTGCTTCGACCATGCGCGCCAGCGCGAGGCCGGCGACTTCGGGGATATCGTCGCGGTGCTGGCGCAGGCTGGGGATGGTGATGGTCATCGCCGACAACAGTTCGTAGAGTTGCGGGTCGAATGCGCCTTCTGCCGCGACGTCCGCCAGCGGACGCGTGGCGCCGCACACCACGCGCGTGTTGTAGCGTGGCACTTTGGACAGCAGCAACAGCATGCCTTTTTGCTCGGCGCGGGAAAGTCCCGCGACGTCGTGTACGAACACGGTGCCGTCGCGCGCCTTGTTGAGCAGCTCGATCGGCTCCGCCGCCAGTTGCGCGGTGGTCTCCGGCGCGACCCACGGCGTGTTGCGCGCGTGTAACACGCGCGCGCAGATTTCGATGCCGCTGCCCGGCTCACCTACCAATACCACGGGCGTGCGCATGCCCGCGATGCGCTCCAGCCGTTGCTTGAGATCGGCGATCACCGGCGCGCGGCCCAATGCGCCCAGTGACGCGCCGGGCTTGGGTTGCTCCGCGCCGTGTTTCAGCGCGCGCCCCACCGTGGCCAACAATTTTTGCAGGGCGACGGGTTTTTCAAGGAAATCAAACGCGCCGATGCGCGTGGCTTCCACCGCAGTATCAATGGTGCCGTGGCCGGACATCATCACCACCGGCATGGTGAGCTGGCCGTTGCTCGCCCACTCCTTGAGCAGCGTAATGCCGTCGGTGTCGGGCATCCAGATATCCAGCAGCACCATGTCCGGGCGCGCTTCATTGCGGCTTGAACGCGCCTCGGTGGCGTTTTGCGCCACGGTGATCTTGTAACCTTCGTCGGAAAGAATTTCCGATAGCAGCTCGCGGATGCCGATTTCGTCGTCTACTACTAGTATCTGTTGCATGGTGTGCTCTCTATGCTTCGCGGGTTGTTCATGCCGTCGTTCATGCTGCCGTTTTTGCCGCCAGATTTAATACGCCCTGCTGCGCGGTGATGGCAACCGGCAGCGTAATCAGGATGCGCGCGCCGTGCGGTTCGATATTGCCGATTTCCACATTGCCGCCATGTTCTTCGATGATTTTCTTGACGATGACCAGGCCCAGGCCGGTGCCCTTGACCTTGGTCGTCACGTACGGCTCGAAGGCGCGTCTTATCAGGTGCTCCGGAAAACCGCTGCCGTTGTCGGTCACGCTGAACCCTATCGAGTCATTGGTCACCGTGCTTTTCAGGGTGATGCTCGGATGCGGCGTTTCACCCAGCGCGTCCTGCGCGTTTTGCAAAAGATTATGGATCACCTGGCGCAGTTGCGCGGCATCGCCGACGATCGACGGCAACGCGGCGGCAAGGTCGAGCTGAATGCTGGAGCCGAGCGATTCATACAGCGTGAGTACCTCGCGCACCAGTGCGTTGAGGTCGAGTTCGCGCATCGCCGGCTCGGGCGCGCGCGCATACTGGCTGAAGGCATCGACCATGCGCTTTAACGCCGCTACCTGATTGACGATGGTTTGCGTGGAGCGCTCCAGCATCCCACCATCAGCGGCATCGAGTTTTGGCGCGAGTTTCATTTGCAGGCGCTCGGCGGACAACTGAATCGGCGTCAGCGGATTCTTGATTTCATGCGCGAGGCGCCGCGCCACTTCGGCCCACGCCGCGTCGCGCTGCGCCTGCAACACATGCGTCACATCGTCGAACACCACCACGAAGCCGCTTTCCACGCCGCGCGGGAGTCTTTTACCGCGCAACAACAAGTGTTGATCACGTTCCGGCGTTTTGCGTTCAACCTGACGCTCCCATTCGGTATCGCCGGCCTCGACAAAACCATCGGTGATTTCCTTGCCCAGCGCAGCCAACGATTCGTCGCTGTCACTCCAGCGGCTGGCCGGACGCCCCAGCAAATCATCGCTCTGTAACCCAAGGATCGCCGACGCGCTGGGGTTGGCACTGCGCAAATTCATGCTGCCGTCGAACACCAGCACGCCGGCGGATAAATGCGCCAAGATGCTTTCCAGATAAGCTTTAGATTGCACCACTTCGGCCTGATTGCGTTCGGCGAGGCTACGCGCATCGTCGAGTTGTCCGGTCATGCTGTTGAACGATTGCATCAGCAAGCCGAGTTCGTCGCGGCTGGAAACAGCGGCGCGGCGGCTGTAATCGCCCTGCGCCACCGCGCGCGTGCCTTCCACCAGCGCGATCAGCGGTGCCGACAGTTCATCCGACAACAGGAACGCCGCCGCCAGCGCGGCCAGCACCGACAGCAGCAAGGTCATGGTGAGCGTAATGCCGTAGAGGCGCTTTAAGCCCACGCGGCCCAGCACCAGTTCCTGGTATTCGCGATAACCCAACTGCACGGTTTCGGCGTTTTGCGCGAGGCGTTGCGGCACCGTCTGGATCAGTTGCAGCGCGCGCGGTTCTTCCGCCAGCGACAGCACGTTGACCGGCGCCACCACGCGCAGCAGGAGGCCGCGATCGGGCGTGGCGTCGGCCAGCGCATACACTTGCTGGGAGCGCAGCAGCCGGAAGGCCTCGGCGGGCGGCGGGCCAGGCGCCACGACGGCGTCGATCGCACCGGCGTGCGCGATCATGCGTCCGCGCCCGGTGAACAACGTGGCCTCCTGCACGCCGGCCTGCTCACGCAGCGAGTTGAGGATCGCCCCATGTTCGGCGGTGGGTCGCGTGGAAAGCTGAAAAGCGATGACCGATCCCTTGGTCTTCAGCTCCTTCAGCATGTTGTCCAGCACATCCTGGCTCAGTTTCAGGCCGCCTTCGAGGGCCTTGTCCACTTTCACGTCGAACCACGACTCGATGCTCTTGGCCAGAAACTGTATCGACATGCCATACAAGAGCACGCCGGGCACCACCGCCATCATCGCGAAAAGCAACACCAGCCGCAGCGTGAGTCTGGCGCCGAACACGCCGGCTTTCAGCCGGCGCCGCAGATTCACCAGTTGCCAGATCACCAGCGCCGCCAGCAGCGCGGCCAGCGTGCCGTTTAACGCCAGCAACGCGCGATAGTGCTGGGCGAACAGCGCGGTGTTCGCGCTGGCCATGGCGATCAGGAACAGGCCCACGGCGCACAGCGCCATCAGCAGAAAAATGGCGTAGCGGCGGCGCACGGACGGCATGCCGGCCAGCGTTTTGTTCGCGGGCGCGGGCGTGGTCATGGCGACACCGTCCAGCGGTACCAATCCGAGCCGATGAACCAATCGCGGTTGGTATTCAGCTGAAAAGGCTTGGGCAACTGCGCGGAGTCCAGTCGCAAGCGCAGCGCGGCGCCATAGCTGGTGTCCTTGCGCAGTACGCCGGGGTCGATATCCTGGCGGCGGCGAACCCGGCTCATGACCGACAGCGCCTCGGCCAGGGTGGGGAAATTCTGATACAAGGCGCCAGCGCCGACACGGTATTGCCGCGTCAGCGTGTTAAACGACAAGCGTTGTTGCACTTGCAGCGACACGATTTTTTCGTTGGCCCAGTACCAACGCGAACGCAGCACTTCGAATTCCAGCGTGAAATACAATGGCACACCTTTATGCAGCGCGTCGTCCAGCAGCGGCGTGAGCTGGATATCGAATTCCGCCTCGAGCAGATAACCTTCTTCGGTAGCGGTCAGCGCGGCCTTGCGCACCTCGATGCCATTGGAAGCAGCGCTGGAAAGGCTCGCGCAACCGAGAGCTATCCAGAGTACGCACCAGCGCACGCACCATCGCAACAACACGATGGCGGCGAGGCTAGGTCTTGCGCAGCAGCGCGTAATAGAAACCATCATGCCGGGCGTCCGGAAGTATCTGGCCCACGTGTTCGGGGACAAATTCGGATGGCGGGAGGGGCAGATGTTGCGCATCGGCATGGCGCTCCAGAAACCGCGCGATCTGCATGTGGTTCTCCTCCCTGAACACGGAGCACGTCACATACAGGAATTTACCACCAGCGGCGAGCAGCCGCCACAAGGCGTCGATCACCGCTTCCTGTGTTTGCGCGAATTTTTCGACATCGGACGGGCGGCGCAGCCACTTGATGTCCGGATGGCGGCGCGTCACACCCGACGCCGAACACGGCACATCGGCAAGGATGCGATCAAACGCCACGCCGTCCCACCACGCGGCGGGATCACGGGCATCGCCGCACACCGTGTCGGCGCGCAAGCCCAGCCGATCAAGGTTGGCGCGCACGCGCGTCAGGCGCTCCGCGTCGTTGTCCAGCGCAACCAGTTGAATATCGGCCAGTTCCAGCAGATGCGCGCTTTTGCCGCCCGGCGCGGCGCAGGCGTCGAGCACGCGCATGCCGTGATGTACGTCGAGCAAAGGTGCGGCGCGCTGGGCGGAAGCATCCTGTACGCTAACCAAGCCTTGCGCAAAGCCGGGGAGTTTTTCCACCGGCACAGGTTTTTCCAACACCACCGCTTGCGCTTCGAACGCCTCGGCGGCGATGCCGGCCGCCGCGAGTTGCGTCAGATACTCCTCGCGCATCACGCGCCGCGTGTTCACCCGCAACGTCAACGGCGCGTGCCGATTGCCCGCCTCCAGCATGCCGGCAAAATGTGCTGGGTATTGACCGCGCACTTTATCCACCCACCACTGCGGAAACGAAAAACGCCCGGTGTCGTCGTGGTGGCTCTGCGCCACCAACTCAGCGCGGCGGCGCAGAAAACCGCGCAACACGGCGTTGATGAGTCCTTTTGCCGGCGCGGCATGCAGGGCTACGCAGGCCGCAACCGCCTGATCGACCACCGCATGCGGCGCCGCGCGCGTGTGTTCCAGTTGATACAGCGCAACGCGCAGCAAATGCCGCAGGCGCTCGTCGCGCAACGGCTTGATCAGCTGCGGCGCGAGCATGGCGTCGAGCGCACCCAGATGCCGCAGCACGCCGTAACACAGGTCTTGCACCAAGGAGCGTTGATGGGCGTTGGCTTGCCCGCGGTTATTGCTGGCGAGCTCCTGGTCCAGTGTGCGGCCCGCCAGCACGCGTTCGATGATGCCGGCGGCTACGATCTGTGCGTCGCGCATCAAGCCCCGAACCGCGCGCCGGGGGCGATGGGAAATCCCACGAGAAATGGTACGGTCGCCATGCGCTTGCCGCCGGCGCGCTGCAACTCCGTGATCGATACCGCGCCGCTGCCGCAGGCGACGATCAGTTGCCCGTCCGGCGCCGCGCACACGCTACCCGGCGCGCCTGCGGCTTTGGCCCCGACCATTTGCGCCCGCCAGATTTTGATGCGTTCGCCGCCCAACACGGTCGCCGCGCCCGGAAAGGGATTGAAGGCGCGGATACAGCGATGCACGGTGGTAGCGTCCTGTTGCCAGTCGATGATGGATTCTTCCTTGGTAATTTTAGCGGCGTAACAGGCCTGAGCATCGTCTTGTTTCACCGGCGCGGGTTGTATGTTCAAGACGTCGCCAATCATCCGCGTGCCGAGCGCTGCCAGCCGGTCTTGCAGTTCACCGGCGGTTTCGTCCGCACCGATGGGCAGGGCTTCGCGCACAAGCACATCGCCGGTGTCCAGTCCTTCGTCCATTTGCATAATCGTGATGCCGGTCGCGGCGTCGCCCGCCAGGATCGCGCGCTGGATGGGGGCGGCGCCGCGCCAGCGCGGCAACAGCGACGCATGAATATTGATGCAGCCCAACGCGGGTATCTGCAATACCGGCTTCGGCAGAATTAACCCGTACGCCGCGACGATCATCGCATCGGCCTTCGCCGCAGCGATCATTTGGCTCGCTGCATCGGTTCTAAGTGTAAGTGGTTGCTCCACCGTAAGTATCTGTTTTTGAGCATATTTTTTTACCGCCGATGCTTCCAGCCGCAATCCCCTGCCGGCGGGCCTATCAGGCTTAGTAAGGACTAACACTATATCGTGACCGGCCTCCACCAGCGCCTTCAGCGCAATGGCCGCGAATTCCGGTGTGCCTGCAAAAATGACTCTCATGACAGCATCGCCGGTGGCGGTCGCCCGAAGCGGCTCACGCGGGCTCGCGCTGGCGTTTTTTGATTTTGGCGAGGAT
>CAWUUY010000005.1:0-4474 GCA_963924885.1 uncultured Burkholderiales bacterium | reverse complement strand
TGATGGCTGGCACGTCCGCGTTTGGCCGGGTTGTAGCCACGTGCGGCGCCCTCTTGCGCGCCGTAGCGGGTCATCACGGTGGAATCCAGATCGAGCGTGATGCCATTGATGGACAATTGACTAAACATCCAGCAGTACAGGCTGTCCATCACCGACTCATTCGTGCTTTGCGTAAACTTTTTGAACAGCCGCATGACGGCCTTGAAGTTGGCCCGCGCCGTTCGATACCCCTAATCTACGCGGTCTCAGGGAGGAAGAACGCCGCGAACGACGCGAGCTACTAATGGATCGTCTGGCCGACTGGGTCGACGGCGACGAGCAGCGCGCGCGACTTTTGCGCCTGTTGCTGCGGTATGGCGTGATTGCCGGCGGCAGCACGTTTGATCTGAACAACCCAGCCACCAGCCTCACACCCGCGCCGGTGGGCTATGCGGCGGTGGGCGGACTCTATGCGGGCGGCGTGGCCAACAGCGGCGGCTTGGTCATCGGACCGAATTCTCAAAACCTCGTGCTGCTGGATCCGCAGATCAATCCGCTGTTTATCGCGGACGCAGGCGGATTTCGGTATGCGCGCAGAGCGTGGCGTCGTTAATTGATTCCGGCAGCACCTTCATCGGCACTACGCCCGTGCAATGGGAAATCTACTTGGGGGGTACCGGATTCAGGCCGGAGCAGGGAGCGTTTCCGGTGCAGACGTTTCACTTCATGAATACGCCCAATGTCACCTCGTTTGCGCAGTTACAAGTGCCGGGGGCGGCTTCATTATCCACCACTGCCAGATTTACCAAGCCGATTAACAATCTGGGTGCCATCGGCGGCACTGCGTCACTTACTGTCTCGCTGCTGTTCGGCGCGACACCCATGATCAAGGGCTATAGTCTTAGTGTGGTCGATGGCATTGCGCGCACGTGGACCATGTCGCTGTCTTCCTCAACCACGTTGGTGAATTTTGCCAGCGCGCCTACGTTGCCGAATTTGACTGGCTCCTGCACGCCCTGCGGTGCGGCAGTGGGGGCGGCCTCGGGCTTTATTATCGGTGGCGCCGCGCGCAATGGTTTCATTTCTTCCTACGATCTGAAAGCCTTGGGCGGCAATTCGGTGACGGGTTCCGGCGCCGTGAAGTAGCCGCTCGGCAGGCGCTGCGCGCCCGGCCGCTACTTGCGTTCAAGGAAAGCGAAACGATAGGCGTGAGCGTGTTTTTCGTCTATGGAGAACGTTTCAAAAGAAACTTCGCGCCAATCTGCCAAGTTTATATTCGGCATCAGTGTATCGCCTGCGGGCTCTGCGTCCACCGTGGTGAGATAAATGCGCTGCGCCAGCGGTAGCGCAAGTTTATATAACTCGCCACCGCCGACGATGAATATCTCGGTGTCGCTATTGCATGCGGCCAGCGCGGCATCCAGTGAACTGGCCATCACCGCCCCCAATACTGCGTAATCCTTTTGCCGCGTGACGATCACTGTGGTGCGTCCCGGCAGCAGACGGTTGATCGACTCCCAAGTCTTGCGTCCCATGATAATGTGATGCCCCATAGTGACGCGCTTGAAGAGTTGCAGTTCGTTGGGCAGGCGCCACGGGATTCTACCGTTCGCGCCGATGACGCGATTCTTGCCCATTGCAACGATCAGGGAAACGACCATCAGACGGCGACAGGCGCTTTAATCAGCGGATGCGGATCGTAGCCTTCAAGTGTGAAGTCTTCGTACTTGAAATCGAAGATGTTTTTTACCGCTGGGTTGAGCTTCATCACCGGCAGTGCGCGCGGCTTGCGCGACAACTGCTCGGCCACCTGCGTCATGTGGTTGTTGTACACATGCGTGTCACCAAAGGTATGCACAAAATCGCCGAGCTTCAAATCGCACACCTGCGCCACCATCAGGGTCAGCAGCGCATACGAGGCGATGTTAAACGGCACGCCCAGAAACATATCTGCGCTGCGTTGGTACAACTGGCACGACAGTTTGCCGTCGGCAACGTAAAACTGAAAAAACGCGTGGCAGGGCATCAGCGCCATTTTGTCGAGATCGGCCACGTTCCACGCCGAGACGATGATGCGGCGCGAATCGGGATTCTTTTTCAGCATCTCGACAACCTGCGAGATTTGATCGATATGCCGGCCATCGGGCGCGGGCCACGAGCGCCACTGATAGCCGTACACCGGGCCGAGATTGCCGTCCTTGTCGGCCCACTCGTCCCAGATGCGCACACCGTGGTCTTTCAGATACTGAATATTGGTATCGCCCTTGAGGAACCACAGCAGTTCGTGAATGATGGATTTCAGATGCACCTTTTTGGTGGTGAGCAGCGGAAACCCGGCATTCAGATTAAAGCGCAGTTGCGCGCCGAAAAGACTGACCGTGCCGGTGCCGGTACGGTCGGTTTTTTGCGTGCCGTGGTCGAGCACGTGTTGCAGCAGATCGAGGTAGGGGCGCATCTGAAAATGGTGTTGATGAAGGTACGAGGATTTTATTCGATTTCGATTGGGTGGGGCTTTTTCAGCATCCACTGCACGAGCGCGTCGACGGTTTCGCGCTCCTTGCCGAGAAAGCCGTGGCGGCTTTGCGCCTCGCAGGGTTCCGATATCGGTGGATCGCCGCCGCGTACTGAAATGATCGGAATCTTGCCGGTGCGCCGCCATGCTTCGCCGTAAGGCGTGATGGAGCAGGCGTCGTCGCGGTGATGCGCGATCAGCAACGGCGTCTTGATGGAGGCAAGATTAAAATCGCTGAGATTGCTGTCGCCGTGTTTGGATTTGCGGCCGCTGGATACAAAAACGGAGGCGGTCAACACCACGCCAGCCACCTCGGTTGCCAACTCGCGGCCCGCATGGGCCGCCGACACCGTACCCATGCTAGTGCCGATCAGGAACACCGGCACGCCGGGAAAGCGAGTTTTTAGATCACCCATCACGTGACGCACGTCTGCCGCGTGTGCCGCGCTTTTGCGAAACGCGTTCGGCATGCCCTCGGCGTGCTGATCGGACGGCGCATCGAGGATGGCCACGGCTAAACCGGCGTCCACGAAATGCTCGCGCGAGCGCACCAGAAAATTATTCGGGCTGAAGCGCGCCTGGCCGCTTTCCATGCGCAGCCGGATGAGTCCGGGGCCGCCGGGGAACAATACGGCGACGGCCTGCGGCGGCGCGTTCGGCGCGAGCAAGAGGTACGATTGTGTCACGCCATCGCGTACCGGCAGCGTGACGATTTCCTGTGCCGCGAGGGGCGCCGCCAGCAGCATTGTCAATAGGACCAGCATTCGGGTTTTCATGGGCGGACTCCGGTCAGACATC
The DNA here is from genome assembly GCA_963924885.1 of uncultured Burkholderiales bacterium. Taxonomy (GTDB): domain Bacteria; phylum Pseudomonadota; class Gammaproteobacteria; order Burkholderiales; family SG8-41; genus UBA5216. Next base: position 1,185 of record CAWUUY010000005.1, on the reverse strand, counting down.
GCGCCGCCATTATAATGGCGTTCAAAATACACGATGTACCGAAGGCCAACCAAGGAGCAATCGAATGCTGGCTCAGCTGGAACAACACGCAATGCCACTGGCTCCCGCAGCAGCAAAGAAGGCGCGCCACTTGCTGATTATCGCGCCCATGGACGCCAAGCCGGCGGCGCTGGCGAAGCTGCCGTTTGCCGGTGTGCTCGACAACGTGCTGGTGCGCCGCAAGAAAAAGCCCGCTGATCTCGCCAATTCTCCCGTCACGGCAGACGCACCCGGCGGCACGCTTGTGGCGTGGGTGTTAGTTGATCCGTCGCAATCGGTGTTCGAGCGCCATACGGTGATGCGCAAGGCGGTGCTGTCGCTGCTTGGCGAAAACCCCGCCACGATGACTATCGCAGTTTATGGTGACGCCGCGCAGCGCCACGCCGCGGCGGAACTCGCGCTGTATTGCGCGTGGGTCAACGGCGCGAAGTTGCCCGAGCGCAAAAAGAAAAAAGAAAATCATACCCTGCGCGGCATCGCGCTGCATGGCGCCGGTGCGCGCGACGGCTTCAATGCCATCCGCGCGCAGGCCGAAGGTAATGTGCTGTGCCGCGAACTCACCGTGCTGCCGCCAAACGAACTCACCCCTGGCGCCTACCGCGAGCGCGTCAAGGCGCTGGCCAAGCAGCACGGCTGGCAAAGCGAGGAATACGATTTCAACCGTTTGAAAAAAATGGGCGCGGGCGCGTTTTGTGCGGTGGCGCAGGGCAGCGACGAGCGAGACGCCGCCATCGTGCATTTGCAGTATCGCCACCCGGCGGCCAAAAAAACCGTGGCGCTGGTGGGCAAGGGCATTTGTTTCGACACCGGCGGGCACAACCTTAAGCCCGCGCGTTACATGCAGGGCATGCACGAAGACATGAACGGCTCGGCGGTGGCGCTGGGCATCTTGCTCGCCGCCACGCGCGCGAAGCTTGCGGTCAACATCGATTGCTGGATGGCGCTGGCGCAAAACCATTTGAGTGCGCGTGCCTACAAACAAAACGACATCGTCACTGCGTTAAACGGCACCACGATTGAAATCGTGCATACCGACGCCGAAGGGCGCATGGTGCTGTCCGACACGCTAACCCTCGCGGGGCGGCAAAAACCTGATGTGATGATCGATTTCGCCACGCTCACCGGCAGCATGCACGTGGCGCTGGG
>CAWUUY010000004.1:0-7604 GCA_963924885.1 uncultured Burkholderiales bacterium | reverse complement strand
GCATGCGCTTTGCAATGCGCATTTGCTGCGTGAACTGACGTTTGTGCATGAGACCACACGCCAACGCTGGCCGCAGCGCATCATGAGCCTGCTCAGGCACGCCAATCGGCGCTGTGAGGCGGCCAGGCGGGACAACATCGCGGCGTTGAGCGCGAGGCAAATACGGCGTATCCGAAAAGACTATGAACGGATTCTGACTCAGGCGCAAGCCCGAAATCCACGGGCGGCCCGGCAACACAAGCGCCGAGGGCGGGTTAAGCAAACGGTGGCGTTCAATCTCATCAGCCGCTTGCGCGAGCATGCCGACGCGGTGCTGCGCTTTGTGACGGACTTGCGCGTGCCATTCACCAACAATCTGGGGGAGCGCGCCATTCGCATGCCCAATGTCAAGCAGAAAATATCGGGGGGCTTTCGAACGCTCAAGGGGGCGCTGGACTTTTGCATCATCCGCTCCTACCTCGAAACCATGTATAAGCAAGGGCAAAATATGTTCGATGTATTGCGCTCTACTTTCATGGAACGCCCTCCCTCGACTACGTCAGGTTGACCAGACACTAAAAAAGATACTGAAATATAACCGCCGTTCCCGCTTAGGCGGGAACCCATAACACAGTGCCACTTGCGACGGCTTATAGATTCCCGCCTACGCGGGAATGACGGCAGTAAGAAAACTGACGCGTCGCGTTTTTACCGCCCCGACAACTTTAACGCCCTATCCAGCACCGCGTTCGAGCGCGCGGGCCGCGGCATCAGCCACTTGAAGCCTTGCGCCACGACTTCATCGACGTTATCGGCTTCGACATGCGGATGGCCGCAGGCGACGTTGTTGGCTTTACAGATCGCGAGAATTTCGGCGATCGCGCCCGCCACCACCGGGTGTTTGTATTGGCGCGGAAAGCCCAGGTTCTGCGACAAGTCACCCTCGCCAATAATCACCGCGCCGATGCCCGGCACTTCTTTTAGTATCTTCGGCAGATTCTTCATGCCGACCACGTCTTCGCACATGATGGCGACGAGTATCTCGCCCTTGGGTTCGAGCGGCCACACGTCGGCGCGGTCGTAGTACTCCTGCTGCGAGATGCCCCAGAAGCGCGCGGCATTGGCGGGCGCGTCTCCGCGCTGGCCCGCGGGCAGGTAGCGCGGCGCACCTTCGGGGCGTGCATAGCGGCATGACGCCACAGCGTTGCGCGCTTCTTCCACAGTACTGATGTGCGGCCACACAATGCCGAACACGCCTTGATCGAGCACCTGTTTAGCGATCCACTGATTCATTTCGACGCCGTTGGGCGGTATGCGCACCATCGGCGTGACTGCGGGTGTGAGCGTGCCTCCGGCCAGAATCTGCTGGCGGTTCAGCATGTATTGCAGGCAATCACGCAGTGTCTTGATGTCGTAGGCGCCGTGCTCCATCTCGAACACCACGCCGTCGTATTTTTCGGTGGCGACTGCTTGCGCGCTGGCGGTATCGCCAGGCTGAAAACACACGAATGCATTTTTGCCTTCTTCAAGCGTCTTGATAATGCCGTTCAATCTGGGAATGCTCATCTTCTCTCCGGGTTGTTTAAACGTCCGCGGTCAATCCGCGCGTATATTGGCGTCCTGCGCCACCCTGGCGTACTTCGCCACCTCGGACGCAAAAAACCTTGCTGTCGCCTCCACGCTGGTGCCGACGATATCAGCGCCCAGCGAGGCCATGCGCTCCTTGATATCGGGCAGTTGCAGCGCGCGCAACATTTCCTGATTGAGCCGCACGATGATCTCGCGCGGCACTTTCGCCGGCGCCACCGCGCCGTACCAGGTGGAGATCACATAGCCGGGCACGGTTTCGCCGACGGTGGGCACGTTCGGCAGCACCGCCGAGCGCTTTTCGGTGGTGACCGCTATCGCGCGCACGCGCCCGGAGCGGATGTGCGGAATAATCGGCGGCATGGTGGAAAAACTCGTCATCAACTGCCCCGCCGCCAGATCAATCGCCAGCGGACCGCCGCCTTTGTACGGCACCATCAGCAAGTTGGTTTTGGTCATGGTCTTGAACATCTCGCCGGCAAAATGCTCCGGGCTGGCAACGCCAGAGGTGCCATAGTTCATCTCGCCGGGTTTGGATTTCGCCAAGGCAATAATCTCTTTCACCGTGCGCGCCGGCAGCGACGGATTCGCCGCGAGCACGTTCGGCGCATCCGACACCACGGTGATCGGCGTGAAATCACGCTCGATGTCGTAGCCCAGGTTTTTGTAGACCGGCTTGCTCATGATGTGCGCCACCGACATAAACAACAGCGTGTAGCCGTCGCCCGGCGCTTCGGCCGCGAGCTTGGCCGCAAGATTGGCGTTGGCGCCGGGGCGGTTTTCGATAATGAATTGCTGCTTCAAGGATTCGGAGAGCTTCGCGCCGACCGCGCGCGCCATGATGTCTGTGCCGCCGCCGGGGGCGAAGCCGACAAGGATGCGCACGGGTTTGGTGGGGTAGCCCTGTGCGATAGCCATCAGGGGAAACGCCGCCGACACGGCAAGCGCCATCGCATCGATAACCATGGGGATTTTTTCATGTTGCAATCGTAGCACGCGCGTATGCTTAACCGCACGGCACGCGACTTGTGTTATTTTTACGCCTCCTTTCCGATTTCAATCTCAAGACCTGAACCGTGGCCGATCACGCCCCCGCCCTGCGCACCGAGTTGTATCCCGAAATCGAACTGCTCGAAGCCGGCATGCTGGCACTCGACGGCCTGCACCATATGTATTGGGAGGTCAGCGGCAACCCCGACGGCAAGCCAGTGGTGTTTTTGCACGGCGGCCCCGGCGCGGGGGCATCCCCCGCGCACCGGCGCTTTTTTGACCCAAAGCACTACCGCATTGTGATTTTCGATCAGCGCGGCGCGGGGCGTTCAACGCCGCTGGGCGAACTGCGGAACAACACCACACCGCATCTGATCGCGGACATGGAAACGCTGCGCCAACATCTGCACATCGAACGCTGGGTGGTGTTCGGCGGCTCGTGGGGCAGCACACTCGCGCTGGCCTATGCCGAGGCGCACCCGGATCGTTGCAGCGGATTGATCCTGCGAGGGATTTTTCTGTGCCGCAAAAGCGAGATCGACTGGTTTTTGTATGATCTGAAAAACATTTTCCCTGAAGCGTGGCATGAATTCGCCGGTTACATCCCCGCAGTTGAGCGCGGCGATCTGCTGAAAGCCTATTACCAGCGCCTGACGAATCCCGACCCGGCGATCCACATGCCCGCCGCGCGCGCGTGGGGCCGTTACGAAGGCGCGTGCTCGACGCTGATGCCCAGCCCGGAGACGGTGGCCTATTTCGGCGGCGATGTGGTGGCGCTGGGGCTGGCGCGTATCGAGGCGCATTATTTTACGCACGATATTTTTCTGCTTATCAACTCGCTGCTGGATCGCGTGGATCGCATACGTCACATCTCCGCCGTGATCGTGCAGGGCCGCTACGACGCGGTATGCCCGATCATCAGCGCCGATGATCTACATCGCGCGTGGCCCGAAGCCGAATACCACATCGTGCCCGACGCCGGCCACGCCGCGTGGGAGCCCGGCATCTGCAAACAACTCGTCGCCGCTTGCGAAAAATTCAAATTCAAACAAGGAGAATGAAGTGAAACTGGTAACTTTTTCTGAAGCCGCCAAGAAACCCACAAAAACCGGTGTGATCGGCGCCGACGGCGGCGTGATCGACATCGCTCGCGCGGCCAAGGCGGTACGCGTGGTGTTGCCGTTTGATGCGAACTGCATGATCTCGCTGGTGGCTTCCGGCAAAAACGGCTTGGCCGCCATCAACAAAGCCGTCGCCAAGGTTAAGGCCAGCCACTTCAAGCTCGCCAAAGTGAAACTGCACGCGCCGATTCCGCGCCCGCGCAAAAACGTGTTCTGCGTCGGCTGGAATTACCTCGATCACTTCAACGAAGGCGCCAAAGCGCGCCCGCACGTGCAGGAAATGCCCGCGCATCCGGCGTTTTTTTCCAAGCAGCCACTTTGCATGAACAGCCCGTTTGGCAATGTGCCCGCGCACGGCAAGGTCACCGAGAAACTCGACTGGGAAGTCGAACTCGCAATGGTGATCGGCAAAGGCGGCACCAACATCAGCGAAGCCAGCGCGATGAAACATGTGTTCGGCTACACCATCGCCAACGATGTATCCGCGCGCGAAGTGCAGCGCCACCACGGCCAGCAATGGTTTCGCGGCAAAAGCCTCGACGGCCATCTGCCGATGGGGCCGTGGATCGTCACCGCCGGTGACGTGAAAGACCCGAACAATCTCAATCTGCAATGCCGCGTGAACGGCGTGGCGAAGCAGGGCTCCAACACCAAGCATTTGTATTTCAAACTGCCGCGCATCATCGCCGAACTGTCGGCGGGCATCACGCTCGAAGCCGGCGACATCATCTTGACCGGCACGCCGTCGGGCGTGGGCCACGCCCGCACGCCGCCGGAGTTCATGCATCCGGGCGACATCATGGAAACCGAGGTCGAGGGGATCGGGGTGTTGCGGAATAAGATCGTGGCGTAGCCCACCGCCATCGCCCCAAAAAAAACGTAGGGTGCCGGTGCTGGTGGTAGCGCTTTTGATGGGCGCCGCGAATTTTGCAGCGGTATACTGGTGGCAAAGTCAACCAGGGGTCCACAACCACCTTGCTCTACGCCGACACACTCAAGCTCCTGAGTCGGCTGCCCCAGCGGCAGCCAGCGGCAACCTTACCCTCGCGTCTGGATGAATTGTTCGACAAGCTCTCGGCCTGCCAGCACAGCGCAGACGCCACGCGCATCGAAGACGCGATCTGGGACGTGTGGATGTACGACGACCACGACGGCGCGGAGCTAGCGCTGGAGCGGGCATCCGCCGACATCGCCGCGCGGCGCTTTGATATCGCCGAAACCCGTCTGGCCATTCTGGTGCGCCGCCGCCCCGGCTGGGCCGAGGCTTGGAACAAATGCGCCACGCTCTATTACGTGCTCGAGCGTGACGACGAAAGTGTCACCGCCATTCACCGCACGCTGGAAATCGAGCCGCGCCATTTCGGCGCGATGTGCGGCCTCGGTGAAATTCTCCACACGCACGGCGAAGACGAAGGGGCCTGCCTCGCCTTCGGCATGGCTTTAAGAGTGCACCCGCAGCTCACCGAAGTGCGCGAACTGCTGCGCACGCTGCAACACCCACGCCACCGCGATCCGTGACGCGCGGTGTATGATTACGCAACGGCGCAACCGCGCCTTGGCGCTACTTTAAAATACCCTTTAAAAACAAATACTTATACATAACATGGACACTGCCACCCCCTCCAAAATCACCATCATCCCCACCGGCGCGGCGCTTGGCGCAGATATCGTCGGCGTTGATCTGTCGCAGCCGGTCTCGCACGACGTTTACACGCAGATACGCCAGGCCTGGAACGATCATCTGGTGCTGCGCTTTCGAGGGCAAAAACTCGACGATCCGTCGTTCCTCGCCTTCGCGCGGCGCTTTGGCGATCTCGATAAAGCGCCGGTGCATGCGAGCAAAGATGTGGTGAACCACCATCCCGAAATCACCGTGATGTCGAACATCAAGGTCGATGGCAAACCCATCGGTAGCCTCGGCAACTACGAAGCCGTGTGGCACACCGACATGAGCTACAACGACCTGTGCCCGATGGGCAGCATGCTCTACGCGATTGAAGTGCCGCCCAACGGCGGCAACACCGGCTTCGCCAATATGTATCGCGCGTTCGACACCCTGCCGGCGGAGTTAAAGCGCGCCATCATCGGCAAAACCTGCCGTCACGATTCCAGCCGCAATAGCGCGGGCGAATTACGCGTGGGCTTCAAAGATGCGGTTGATCCACGCGAAGCGCCCGGCGTGATCCACCCGATCATCCGCACCCACCCCGAGACCAAGCGCAACGCGTTATTCCTCGGCCGCCGCAAATCCGCCTACATCATCGGCCTGCCTCTGAACGAAAGCGAAGACCTGCTCAACCGCCTGTGGGCGCACGCCACGCAAAAAGAGTTTGAGTGGTACCAAGTATGGCAACTCGGCGACATGATCATGTGGGACAACCGCGCGGCCATGCACCGCCGCGATTCGTTTGACGCCAACACGCGGCGGCTGATGCATCGCACGCAGATCAAGGGTTGCAAGCCGTTTTTTGATGGGGGGACGATGCCCCCCTGACGTCTACCAAACCCACCCACTCATCAATTTGCCAAACGGCAATGGGGAATTGTGCGTTGGGGTTGTTTTCTATTGAGCGCATTCGGAATTCTTGGCGGAACGCCTTTGGGGCACTTGGGTGCGCCAGTTGTCCTGGCAATTTTGTTAGTTGGCGCCTTCGTCCCATCTCTGGTGGCTACGTTTGCCGCCAGCGGCGTTAGGCATTTTTAACTCTGCCCTATAGACTTGAAGGAATGGCTTAACCTACGATCAACCGATTTCGGAATCTGATCCGCACGCTGAATTATGTCGTTTCCACCCACCCGGCAGAGGAACTTGAAGATGAAGGCCTTTCAATCCTTGACCTCGAAAACATCATCCTCACGGGCCAAATCACAGAACGCCAGCGCGACGTCCAAACCTGTGAAATCAAATACATCGTTTCCGGCATAACGCTCGACGGCACCCACGCGCAAGCCGTCGTTAAAGTCGGGTTTGCAGGGAAACTTATCATCATCACAGTCTATGTCCTCTGAACATCACTGCGCCCATTGCGGTAGCTCATCCTTGCAGATCAAGCACGTCACTCGCAGTTTCGGTAAATCATCGGCTTTGCTTGTCATTGAAGCCATTCCCATGTGGTCTTGCCCAAGTTGTGGAGAGTCGTATTTTTCGGCTCAAACCTTGCATGAAATAGAGCGCATCAAAGCACTCCGCAAGTCTGTTGCGGTCAGCCGTCAAATTCCAGTTGCGGCCTTTCAACCAGCGATCGTCTAGCTTTGCATTCGAAGCGGCCGCGCTTATGCGCGTCGCCTCAATTTGAGCGTTAAACGACGCCTCACCCACCAATTGTAATAACCTGTAACCACCCGCCTCCCTGAAACACCTGGTTACACCGCCCGTACAGTCGCTTACAACCTCGCCCCGCCCGCGGTAGCCAACCGCTCCACCATCACGTTATTGTTCTCACGGGCGCACGGTTTGCGCTCCGGTTAACTTAACGGAACGGAGGTGCATGATGAAAAAGACTCTTAAAACACTGGCGGCGGTTTCGGTTCTGGTGGTGGCAACCCTGGGCACGGCGCACGCCGACGGTTCACGCGGCTACGGTTACGGTCAAGTCACTGTGCAGCCGGGCTATGGTCATGGCGTTCACCAACATCCGCTGGCAGGGCTGCGCGAGATCAATGCGCGCCAGGAAGAACAGCGCGCGCGTATCGAGCATGGCTTTCATCGCGGCACGATCACGCGTTGGGAGTTTCGCCGCCTGATGGCGGAGCAGCAAGACATACAAGCGATGGGGCGGGCGTTTGTGTCGGATGATTTTTTGCATCCGCGTGAGCGCGCGGAACTGCATCGCCGGCTGGACATCGCCGGTAGCCATATCTGGCATGAGTCGCGCGATAACGAGCGGCGCTCTCGGTAGGGGGTGCGGCGGCGGGAGGTACTTCACC
>CAWUUY010000003.1:0-3097 GCA_963924885.1 uncultured Burkholderiales bacterium | reverse complement strand
AAATATCAGTTAATGATAACTTTGAAACAAGACTATCACCCAACTGATTATAATTATTCTTATCAAAATGATGATTCACTGTTACCGTGGTATTATTTGTAATACCCGTATCACCGTCGCCTCGGTGCCGGTGCGGCTGTTAATCCCCAACATCACCGGCTACCTTGCCACCACCATCCCCATCGCCATGGCCATCGGCACGGCCACCGGCGTCAACCCGATGATCTGCGGTCTTGCGGTAATGATCGGCGGCGACGCAGTGCTTTATTACCCGGCGCAGAGCGTGTCGTCGCTCGCGGTATACGAACGCGGATTTTTAAGCGCGCCGGAGATTTTTAAATTCGGCGTGTGGATGACGCTGATCGCGTTTGTGGTGGTGCTGGCAGTGGCGTTGCCTTATTGGGCATCGGTGGGGGTGGCCTTGCGCGTCATGTAGCATAGGCGCCTGTTGCGACCACTGTCGCCATCTGGATCGGACTCCGGATTTTCGAGTTGAACATTGCCATGAAACTCACTTTGCGACATGCGATAAATCCTCAAGGGTATCTCACTCGTCTCGCCATACTGTTGCTGGTGGCCATCGCAGTCGGTCAGGCGGTTGCTCAGACGGCCAGCGACAAAGTATCAGCCTCGTCGGCCTCTTTTAAAGACTGCGCGGAATGCCCGGAGATGGTGGTTATTCCGGCAGGGCGCTTCGTCATGGGGGCGGCGCCGGACGAAGAGTCCCGCGAACAACTGGCCGAGGCATTTCGTCATCGCAGCCAGCCGCCGCGAAGTGTGCATGTGCGGCGATTTTCCGCCGGAAAATTCGAAATCACGCGAGGCCAGTATCGTGAATTCGCCGAGGCCACGGACCGCAGCGGTAGCGAGTGTTTCTTCTGGAATGGCACTGAATTTGCAACCGACAAAAACAGAAGCTGGCGAAATACCGGCTATGCCCAGGATGACACGCACCCGGTGGCGTGTGTCAGTTGGGAGGACGCCAGCGCCTACGTGCGGTGGCTCAGTCAAAAGACCGCCAAGCCCTATCGATTGCTGACCGAAGCCGAGTGGGAATACGCGGCGCGGGCCAATACGGCAACGTCGCGCTATTGGGGCGACGATGGCGATCAGGCCTGCAGCTTTGCCAACGGCGCTGACCTTGCCGCGGCGCGGCAATGGGTCAACGCGAATTGCGACGACCGGCATGCATACACCGCCCCAGTGGGCAGCTATCGCGCCAATGCATTCGGTCTGCACGACATGCTGGGCAACGTGGGCGAGTGGACACAGGATTGCTGGAACGGCAACTACCACGGCGCACCGGTGAATGGCAGCGCGTGGCTGTCCGGCGATTGCGCCATGCGTGCGGTGCGCAGCGGCGCTTGGGACGATGCGCCCACCGGCCTGCGTGCCGCGTACCGTGTCGGCAGTCCCACGACGATCCGGCTTTACAGCCGGGGCTTTCGCGTCGCGCGGGACGATTAGCCGCCGGCAGCCATGCGATCGCTCATTTTCTTCGTCGCTCTGGTGCTGAACACCGGCGTGTTCGGCGCGTTTCCGGGCGTCACCGAATTCAAGACCAGTCCCGAAAAAATCACCGATGCCGAACTGTCGGCGTTGCTGCGCGAGCGCATGGCATCGGCCGACGTGATTGCGATCGGAGAAACCGTGCACGGCTCTGCGGGGCTGCTGAGCGTTCAGACGCGACTCATACGCTATCTGGTGATGCACCATGGTTTACGATTAATCGTCTGGGAAAACCCCACGCTGCGCAGCCTTGAATTTGCCCGATGGGTGGCGTCATGCACCCAAGCGAAAACACCGGCGCCGATCGCGGTGCTGTACATGCCCACGGCAGCCGATCTGCCCCTGTGGGAGTGGGTGTGCCAATACAACCTGGCGCACCCGGGCGATCCGATTATTTTTAGAGGCATGGATATTTGGGATCGCCCGTGGGAACACTACGCGAGAATCCGCAATTTGGCGCGCGGCGTTGGCATCGACCCGCTGCGGATCAAAAGCATGGAAACCGCCTGCCCCGCGGCGCAAGCCGCGTCGTGGCCTGAGATCGACAACCTGCTCGGGCGACTGCAGCCCGATGGAAAAGCCTTTCCCGAAGCTGCGTACGAAAACTGCCGCGTCCATTTGACTGCAGTGCTCAACGCCGCCAGACAATCGGGTATCGACAAAAAAATTAAAAACGATCCGGGTGCCGATGCGGCATTTGAACTCGCGCTGTCGGCTTCAACCCTGCTGGGATGGCTGGGGTTTTATTACTACGAACGGTCCGACGATATCCTGAGCTGGAACGAGCGTGATCGGGCGCAAGGCCGGAACCTGATGCTGGCGATGGAAAAACAAAACGCTAAGCGCGCCATTCTATCCGCGCACACCAGCCACGTGTCACACAATCGATCGCCAGCCAACTGGTGGGGGTATGGCGATCTCAAATCCGGGGTTTACTTTTTTACTGGCATGTCGCGGAATCAAGTCTTCAACATTGCACTCACCGCCTATAGCGCCGCAGGAACGCAAGGCGAATGGTCGCTGCCCACCGCCCGCAACTCGCTGGATAAAAAACTGCATGATGCCGGACACACGTTCTCATTCTTCGCATCGGATGCCGCATTTTTGAAGGAACATGCAAAATGGTGGATGCAAAACCAGAATTTCCCGGGCCCTTACGAAAGCGGTGTCGAAATGGTTCTGCGGGATCACTTCGACGCTTTCATCTTCCTTAACCAGTCGCCCCTCGACAAAGCTTTGCCGCAAAGGCCGGTGTGGCAACCGTGAGCCATGTCGTAGTCGCGGGGGACTGCGGGCCAAGTGCGGCAGTGCCGAGCGAAGATAAAAAATAATGTGACAGTTCAGCGTGAAGCAGGCAACGGTGCGCAGCCCATGAAAGTGGAGCGTAGCACCTCGAACAGGTTATGCCCTTGCTTGTGCATGGTATCGAGGTAAGAGTGGATAGTGCAGAAGTCTTGGGCGCCCTTGAGCGTGCGAAAGCAGCCGGAGATTTTCTGCTTCACCTTAGGCATGCGAATGGCGCGCTCGCCCAGATTGTTGGTGAAAGGCACGCGCAAATCCGTCACGAACCGCAGCACCGCATCGGCAT
>CAWUUY010000002.1:0-12196 GCA_963924885.1 uncultured Burkholderiales bacterium | reverse complement strand
CGGGCTTCCCTGCGCTGCTCGCGAAAACTGGCGGCTGCGGAACTCGCCCTCGTGATACCTCCGCGAGGACTCAAACAGTCCTCGCCGACCCCTCCAGTTTCCGCTGTGCTGCTCGGCGGCTCACAGGGGGAATTCGGCTGGGTATCGACGATGCGAGTGAGTGTCGCCCGCGCGCTTGCTCGGCGTTATAATCCCGCTTCCCTCTGTCGCCCTCACAAAAAGCAACCGCAATGACTACCAAAGCCGACTTGGCCAACGCGATCCGCGCGCTTGCGATGGACGCAGTTCAACAGGCCAATTCCGGCCATCCCGGTATGCCGATGGGCATGGCCGAGATCGCGGAAGCCCTGTGGAACAACCACTTACGTCATAACCCCGCCAACCCGGCGTGGGCTAACCGCGACCGCTTTGTGCTGTCGAACGGGCATGGCTCGATGCTGCTCTACGCCTTGCTGCATCTGACCAGCTACGATTTGCCGATGGCGGAATTGAAGCGCTTTCGCCAGTTGCATTCCAAGACGCCGGGCCACCCCGAGCACGGCATGACGCCGGGCGTGGAAACCACCACCGGGCCGCTGGGGCAGGGCATCGCCAACGCGGTGGGCATGGCGCTGACCGAGCGCATGCTGGCGGCGGAATTTAATCGTGACGGGCACGCCATTGTTGATCACCGCACCTATGTGTTCCTGGGTGACGGTTGTTTGATGGAAGGCATTTCGCACGAGGTGTGTTCGCTCGCCGGCACGCTGGGGTTGAACAAGCTGATCGCGTTGTATGACGATAACGGCATCTCGATAGACTCCGAAAAAGGTCAAATAAAACAATGGTTTACCGATAACACGCCGCAGCGCTTCGAGGCTTATGGTTGGCGCGTGATACGTGACGTGGATGGGCACAACGCCGACACAGTGAGCGCTGCGATTGCGCAAGCACAGAAAGAAACCGCCAAGCCGGTGCTGATTTGCTGCAAAACCATCATCGGTAAAGGCGCGCCGAAAAAAGCCAACACCGGTGGTGCGCACGGCGCGCCGCTGGGCGCCGAAGAAATTGCGGCGACGCGTGCGGCGATTGGCTGGAACCATCCGCCGTTTGAAATCCCTGAGGCGGTGTACGCGGGTTGGGATGCGCGCGCGCGCGGCGCCAAGGCCGAGGGCGCATGGAACGACCGATTCGCGGCCTACGCCAAACAACATCCTGATTTGGCGGCGGAACTCAAGCGCCGCATGGCAGGCGAGCTGCCAGCGTCGTGGAAAGCCCACGCGGCCAAGGTGCTGGTTCAAGTCAACGAAAAAGCCGAGACCATCGCCACGCGCAAGGCGTCACAAAACGCGATTGAGGCACTCGCGCCTGCATTACCGGAACTCGTCGGCGGTTCGGCTGATCTCGCTGGCTCCAACCTCACTTGGTGGTCGGGTTCCAAGGCGGTGGGAAACACCGGCGGTGGCAACTACTTGTTTTTCGGCGTGCGCGAATTCGGCATGTGCGCCATCGCCAACGGCATGACGCTGCACGGCGGCGTGATACCGTATGTGTCGACGTTCCTCACGTTTTCGGATTATGCGAGGAACGCCTTGCGCATGGCCGCGCTGATGAAGCAGCGCGTGGTGTGCATGTTCACACATGACTCCATCGGCCTCGGCGAAGACGGCCCGACGCATCAGCCGGTGGAGCACGCGGCGGTGTTGCGCTTGCTGCCGAACATGGATGTCTGGCGACCTTGCGATACGGTTGAGTCCACCGTCGCGTGGATCGCCGCGATCGAGCGCAGCGACGGCCCGACGAGCATGTTGTTCTCGCGGCAGAATCTGAATTTCTGCAAACGCAGCGCGGCGCAGTTGGCGGATGTCGCGCGCGGCGGCTACGTGTTGTCGGATGCCGCAACTGGCACCACGGCTAAAGCCATCATCATCGCCACCGGCTCCGAAGTCACGCTGGCACTCGAAGCGCAAAAACTACTGGCCGCCGACAACATCGCGGTGCGCGTGGTGTCAATGCCGTCGACCAACGTGTTCGACCGGCAGGACGCCGCGTATCGCGCGCAGGTGTTGCCCAAGGGTCTGCCGCGCGTTGCGGTGGAGGCGGGCGTATCCGATTTCTGGCGCAAGTACGTGGGCCTCGACGGCGCGGTGGTGGGCATCGACTGCTACGGCGAATCCGCGCCGGCGGGCGAGTTGTTCAAGTTTTTTGGCTTCACCGCGGCGAATGTCGCGGCCACGGTCAAGGGCGTATTGTAAGTATGTGTTTATAAACGATAATTCGGAGAGAATGTCATGGCAATCAAGGTAGGCATTAACGGCTTCGGGCGCATCGGGCGCATGGTGTTTCGCGCGGCGGTGCAGGATTTTCAGGATATTGAAATCGTCGGCATCAACGACCTGCTGGAGCCGGATTACCTTGCGTACATGCTCAAACACGACTCGGTGCATGGCAAATTCAAGGGCGCGATCTCCTACGAAGGCAACACGCTGATCGTCAACGGCAAAAAAATCCGCCTGACGCAGTTGCGCGACCCCGCCGAATTGAAATGGAACGAAGTGGGCGCCGATATCGTGATCGAAGCCACGGGTTTGTTCCTCGACAAAGCCACGGCGGAAAAACATCTCAAGGCGGGCGCTAAAAAAGTCATCATGTCTGCGCCGTCGAAAGATGACACACCGATGTTCGTCTTCGGCGTCAACGACAAGAGCTACAAGGGCGAAGCGATTATTTCCAACGCTTCATGCACCACCAACTGTCTCGCGCCGGTGGCCAAGGTGCTGAACGATAAATGGGGCATCAAGCGCGGTCTGATGACGACTGTGCATGCGGCCACCGCGACGCAAAAAACCGTCGATGGCCCGTCGAACAAAGACTGGCGCGGCGGCCGCGGCATCCTCGAAAACATCATTCCTTCATCGACGGGCGCGGCCAAGGCCGTGGGCGTGGTGATTCCCGAACTCAACAAAAAATTGACCGGCATGGCGTTCCGCGTGCCGACCTCCGACGTGTCGGTGGTGGACCTGACGGTGGAACTCAATAAGCCCGCCACCTACGCCGAAATCTGCGCCGAAATGAAAGCGCAATCACAAGGTGCGTTAAAAGGCGTGCTCGGCTATACCGAAGAAAAAGTCGTCTCCACCGATTTCCGCGACGAGACCTGCACCTCAGTGTTCGACGCCGAAGCCGGCATCGCGTTGGACAGCACCTTCGTCAAAGTCGTGTCGTGGTACGACAACGAATGGGGCTACTCCAGCAAGGTGTGCGAGATGGTGCGCGTGATAGCAAAGTGAGTGCGAAGTAACAAAAAAGGTTTCGATTTAAATGTTCCTTCGACTGACCGATCTCCCGCTCTCCGGCAAGCGCGTCTTCATCCGCGCCGATCTCAACGTGCCGCAGGATCACGACGGCAACATCACTGAAGACACGCGCATCCGCGCTTCCATTCCCGCCATCCAGCACGCATTGAGCGGCGGCGCGGCGGTGATGGTGACGTCGCACCTGGGGCGACCCACCGAAGGCGAGTTGCATTCGCAGGACACGCTGGCGCCGGTGGCGAAGCGTCTTGCCGAAGTGCTGGGCCAGCCAGTGCGGCTGATCACTCACTGGGTCGATGGCGTTGAAGTCAAACCCGGCGAGGTGGTGATGCTGGAAAACTGCCGCGTGAATCGCGGCGAGAAAAAAAACGACGACGCGCTGGCCCAAAAAATGGCGGCGTTGTGCGATATCTACGTCAACGACGCCTTCGGCACCGCGCACCGCGCCGAGGCCACCACCCACGGCATCGCCAAGTTCGCCAAAATAGCCTGCGCCGGGCCGCTGATGGCGGCGGAGCTCGATGCGCTGGGCAACGCGCTGGACAAACCGGCGCGCCCGCTGCTGGCGATTGTGGCGGGTTCCAAAGTTTCCACCAAGCTCACCATTTTGAAATCACTGGCGGCCAAGGTCGATCAACTGATTGTCGGGGGCGGCATTGCCAATACCTTTATGCTGGCGTCGGGGCTGCGCATCGGCAAATCGCTGGCCGAACCCAACCTGGTGAATGAAGCTCAGGAAATTATCGACCTGATGAAAGCGCGCGGCGCGCAAGTGCCGTTGCCGGTGGATGTGATTGTCGCCAATGAACTGGCGGCGATGGCGCGCGCCAATCGCGTCGAAGCAAATGCCGTCAGCGCGGACGATCTCATTCTCGACGTCGGCCCCAAAACCGCGGCGAGTTTTGCCGCGCTGATCGCCAAGGCCGGCACCATTGTGTGGAACGGCCCGGTCGGCGTGTTTGAATACGATCAGTTCGCCGGCGGCACCAAAGCCATCGCCGAAGCCATCGCCGCCTCGAAAGCGTTTTCGATTGCCGGCGGCGGCGACACGCTGGCGGCCATCGCAAAATACGGCATTGCAGACAAGATTTCCTACATCTCCACCGGTGGCGGCGCGTTCCTCGAGTTTCTCGAAGGCCGCAAACTGCCTGCTGTAGAGATTCTCGAATCACGGGTCGCCTGACATCAACGCGATGTAATAAACGGCTGTCACAATTTCACTTTTTATCGAGATACCGACATGACCCGCCGCACAAAAATAGTCGCCACCCTCGGCCCCGCGTCCAGTGACGAAAAAACGCTGTCACGCATGATCGAAGCCGGCCTCGATGTGGTGCGCATGAATTTCTCGCACGGCACTGCCGCTGAGCACAAGGCGCGCGTCGATTTGGTGCGCAAGTTGGCGCGTCGCGCGGGCCGTGCGGTTGGCGTGCTGGTCGATCTGCAAGGCCCGAAAATTCGCATCGGCAAATTCAAGGACAACAAAATCACCCTCGTTGCCGGCGCAAAATTCGTGCTCGACGCCGAGTGCAAACTTGGCGATCAACACATCGTCGGTCTCGATTACGTCAATCTGCCCAAGGACGTGCGCACCGGCGATACCCTGCTGCTAGACGACGGGCGCATCGTGCTGGGCGTTTCGTCGGTCAAAGGTCCGCGCATTCACTGCGTGGTCGAGATGGGCGGGCCGTTGTCCAACAACAAGGGTATCAATCGCAAGGGTGGCGGCCTGACCGCGCCCGCGCTGACTGAAAAAGACAAGCAGGACATCAAGACAGCCGCCGAACTGAAGGCGGATTTTCTCGGCGTCTCGTTTCCGCGTTCGGGCGAAGACATGCGATGGGCGCGTGATCTGATGCAAAAGGCGGGCGGCAAGGCGCTGATGGTGGCCAAGATCGAACGCGCCGAAGCCATCGATGCGCTCGAAGAAATCATCGACGCCTCCGACGTCATCATGGTGGCGCGCGGCGATCTCGCGGTCGAAGTTGGCGACGCCGTGGTGCCCGCGCTGCAAAAACGCATGATCCGCCTCGCGCGCGAAAAAAACAAAGCGGTGATCACCGCCACGCAAATGATGGAGTCGATGATAGAGAACCCGATTCCCACGCGCGCGGAAGTCTCCGATGTGGCCAATGCCGTGCTCGACGGGACCGATGCGGTGATGTTGTCCGGCGAAACCGCGGCGGGAAAATATCCCGCCGAAACCGTGGCGGCAATGGCGCGTGTGTGCGTCGAAGCCGAGAAAGAAGACCCTACCGCCAGCGAGCGCGTGATGCGCCGTCCGCCGACCGAAGTCGAAGAAGCCATCGCGCGCGCCACCGTGTTTACCGCCAACAACCTCCATATCAAGGCGATTGCCTCACTCACGCAAAGCGGCAAGACCCCGATGCTGATGTCGCGCTTGTCCACGGCGGTGCCGATCTATGCGCTCAGTTCCGTGGTCGAAACGCGCCGCCGCGTCACCGTGTTCAAGGGTGTGTACCCGGTTAAATTCAAGGGTGCGCGCAGCCCGGAGAAGGCGCTGCAACTGGCCGAAGACGAATTGCTCAAACGCGGCGCGGTGCAAACCGGCGACTACATCGTCATCACCATCGGCGAGCCATTCGGCAAGGCCGGCGGCACCAACACCATGAAAATCATCAAAGTCGGCGAACATCGCCACGCATAAATAATCCCTTAAAAATAGGAGGTTACGTGTCAAACGCTTTAAACACTATCGCCCGCGCCATGGTCGCACCCGGCCGCGGCATCCTCGCCGCCGATGAATCCACCGGCACTATCGGCAAACGCTTCGACAGCATCAAGGTCGAGAACACCGAAGAAAACCGCCGCGCCTATCGCGACATGCTGTTCACCATCAAGGGCATCGGTGACACCATCAGCGGCGTGATTCTGTACGACGAAACCCTGCGGCAAAAATCCGCCGACGGCACCTCGTTCGTCGAGTTGCTTAACAAAAACGGCGTATTGCCCGGCATCAAGGTCGATACCGGCGCCAAAGATCTGCCGCTGTGCCTCGGCGAGCTGGTGACCGAGGGCCTCGACAATCTGCCCAAGCGCTGCGCCGACTACGCCAAGCTCGGCGCCAAATTTGCCAAGTGGCGCGCAGTCATCACCATTGGCGCCGACATCCCCAGCACCACCTGCATCGCCGCCAATGTGCATGCGCTCGCGCGCTACGCAGCGATCTGCCAGGAGGCCGGCATTGTTCCCATCGTCGAACCCGAAGTGCTGATGGACGGCGATCACACCATTGAGCGCTGCGAGCAGGTGACGGAATGGACGCTGAACGCGCTCTACGACGCGCTTTACATCAACCGCGTGTTGCTCGAAGGCTCGGTGTTAAAACCCTCGATGGTGATCTCCGGCAAAGGCTGCGCGCGGCAGGCCAGCATAGAAGAAGTTGCCGAACGCACCGTACGGATATTGAAGCGCACCGTACCGGGGGCCGTGGCGGGCATCGCGTTCCTGTCCGGCGGACAAAGCGACGAGCTGGCGACCGCGCATCTGGATGCAATGAACAAACTCGGCGGTAACCCGTGGCCGCTGTCATTCTCGTATGGCCGCGCGTTGCAGCAAGCGTCGATCAAGGCCTGGAAAGGTGCCGCCGTCAACGTGCCCGCCGCGCAGGCCGCGCTTGCGCACCGCGCGCGCATGAACAGCCTCGCCAGCCTGGGCAAGTACTCGGCGAGCATGGAGAAGTAGATTAAAAGCGGAACACCTACCGGGGAGGCGCCTCCGCGGTGAAGGGCCTGAATGTCACACTCTCGCACCCCCGTATCCATCATCACCGGCTTTCTCGGCAGCGGTAAAACCACGCTGCTGAATCACGTGCTGGCCGATCCGCGCATGGCCGGCGCGGCGGTCATCATCAACGAGTTTGGCGAAATCGGCCTCGATCATCTGCTGGTCACCACGCCCGCCGAGAACATGGTGTTGCTGCGCAGCGGGTGCCTGTGCTGCACCGTGCGTGGCGACCTGATCGAGACGCTGGCCGATCTGTGGAAGAAGCGCCGCGACCACATCATCCCCGCGTTCGACCGCGTGCTGATTGAAACCACTGGTCTTGCCGATCCGGTGCCGGTGTTGCGCACGCTCGCCACCGACGAAGACATTTCGCCGCTGTTCCGACCCGACACGGTGTTGTCGTTGGTGGATGGCGTGAATGGCCAGGCGCAACTGGATACGCATCCGGAGTCGGTGAAGCAGGCGGCAGTTGCCGACGTGCTGCTGGTCAGCAAGAGCGATCTTGGCGACGTCGGGGCGTTGCAACAACTGAAAATTCGGCTCGCGCGCATCAATCCCGGCGCCCAGCTAATGCAGGCGGTGAAGGGCGATATCGACAGCGCCGTGCTGTTCGGCGGTGCGATCTGGGATCCGGCAACCAAGGGCGCTGATGTCGAACGCTGGCTGCGTGAAGATGCCTATGCCGCCAACCCTGAACACGCGCACGCGCATCATCATCCCGACGTGAATCGCCACGACGCTCACATCCGCGCGTTTTCGCTGCGTCACAAAAACCCCATCTCAGGCTCCGGCCTCACCGCGTGGCTGAACATGCTCGCCGGCCTGCGCGGGGTGAACCTGCTGCGGGTGAAGGGCCTGGTCAACGTCGAAGGCCGTCCGGTGGTGGTGCAGGCAGTGCAAAGCGTGCTGCACGAGCCGGTCGAACTCGACTGTTGGCCGGACGATGACCACACCTCGCGCATTGTGTTCATCACGCGCGACATGCCGCGCGAGGAAGTCGAGCGCACGCTGGCGTTGTTTGATCTGAATCCGGGTTTGCCGAACGGCAAGACTTTTGATCTGGAGGCGTATCAGCGCTTTGTGCAAATGGCGGGCGCGTTTCAGCCGGTTAAAAACGATTAGAATGTTTTTTGCGACTTTGAAAGAGGATTTGTAGATGGCATCTATATCAGAAGAATTTCTCGCGACACTGACCGAAAAAGGGCCGGCGAAGGCCGTCAAGTGCGGCACCTTTATCGACGGCAACGGCGGCAAGCCGCAAAAAGATGTGGTGCTCCTGATCGACGGCCGGCGCATCAAGAAAGTGGCCGCCAAGGACAAGGTGAAAATTCCTGCCGGCATGGAAGTGGTCGATTGCTCGAAATACACCGTGATGCCCGGCATGATGGATTTGCACATCCACACCGCCATGTTCAACTGCATGACGTTTCATAATCATCGCGTGGCGCAGTTTGAAGTGATGCCGCACTTGCAGCAGATGTATGCGATGTTCCATGCGCAGAACTGTTTTGACATGGGGTTTACCACGTTGCGCGATCTCGGCATGAACGGCACGCGCGGCTTGTTCGTCCACGAGCTCGTTGCGGTGCGCGACGCCATCGAGGCCGGCATTGTCGAAGGGCCGCGCATGCTGGTGGCGGGCTTTACCACCATCACCGGCTCGCATCTCGATTTGATCCAGCCGCGCGCCATGCTGCGCCAAGGGTTCCAGACCGCCGATGGCCCGTGGGAGCTGCGCAAACTCGCGCGTACCAACCTGCTGGCGGGCGTGGACGTGATCAAAACCTGCGCTTCGGGCGGCGGTGGCACTGACAAGGAAGAACCCGATATCCGCAACATGACGCAGGAAGAACTCGACGCCATCGTTGACGAAGCACACGCGTTTCACAAAATTGCCGCAGTGCATTGCTTTACCACCAACGCGCAGCGCATGGCGATACAGGCCGGTGCCGACACCATCGAACACATGGTGTTCCATGACGACGAAACCATCGACATGATCAAGGAAGCGGGCATCCCGGTTACGCCGACGCTATCTCACCGCACCGATCACGCGATTGCGCTGCGGCGCGATCTGGGCACGGCGGAGTTCGTGCTGAAAAAAATGAAGTGGCTGCAACCGTACTGCTTCGAGACCTTCCAGAAAATGTACAAAGCCGGCATCAAGATCGCCATGGGCACCGACATGGGTTTTGAGCCGCACATGGGCAGCAATGCCGCTGAACTTGAAATCTGGGTCAAGCTTGGCATGAAGCCAATGGATGCTATCGTCGCCACCACCAAGAACGCCGCCGAGGCGATCAAAATGGGCGACAAACTCGGCACGCTGGAAGCCGGCAAGTTCGCCGACCTCATTGCCATCGACGGCGATCCGCTGAAAAACATCGCCTGCCTGCAACAAAAGAAAAACATCAAGATCGTGATGAAGGAAGGCAAGGTTCACGTCGATCGCCGGCCGGGCCAAAACAAAAACGTGGTGCAGATGCAGCCGGGCGATTGGAAAATCATCGATTACTTATAGAGCGAGTACATCATGGCGGCGAAAAAAAACAGCAAAACCAAAACGGTTGGCGCGGTCAAGGGCGGCAACGGCAAGTATCAGTTCAACATGGCGGCGCTGAAAAAAGTGCCTGCCGGCACCGGCTATTCAACATCGCACGGCGGCGTGGTGGAAGGCGAGCGTATTCTTGTCGGCTACATCCACAAACCGCGCGGCACTGGCGCACGCATGCACAGCCACTTGAACGAGCAACTAAATTACGTCGTGCGCGGCACGCTGATCGGCTCGGTCAACGGCAAAAAAGTGCGCGCGCCCACAGGCTCGCTGGTCTACATCCCCGCCAATGCGCCGCACACGCTGGTGGCCGACCCCAAAGACGAGGATGTGATTTTTCTCGCGATCAAGGATCTGTCGCAGGGCATCATCGGCAAGGCAGTGGACGGCACCATGAGCGGCCCGTTGTACATGAAAGGCTTTGAGCCGAAGGTGAAAGCGAGAACAGCAGCAAATAAAAAACCGCTGCGCCGCGCTGCGCGCTGACCACTCTGACGGCGCTATACTGCTTGCCCTGGCACGCTGAACAGCGGCCGGGGCAAACTTTTTGGAGGCACTCATGCACAGCAAAAACAATTGGGCGGCTACACATGCGGTAGTCGCGGCACTGATGTGTGGCGCCCCTGCTGCGGCGTGGGCGCAGCAGGCGTATCCCAACAAGCCCATACGCTTTGTCGTCGGCTTTCCACCCGGCGGCACCAATGACATCGTGGCGCGCGCGCTGGGGCAAAAACTCACCGAGCAACTGGGCCAGCAATTTATCATTGAAAATCGCGGCGGCGCCAACACCGCGATTGCCAGCGAACTGTTCGCCAAAACCGCCGCGCCCGATGGCTACACCATCATCCTCAACGCGCCCGGCCACGCCACCAACCCGACGCTGATGAAACTGAACTTCGATTCGATCCGCGACTTTGCATTCATCACCACGGTGGCGGAGTCGGTGAACCTGCTGGTCGCGCACCCGTCGCTGCCCGCGCGCAGCGTCAAAGAGTTGATCGCGATATCCAAGGCAAGGCCGGGCGATATTTTCTACGGCTCGTCGGGCGTGGGCACCACGGTGCATTTGTCCGGCGCGTTGTTTGAATACATGACCGGCGTGAAATGGGTGCATGTACCCTACAAAGGCGCGGGGCCGGCGCTGATCGACATGCTGGGCGGACAGTTTTCGTTGTACTTCGGCAACATGCCGTCGGTCATCGGCTACGCCCGCCAGGGGCGGTTGCGCGGGCTGGCGGTCACCGGCGCCAAGCGCGCGCTCGCCGCGCCCGACATCCCCACCGTCGCCGAGAGCGGCGTGCCCGGCTACGAAGTCACTACCTGGTACGGCGTGGCCGCACCCGCCAAAACGCCGCGCCCGATCATCGACCGGCTGCACAGCGAAATTCTGCGCGCGTTGAAGTCGCCGGATTTGCAGGCGCGGTTCAAGGACCTGGGCGCGGACCCGATAGGAAACACGCCGGAGCAGGCGACAGCCTATGTGCAGAACGAAATCAACAAGTGGGCGAAGGTGATTAAGGCGGCGGGAATCAAAGGTGAGTAAGCCCTAACGTCATATATAAATAGTGTTTAAAAACAGACACTTATATCACATAAGCTGACGCAAGCATGAGTGGAATCTGCGGCTGGGTGGGTAATGCCGACCCAGCGGTGCTCGACCTGATGCTGGATGCCATCGACTATCGTGGCGACCGCGTCGACAAGGCGCATGCGCCCGGTGTCGCATTGGGTTATCGCTGATGGGGCGGGCGGCCCGGCAAGTCGCCGGGCATCCATCGTGACGGCGATCAACTCGTTGCGTGCGCGGGCACCTTTGCGCCGCCCGCCGATTCACCCGCGGCCGCTCTCGCTGGCAAGCTTGCCGGTGGGCAGGATGATCTTGACGGCGCTTTCGCGGCGGCGTGGTGGGATGGCGGCCAACGCCGTCTGACGCTGCTGCGCGACCCGTTCGGCGTGCGCTCGCTGTACCTGATGAGCTTCGAGGCCGGCAGCTTCTATGTGATGGATCGGGGGTATATCGATTTCGCCCGACTCTACAGGCTGCATCAATCCCAAGCTTTTTTCGTCACTCGCGCCAAATCCAATCTGCAGTATCGGCGCCTCTACTCGCACGCCGTCGACAAGAGCACCGGCTTGCGTTGCGATCAGACCATCCTGTTGACTGGTCTCAACACCAGCCAGGATTATCCGATTCGATTGCGGCGCGTGAAGTTCTACGATGTCGAACACGACAAGTTGCTCGTCTTTCTGACCAACAATTTCGATCTGCCCGCCTTGTGCATTGCCCAGCTGTATCGGTGCCGCTGGCAGGTGGAGTTGTTCTTCAAGTGGATCAAGCAGCATCTGCGGATCAAGGCGTTTTTCGGCACCTCGGAGAACGCGGTCAAAACCCAAGTCTGGATCGCCATCTCGGCTTATATCCTTGTCGCCATCGTCAAGAAACGTCTGAAATCGGACGCCTCGCTCTACACAATTCTACAGATTCTGAGTTTGACGCTATTCGAGAAAAGATCATTGATTCAATTGCTTACCGAAGCGACAATCGCAACAAATGAATGCACAATGGCTAACCAGTTGAATTTATTCGAGAAATGACCGGACA
>CAWUUY010000001.1:0-2994 GCA_963924885.1 uncultured Burkholderiales bacterium | reverse complement strand
CACCGATCCGCTCGGCAACGACAAAGACGGCAAGCCGGTGTTCCTCAAAGACCTGTGGCCCACGCCCGAAGAAGTCGAAGCGTTGATGAAATTCGCCACCGACAGCGCCAACTTCAAGCGTGAGTACGGCAATCTCGACGGCGCGAAAGACCTGTGGGATGCGATTCCCGAAGCCAAGGGCGCGTTGTTCCAGTGGGACCCGAAATCCACCTACATGCTCGAGCCGCCGCTGTTCGAGGGCTTCAAGGTTGAGTTGCCGAAAGTCAGCGACATCAAAGGCGGCCGTGCGCTGGGCATTTACGGAAACAAGCTGACCACCGATCACATCAGCCCCGTGGCGCCGATCCGCAAAGGCACGCTCGCCGGCGACTGGCTAGTGGCTGCGGGCAGCACCGATTTGTCGAGCTTCGGTTCACGCCGCACCAACCATGAAGTGATGGTGCGCGGCGCGTTTGCCAATCCGCGTATCAAGAACCTGCTCGCTCCCGGCAGCGAAGGCAGCGTTACGCTGCACCAGCCCAGCGGCGACAAGATGACGATTTACGAAGCCTCGATGCGGTACCAGAAAGACAAGGTGCCGCTGTTCGTGTTCGGCGGCGAAGAATACGGCACGGGTTCGTCGCGCGACTGGGCGGCCAAGGGCACGCAGATGTTAGGCGTCAAAGTGGTGGTTGCGCGCGGCTTTGAGCGCATCCACCGCTCCAACCTTGTCGGCATGGGCGTGCTGCCGTGTCAGTTCAAGGGCAACGACAGCGTGCAGTCGCTCAACATCACCGGCACCGAAACCTACGAACTGCTCGGTGTCGAAGGCGGCAATCTGAAACCGTTGCAGGATGTCACGCTGGTGATTCACCGCGCGGATGGCAGCGCGCAAAAAGTGGCTGTCACGCTGCGCGTGGATTCGCCGATTGAAGTGGAATACCTGAGGCACGGCGGGATACTGCCGTTTGTGTTGCGGGAGTTGATGGCGGCGTAATAACCTGACCGACACACCAGTCCCCTCGCCCCGTTTACGGGGAGAGGGCTAGGGTGACGGGCAGCCGCTCTCTAACGCCAATAAGGGTGCTTCCCCTGCCCTCACCCTAGCCCTCTCCCGCCTCTGGGCGGGAGAGGAGATCGTTTCCTAGCAGCCTGTCGGACTTAGCCTGAACCGGCCAAGAAAGGATGAATTTTTCAATACAAAAGTATCCGACAAAGGTGCTCAAACGTATCAGAGTGTCCGGTGTGCGCTGCATTAAACAGCGAGCAAACGGACGTGTGGAAGTTCATTGCGCGCATCACCTGTCGAATCGTGCGAAGCTTTTTCGTTAAGTCCGACAGGCTGCTAGCATATCCGTCTCTGCCGCAAATCAGTTAAAATTTTTTTATAAACAAATACTTATATCAAAACGATCTCTGGAGCCCAGCATGGCACAAGACACCTTCAATACCCTACGCGATTTCATTCCTTCATCAGGCAAGACCGGCAAATACTATTCCCTCGCCGCGCTGGAACAAGCGGGCCTCGGCAAAGTTTTGCGCCTGCCGCGCTCGATCCGCGTGGTGCTCGAAGCGCTGCTGCGCCAGTGCGACGGCAAAAAAATCACCGAAGAACACGTAAAGGCGCTCGCCGCGTGGCAGCCCAATGCCACGCGCACCGCAGAAATTCCCTTTATCGTGGTGCGCATCGTGTTGCAGGATTTGATCGGCTTCGGCACGCTGAATGATCTCTCGGCCATGCGTAACGCAGCGGCGCGTTTGGGCGTGCCGCCGGGCAATATCGAGCCGCTGGTGCCGGTGGATGTCGTGGTCGATCACTCGGTTGAGATCGACGTGCATAACGCGCCGGACGCCGTGCAGCGCAATCAGGAAATCGAATTCAAGCGCAACGCCGAGCGCTACCTGTTCGTGAAATGGGCGCAGGGCGCGTTCAAGACCGTGCGCGTAATACCGCCGGGCAACGGCATTATTCACCAAATCAATATGGAGCATCTGTCGCGCGGTGTGTTTGAAAAAGACGGCGTGTGGTTCCCCGATACCGTTTTCGGCACCGACTCGCACACCACTATGGTCAACGGCATTGGCATCGTAGCCTGGGGCGTGGGCGGCATTGAAGCCGAAGCCGGCATGCTCGGACAACCGAATGCCTTCCTCACGCCCGATGTCGTCGGTTGCCACATGACCGGCAAACTGCGCGAAGGTGTCACCGCCACCGATTTGGCGCTCACTGTCACCGAACTCATGCGCAAGGCCAAAGTAGTGGGAAAATTCGTCGAGTTCTACGGCGCGGGCGCCACCGCGCTAACCGCCGCCGACCGCTGCACCGTGGCCAACATGGCGCCGGAATACGGCGCCACTATGGGCTACTTCCCGGTCGATGAAAAAACCGTGGATTACTTCCGCACCACCGGTCGCGAGCCGGAACAAGTTGCCGCGATCGAAGCGTATTTCAAGGCGCAGGGCATGTGGGGCATGCCCAAGGCCGGCGACATCGACTACAGCCAGGTGATCGAGCTTGACCTCGACTCCATCGTGCCGTGCCTGTCCGGGCCGAAACGCCCGCAGGATCGCGTGAGCCTGCCCGACCTGGGCCGCGACTTCGACAAGCTGTTTGCAGCGCCCACCGACAAAAACGGTTATGCGCGCGCCGCCGATGATCTGAATCGCCGCGAGGCCACCGGCCACGCGTTCGACGTAGGCCACGGCGACGTGCTGATCGCATCGATCACCTCCTGCACCAACACCTCTAATCCGGCGCTGCTGATCGCGGCGGGCCTGCTCGCCAAGCGCGCCGCTGAAAAAGGCCTGATGCCGCATCCGCGTGTCAAGACCTCGCTCGCGCCTGGCTCCAAAGTCGTCACCGCGTATCTGCGTGATGCCGGCCTGCTCGCACCACTCGAAAAACTCGGCTTCGGCGTCGTTGCCTACGGCTGCACCACCTGCATGGGCGCGGCCGGCCCGCTGGATGCCAAAATCGAAGACGCGATCGTGTCCAAAGACCTGGTCACCTGCGCC